>NZ_JBFAPE010000036.1:0-57872 GCF_040675615.1 Streptomyces sp. NPDC049585 | reverse complement strand
TCTACGACCCGGTCGCCAACATCGTCGCGTCCTGCAACTACGCCGCCGACAAGTACGGCTCCATGGACAACGTCAACTCCGCCTACTGATCGACCTCACCCCGAGGAAGACCACGGCCTTGCGCATGTCCCGAAAGGCTGAATCCCGCCCGCTGCGCCCTGCCGCGCCTGCCCCTTCTGCTTGAGTCGTCCGCCGGAGATCACACAGGCCCGGAGAGGACGACGACGCACCCATGAGCATCAGGACCACCGTCACCACGGCAGCGACCGCGACCGCACTGGCCACCGCTCTGGGCATGGGCGCGGTGCACGCCGCCCCCGGTGGCGGGGGCTGGCACCAGGAGGGCCTCTCGCTCAATGCCGCCGACAACAAGAAGGTCGACGCGTACTGGGCCCACGCGCGCAAGGCCGAGCGGTCGATCAGCCCGCAGGTACGGGCCGCCGCCCGGCTCAGCCACGCCGAGGTGATCGGTTTCGACCACCGTCTGAAGTCGCCCGACTCCCTCAAGCGCAAGGTGGCCACCGCCCTCAAGGAGTCGCCGGGACACAACGTGAACGAAGTCCTCACCACGGTCAACGACTCCGTCCGCTACACCCTGCAGTGGCCCGACCGCAGGTACACCGCCGGGGTGCGGACCGCCTCCGCCACCCTGGTCGCCTGGGGCAACGGCAGCGTCAAGTGGTCGAACACCTGGGAGCGCAAGGACGGTTACAAGGCCATCAACAGCGCATGGCGGGCACCGCGCTCCGGCCAGCGCTTCGAGGTGCAGTTCCACACCCCGGCCAGCAAGCACGCCCAGGAAGTCACCCACAAGCTGTACGAGGAGCAGCGCCTGCCCTCCACGTCGCCGCAGCGCAAGCGCGAGCTCCAGGAGCAGCAGAACGCCGCCTTCGCAGCCGTCCCGGTGCCCAAGGGCGCCGAGCACCTGACGGCACCGGACGCACGCCGGCCGGTCCCGGCCGGCAGGCACTGACGCAATCGGCCCACCGCTTCCCCTGCAGCTCGCCGTCCGACCGGCGTATCCCGCCCAAGAAGGATAAATTGGTCGGAAGTGCATGCGAGAGGAGGGACGGCATGTCCTCGAAACGGCGTCGCAAGAAGAAGAAGTCCCGCATGAAGGGCGCCAACCACGGCAAGCGGCCCCAGACCTGAGCACCACCGGTGAGGGGACCGACCAGGACCCGCACGACGACGTCGTGACGCTGCTCGAGGAGCAGCACGAACGCATCCGCCGGCTCTTCCAGCGGGTGCGCGCCACGAGCGGCGACGAACGCCGCGAGACGTTCAGGGAACTGGTACGGCTGCTGGCCGTGCACGAGACCGCCGAGGAGGAGGTCGTGCACCCCTCGGCACGGCAGGCCCTCGGCGGGGCCGGGGACCACCTGGTCGACGCCCGGCTGAAGGAGGAGCGCAGGGCCAAGGAGGCCCTCGGCCGTCTGGAGGACATGGACGTCGAGGACCCCCGGTTCGCTCCTGCGCTCATCTCCCTGCAGGAGTCGGTGCTCACCCACGCCGAGATGGAGGAGCGCATGGAGTTCGGGCAACTGCGCGCGAACCTCTCCCCGGCCCGGCTGGCGGCCATGGCCACAGCGGTCAGGGCAGCCGAAGCGATGGCCCCGACCCACCCGCACCCCGGCGTGGAGTCCCGGGCCAGGAATGTGATGCTCGGCCCCATGGCCGCGGTGATGGACCGTACCCGTGACATCGTCCGCAAGGCCATGGGCGGCGGCAAGGACGGGTGACCACCGGGGCGCCATGGCAAAGCAACGGCTGCGGTTCGACGGCTGGATCGCGGGAGCCGGCACCTCCACCGGCACCCGCATCGTGCTGGGGCACTGGCCCCGCACTCCCTTCGGCGCGTTCAGCGACGTCATGGTCGAACACGCCGACGGCACCCGGCTGCTGCTCGCCCCCACCGACCGTACGGCCGCATTCATCGCCTCCACCTACGCCTTCGACCGGGTACGCGTCGAGCCGGTCACCGTCCAGCGGGCCGGGAACGACTGGTCGGTCATCAGCGACTCCCTCACCTGGCACTTCACCACCGGCCCCCTCGGCCTGCCCGGACGCCTCCTGCGCCTGGTACCGCCCGCGCTGGCCGCTCGTCCCGCATGGATCCGCTGCGCCGACCTGCCGGCCCGGATGCTGGGGCTGCGGACCTGCGGAAGCGGGCGTGCCGGCCGCCGGGAGTTCTACGGCATCCACGACCTGCGGCCCATCGTCATGACGACAGGGCAGTGGGAAGGCACGAGCCTGGGCGGGCTCAGCCGAGTCGAGCCCCCCGTTCGCTTCGGCTTCGCCTCCGTCCCCCGCCGGCCCGCTCTCATCCGCGTCACCACGACGGTCGACCTCCCGGCCGGTGGGCTGGCCGGACCACCGGCCGGAAAGAGCCCCGCCTGACCCGGCGGCCCTGCCGCGACCGGCAAACCCTGGTCGGGCTGGGAGCAGATGGACGGCCTGCTGAGGCCCTGACGACCGTGCCGCCGGGGCCCGGGGCCCCGGCGGTGGCGTACGCGCAGGAAAGCCGGAGATATTCGCTTCAGCGTCACCCGCGCTCCCAAGTACCCTGGCGCGCATGCCATGACCTCGCCGCCGCAACGGCGCCCGACCTCGTCAGCGAGCGCCCCCGCACTCCTTCGCCCGCCCGCCCTCACCACCGGCCTCGCGAAGGAGAACCCACCCATGCCCGCCACACCACCCCTCCGCGTCCCCGACGCCTTCGCCCTCTCGTACGGGGCCAACGGCCCCCAAGCGCGCGCCTGGCTCACCGGCCTGCCCCGCCTCGGCGAGGAGTTCCTCGACCGGTGGGACCTGCGCCCGGACGGCCCGCCCACCCACGGCATGGCCTCGCTCGTCCTGCCCGTCCTGCGCGCCGACGGCACCCCGGCCGTCCTGAAGTTCCAGCAGCCCCGTGAGGAGACCGCCGGCGTCGCGGCCGGCCTGCGGGCCTGGAACGGCGACGGCGCCGTCCGCCTGCTCGACCACGACGAGGACAGCGGCACCCAGCTGCTGGAACGCCTCGACGCCTCCCGTACCCTCGCCTCCCTGACCGACAGCCGCGCCGCGCTGCAGACACTGGCCGAGCTGATGGCCCGTCTGACAGCCGTGCCCGCCCCGCAAGGTCTGCGGCAGTTGGCCGACATCGCCGCCGCCATGCTGGACGAGGTGCCCCGGGCCGTACGCGCGCTGCACGATTCCACCGAGCAGCACCTCCTGCACTCCTGGGCCAGCGCCGTGGCGGAACTGGCCGGCGAGGCCGGCGACCGCCTGCTGCACTGGGACCTGCACGACGGCAACGTCCTCGCCGGCGAGCGCCGGCCCTGGCTGGCCATCGACCCCGAACCCCTCGCAGGCGACCCGGCGTTCGAGCTGTGGCCCGCCCTGGACGCCCGCCTGGACGAGGCGATCGCCTCCGCCGACCCCGAACGGGCCGTGCTCCGCGGCTTCGACCACCTCACCGCCGTCCTCGCCCTCGACCGGCGGCGCGCCGCCGGCTGGACCGTCGGACGGATCCTGCAGAACACCCTGTGGGAGATCCAGGACGGCGCCACCGCCCTGGACCCCGCCCAGCTCGTCATCGCCCGGGCAGTGCAGCGCCGAGCACGCTAGGCCGTGTCCGGCGGATCGTCGTCCCGCGCCACCACGGCGCCCCGTAAGGGGCGCGGGGCACTGCATGATCCGCCGGCAACGCCCTCGGGAGTGCGGGCAGCCGCCGCCTGGTTTCCGCCCGCTTCCTCCTGCGAAGGATCGAAAGGGGGCACGGCGGAGGGGGAGAACGTGACCGTGATCGTGGGGCTCGTGCACAACGACCGCGTCCATCTGGGCGGGGACTCGGCCGGCGTGTCCGGCCTCAGGATCACCGTCCGCCGGGACCCGAAGATCTTCCGCAACGGGCCCTACGCCATGGGCTTCACCACCAGCTTCCGCATGGGGCAACTCCTGCACCACGCCTTCAAGGCGCCCAAGCCCAAGGGCGACCTGGACGGGTTCATGGCCACCGTCTTCGTCGACAAGCTGCGCACCTGCCTGAAGAACGGCGGCTGGGCGCGCAAGGACTCCGAACAGGAGCAGGCCGGAACGTTCCTGGTGGGGATACACGGCCGCCTCTTCGTCATCTACGACGACTACCAAATAGCCGAACCGGCGGACGGCTACGCGGCCGTCGGCTGCGGAAGCGAGATCGCGCTGGGCGCACTCCACGCCACGTCCGCACTGGACGTCAAGCCCCGCAAACGTCTGACCCTGGCCCTGGTGGCGGCCGCCCACCACAGCGCCGGGGTCTGCGCGCCCTTCACCTACGTCACCGCGGCCAAAACCCCTCCCGGACAGACGTAGCATGCGGCCATGACGCAGACGCCGCCCCGCTTCCCGCCCCATCCGATCCGTGGCGTGCACGTACTGCACCGCAGGATCAATTGCGCGCCGCACTTCGCCGAGATCACCGTGGACTTCGAGCCCGCGCCCGAGGGCTTTGCCTTCGAAGTGGCCGAGGGGCTGACGCCGGCGTACGAACCGGCGGACGATGTGCCGCGCTTCTTCGCAGCGGTCGCCGCGGGAATCGAGGAGCAACTGCGCCTGCCCGAACACGGCATCGTGCCCGCCACGCGGGTGGTGCTGCGCCAGGCCCGGGCCCATGCGTGGGGCTCCCACGAACTGGCATTCCGCATCGCGGGCCACCTCGCCGTCGGCAAGGCCCTGTGCCACGACACCGGACCTGCCGACGTCACCTGTTCTCCGGCAGCCTCCGCAGGTTCGCCCGGCCGACGGTGACGTAGAGCCCGGTCCCGGTGACCACCCGGCAGTGGTCGCCCTCCTCGCGCAGGAGGAGCACCGGGGTCCCGGCCGGCAGCATTCCGTCGGGCTCGGGAGCCCGCTCGGACCGCTCGAACCAGTACGGGTGCACCTCCTCGAGGACGTGGCTGAACCGGTTGGGCGCCGGCCGCACGACGTTGTCGCGGGGAATGACCGCCTCGGAGCCGAGGACGGTGGCGTCGGGCCTCAGGACGGCGCGCTTCTCCTCTCCCCGCGCGTCCTCGTGCCCGCCTGGGGCCCGCCGCTCGCGCTCACCGTTCATGAGCGTGCATCCTCACGCCGCCGCCAGCAGGCTGTCCTCGGGCAGGACGACCGGAATGGTGCGCTGCACCGTGCCGGCGCCGACGGGCGCCGCGTGGGTGCGCAGCTCGCCCCGTTCGGCCATCTCCAGGTGGTTGGGCAGCATGTACGCGTCGGCGGCCTCGATGTCGACGACGTAGCCGATGTCGCCCAGGCTGGCCACCGTCAGACGGCTGAGCGGGTTCGGGGGACTGGCGACGAAGCCGGTCATCAGCTCATTGGCGAACACCGTCTCGCGCCAGTGCCCGTCACGCGTTCCCGCTCCGCCCTGGTTCTCCACCGGTACGGGCCGCGGCTGCCCCGCGCCGACCAGCTTGCCGTACTCCTCCATGGCTCTTTGGCCGCGGAAGACGGGGTTGTCGGTGCCGGCCCCGTGGAGCACTCCCTTCTCCGTCCAGGGGCGGGTGCCGATGCCGCAGACGTGCCCCATCTCATGGGTGATCACGTCCACCAGCGTTCCCTTGGTCTGCATCTGCTCCAGGTCGTCCGTGTCGAAGGACATCACGCCCTTCGCGGGCAGGAACGCGCCGGGCCCGTTCGCCGGTCGCAGCACCGTCGGTCCCGCTTCTCCCAGGATGTTCCCCGGCCCGTCGATCGACGTGCCCTGGGCCAGGACGAGCAGGTCGTCGACGACCTCGCCGTCGACGCTCACGTCCGGCAGGTCCCCGACGATGACCTTCGCCCAGCGGTCCGCCGCCTTGGCGAACGCGGCCTTCTGCGTCTCGTTCAACCCGCCGAGGAACTGCACAGCGATCGTGTACGGGGACGTGGTGGCGGCGAGCTCGCGCGCACGCCCCGCATCGGCCTTCGCGTAATGGGTCTCGTACTCGACCATGGGTCTCCCTCCTCGAAGGAGGAGTGAAGGAGGAGTTGTTACGGCTGCGCCGGAGAACCCCGGGAGACGTCGTGCGAGAAGCCGTCCACGAAAATTTTCTGCCTCGGGCCCACGAGCGTGAGGAAACCGCCGGCAGGCTCGGCGGGTTCCCGGCGCCGGCGCACTGCCGAGAGGGCGTGCGCTGACATGTCACACGGTGCGAGCAGGGGCGAAACCCGTGCTCCACTACTTCCAGGCTACGCCTGTCCGGGCCGCCGGCAATGTCACGGGGTTCCGCACGAACGCGCAGCACAGCGGAACCACTTCCCCGGCCCGCACCATCTGTTTGATCAACGGGGACCCGGTCAAGCGCATGGGCGCACACGCACAGCACCAAGGCAGGTATTCGGCATGGCCATCAGCAGGCGCACACTCCTGGCAGCAGGCACCGGAGCGGCGGCGACCGCCGCCTGGGGCACCACAGTCGCCATCGGCAGGGCGGGGGCGGCCGGTGCGCAGAAGGCCGGTGCCGCCGACTGGACCGCTCTGGGCAAGGGCCTCGCCGGCGGCCTCGTCCGCCCCGACGACGCCGACTACACCGCCGCCCGCCAGTTGTACAACACCCGTTTCGACGGGCTGCGCCCCGCCGCGATCGCCTACGTCGCCGGCACCGCGGACGTCTCCGCGGTCCTGGGCTTCGCCCGCCGCTTCTCCATACCGGTCTCCATACGCAACGGCGGTCACAGCTACGCCGGCTGGTCCAGCGGCAACGACCGGCTCGTCATCGACGTCTCGCGGCTCAAGAGCATCCGTACGCCCTCCGCGTCCACCGCCGTCATCGGTGCCGGCGCCAAACTCGTCGACGTCTACACGTCGCTGGCCGCGCACGGCGTCACCATCCCGGCCGGCTCGTGCCCCACCGTCGGTGTCTCCGGGCTCACCCTGGGCGGCGGCCACGGCATCCTGTCCCGTGCCTACGGCCTCACGTGCGACAACATGACCGGCGCCACCCTCGTCACCGCCGACGGCAGGACCATCGACTGCGACGCCATGTGGAACCACACCGACCTCTTCTGGGCCCTGCGCGGCGCCGGCAACGGCAACTTCGGCGTCGTCACCGAACTGCGCTTTCGTACCCGCCCCGTGGGCGAGGGAGTGACCGGCTACGTCTCCTTCCCCTGGTCCAAGGCCGCGGCCGTCCTCAAGGCCTGGCAGGAGTGGGGGCCGAGCCGGCCGGACGAGATCTGGTCCGCCTGCGACCTGTCGGCCGCCGGTGGCGGCTCGCCCCACATCTCCGTGGCGGCGTTCACGATCGGCTCGTACGGGGACCTGGAGAACGCCCTCGACGAACTGACCGGCAAAGTGGCCGCGGCGAGCGGCGGCAGCGCCGGCATCGGCACCCCCCGCCTGCGACGCCACTCCTACCTCGACACCGTCCGCGCCTACGCCGGCTGCGGCGACAAGTCCACCGAGCAGTGCCACCTGCCGGGCACCACGCCCGGCCGCGAGTCCTCCGGCCAACTGGAGCGCGAGACGTACACGGCCCGCTCGGACTTCTTCGACCGCTCGCTGGACGCGACGGGCGTACGCACCCTGCTCGACCAGGTGGAAGGATTCGGGCGCGGCGTCAAGGGCGGGGGAATCTCGGTGCAACTGACGGCCCTGGGAGGGGCGATCAACCGCATCAAGCCGCTGGGAACGGCCTTCGTGCACCGCCGGTCGCGGATGCTGGCCCAGTATCTGACGTCATGGGCGGCCGGCGGGACGGGAGCGGCGCAGACCGCCTGGCTCGACGGCATGCACGCGGCGATGCGCCCCCACGCCTCCGGCGCCGCGTACCAGAACTACACGGACCCGGGCCTGAAGGACTGGCGCACCGCCTACTACGGCGACGCGGCGGACCGACTGACCAAGCTGAAGCGGCAGTACGACCCCGAGCGCGTCTTCGACTTCCCCCAGGCCCTGTGACGCCGGGACCCCCGGCTCGCCGGCTCCCCGCCGCCGACGAGCCGGGCGGCCCTCACCCGTTCGCGACCACTCAGTCGAGGCAGAACTCGTTGCCCTCGACATCCTGCATCGCGATGCACGACTCGTTCTCGTCATCGGCGGGCAGGAGTTGCACGCGTGCCGCGCCGAGCGCGACCAGGCGTGCGCATTCGGCCTCGAGTGCGGCCAGGCGCTCCTCACCCACGAGCCCGGTGCCGACCCGCACGTCGAGGTGCACCCGGTTCTTGACGACCTTGCCCTCGGGAACGCGCTGGAAGAACAGCCGCGGACCCACACCCGAGGGATCGCTGCAGGCGAACCATGCACCCCGCTGCTCGGGAGGCAGGCTGCCATGGAACTCCTCCCACGTGGCAAACCCCTCCGGGGGCGGCGGGGCGACGTAGCCCAACACCTCGCACCAAAAACGAGCGACGCGCTCGGGTTCTGCGCAGTCGAAGGTGACCTGGAACTGCTTGATCGACGTCATCGGTGCATCATAGGGGCCCTTTCGTCGCCCCCACGGGCCCGCGGCCGACGCCCCGTCAGCCGCCCGGGAGACGGACAAGGGCCAGACCATCACGTTCGGCTATATGTCACTGCAAAGGACTGATTCCGCCAGAACAAGGGCAGATTGTCGCCGGGCGGGGGACCGAACAGCACTGCCTCAAGGGGGAATTCATGCCGGACGAGCAGGCGAACGACGTCGTCCGCGGCGGAAGCCCGGACTCCGCAGTCGACCGCGTGGCCGACTTCTACGGCGCCTACATCGACGCCGTCTCCGACGGAACCGACGACCTGGGCGACGAACTGCGCGCCCACTACCTCACCGAAGATCTCCGGGGGCGGCTGGCCGCCTGGGAAGAGGTCAACCACGCCGACGGCGTCCTACGGGCCCAGGACGTCCCCACGCACTGGGACGTCCGCTACCACGACTCCGGCGCCGGACACCTGTTCACCACCGTCACGCTCACCTGGGGCACCGGCCCCGACGCCGGACGCACCCGGCTGGCAGTGCAGAGCGACCTGAGCACCAAGCTCATCTCGGACATCGAGGACGCGCCTCCAAGCTAGGGCGTGTCCGGCGAATCTTCGTCATGCGGCACCACGATGCCCCGAGGTGCTGGTGCGGGTCCGCGCCGCCGGGGTGAACCCGGCCGACTGGAAACGGCGCGCCGGGCACCTGCGCCGGTTCGGCCCACCGCCGTTCACCCTCGGCCTGGACCTCGCCGGAGTCGTGGAGGCCACCGGCGAACAGGCGGGCCGATTCCGCACGGGCGACGCCGTCTACGGGGTCGTCCTCCCGCCGCGCGGGGCCTACGCCCAGTACGTGGCCGTCCCCGAGACTTCCCTGGCACCCGCCCCGGCCGGCCTCGACCCGGTGCACGCCGCCGCACTGCCCACCGCCGGTCTCACCGCCTGGCAACCGCTCGTGCGCGTGGCGGCAATCCGCGCCGGGCAGCGGGTGCTCGTCCACGCGGCGGCCGGTGGAGTCGGCCACCTCGCCGTCCGGATCGCCAAGGCCCACGGCGCCTACGTCATCGGCACGGCACGCGAGGACAAGCACGGCTTCCTGAAGGAGCTGGGTGCCGACGAACTCATCGACTACACCACCACGGACTTCGCCGCAGTGGCACACGACATCGACATCGTCCTCGACCCCATCAGCGGCGACTACGGACCGCGGTCGCTGGAGACCCTCGCCCCCGACGGGATCCTCATCGACATACGCGGCACCGGACCGGACCGCACGGCCGTCCGTGAGCGGGCCCGCGACCGCGGCCTGCGCTACGTCGAGTTCGGCTTCACCCCGTCCGGCGCCGACCTGAACGAGGTCACCGCTCTGGTCGAACGCGGCGCCCTGCGGTCCGCCGTCGACCACGTCCTGCCCATGGAGAAGGCCGCCGAGGCCCACGCCCTCAGCGAGACGGGACGTGTGCAAGGAAAGATCGTCCTGACGGTCGACACGCCCTGGCTGCGGCCGGCGGCAGCGTCCCCCTCCCCGGCGCGCGAGGGGGTCCTCCCGCGTGGCGCATGGCGTACACCGGTGTACGCGACAGCCCTGCGCGGGAAGTGAATCGGAGCGGATCCCCGGACAGAGGTGATCATGAGCACCGACGCGTACCACCACTGGCAAGAGCTCCAGGTCTCCCGGCCCGGCGACGTCCCTCCGGCCACGCCGCTGACATGGCTGGCGCAGAAACATCAGCAGCATGCCGACCGGCTGACCGACCGCCTGCTCCCCGCCGGCGCCCCGCACGACGCCGCCCCGGCCACGGCCGCCGACGCCCTCGCGGTGCTGGCCCTGCGCGAAGCCGTCTGCCGCGAGATGGAACACGGCCGCGGCATGTACCTCTTCGACGCCCTGCGGCTCGGTGCCACCTGGAACGAGGCCGCCGCCGCACTCGACCTCACCCCCGACCAGGCCCGCGATGTGCTGCGCGCCTGGGCCGAGGGCCAGCGCCACCTGTACGCCGCATCCGAGGAACGCGGCGAGCAGCCGCTCGGCCTCGGTCCCCAGGAGCACGCCGCCGTCCTGGCCCTCACCGGGCTCGCTGACGACGAGCCGGTGGCGCCGCGCCGAAGCGGGACGGCGGGGGCGTGACACCCCCACCTTCTATACCCTCATTCGGGTGAATTTCGGCTTTACTTCCCCTTTTCCGTGCTGTGCTGGAGGCGAGCCACGCACGCGTGGCCCACTTCCGCCAGGGAGGGGGGCGTCGGTGCCATGCGGGTGTTCATCGCGGGGATCGACGGGTATCTCGGCTGGCCGCTCGCGCAGCACCTCACCGCGCGGGGCCACGAGACGGCCGGCGTGGATGCCCTGTTGCGGCGCGCATGGGTCGCGGAAATGGGATCGGACAGCGCCGTGCCCGTCGCGCCGATCGACGAGCGGCTCGCGGCCTTCCGGGAGCACTTCGACACCTCTCTGCCCTTCACCCCGACGAACCTGCGCGACCACAACGCGCTGGGGCGTGCGCTCGCGGCCTTCGCGCCGGACGCGGTGGTGCACCTTGCCGAATGCCCCTCCGCGCCGTACTCGATGATCGACCACCGGCACGCGCAGTTCGTGCAGGACAACAACGTCTCGGGCACCCTCGGCCTGCTGTTCGCGCTGCGCGACCACTGCCCCGAGGCCCACCTCGTCAAGCTCGGCAGCATGGGGGAGTACGGCACCCCGGACATGGACATCCCCGAGGGCTTCTTCGAGGTGGAGTTCCGCGGCCGGCGCGACACGCTGCCGTTCCCCCGGCAGGCCGGCTCCTGGTACCACTGGAGCAAGGTCTTCGACTCGCAGAACGTGGCATTCGCCTGCCGCCTGTGGGGCCTGCGCGCCACCGACGTGATGCAGGGCGTCGTGTACGGCAGCTGGTGCCCGGCCGGCGATCCCCGGCTGAGCAGCCGGCTCGACTTCGACGAGGCCTTCGGCACCGCGGTGCACCGCTTCTGCTGCCAGGCCGTCATCGGCCACCCCCTCAGCCCCTACGGCTCCGGCACCCAGCGCCGCGGCGTCCTGTCGCTGGCCGACGCCCTCCAGTGCCTCACGCTCGCCCTGGAGAACCCCCCGGAGCCCGGCGCGTACCGGGTCTTCAACCAACTGCGCGATGTGCGCTCCGTGGCGGAACTGGCCGAACTCGTCCGGGCGGCCGCGCACTGCCTGGGCATCGACGCGCGCATCCTGCCCGTCGCCAACCCCCGGGCCGAGGCGGAGGGCCACCACTACCGGCCCGACAGCAACGAGCTGCCCAGGCTGGGATTTCGCCCCTCCGCCCCCATCGAGGAGGAACTGCGCCGCCTCATCCGCGATCTGCTGCCGCACGCCGACCGGATCGCCGCGCACGCCGACCGCCTGCCGCCGACCGTCCGCTGGCGGCCCGCACCACCGGTGGGCCCACCCCGCCCACCGCACCCGACAGGGAAAGGAAGACACCATGACCAGGACACTGCAGCAGGTCCTGCAGACGGCGGCCGAGGATCCGGACGTCCTGCGCGAACTGCGTGACGGCGCCCCCGCACTGGCCGACCGCTGCGGCCTGACCGGCGAGGCACGCCGCCGGCTGCTCCACGCCGATCAGCTCCTGCCGCGCACCCGCGGCGAGTACGTCACCATCACCCTCCACACCATCACCATCACCGGCGGCCGCACCCTGTGAGCCACCGGCCGGCGGACACCTCCACGCCCGCCATCAGCGTCGTCCTGCCGGCGCGCGACGAGGGTGACAGGGTCGGGGCGACCGTCGCCTCGGCCCTGACGGCCGCAGCCGCACCCGACCGCGTCGAAGTGGTCGTCGTCGACGACTCCTCCACCGCCGGCCGGCGGCCCCGCATCACCGATGCAGCGGACCGGCGCCGTACCCGCGTCATCCGCTCCGAGCAGCACCTCGGCGTCGGCGCCGCACGCAACCTCGCCGCCCGGCACGCCCGCGGCCGGCTGCTGTTCATCACCGACGCCCACACGGCCTTCTCCGCCGGCTGGGACGACGAAGCGCTCCGCCTCGTCGCGCCCGGACGCATCGTCTCCGTCACCGTCCGGGACCGGGCCTCCGACTGGCGCGGCCACGGCTGCCGCCTCGTCGTCCCCTACATGGGCACGCGATGGAACACTGCGGCACCGGCCGACCCCGCCCGCCACGTGCAGATCGCCTCCAGCGCCGGAACGGTCGTCGACAGCGCGCTGTTCACCCGGCTCGGCGGCTACGACGAGGGAATGGTGCACTACGGCGGCTTCGAACCCGAATTCAGCGTCCGGGCGTGGCGGGCCGGTGCCGAGATCGTGCACACCACGGCCATCGAGATCACGCACCGCTTCAAACCGCCCGACGAGTGCACCGCGTTCCTCGGCGCGGCCCGCACCGCGATGGTGCACAACTGCCTGCGTTTCGGCACCGTCCACCTGCCCGAGTCCATGATTCTCGAGATGGTGCGCCTGCACGCCCTGGAATACCCGGACCACGTTCAGCAGGCGTTGGTCATGCTCCAACAACGCGGTGCCTGGCAACGCCGCGCACACCTGGCGGCGTCACTGCCCTACGGCTTCGCCGCGTTCGTCCAGCGCTTCGCCCTGCACGACCAGATCGGACGACCGGTACCCCAGGAATGACCGCCGACGGGTGGTGAGGGCACGCTCGAAAGACCGGCGGGGCGGCCCGCGTCGGCGTGTGGTGGCAGCGGTCCCGCGCATGCCGTGCCGCGTGCGCCCCGGGCGCGTCACGGCGGGAGGAGCCGTACGCCCCCGTGAGCTCCGCCCGTGGCAGGAGCCCGGGCACGCCGGGCCAGCCCCAGGACGCACCGTCAGATCATCGCAGAGCAGGACGATCCGGGTGGATGCCCCCAGCACCATGGAAGTACGGCACAACGCCCCGTACCGCTCGATCCGGTCGGGGCCGCACCAACGGGGGACCATCATCAACGTCACGCGCACCACACCTGCCCGGTTGTCCCAGGAGGACATCCTTTCCCTGATCGACGGCACGGCACTGGCCGTGCACGTCCCCGGCTTCGTCCCGGCCGAGGCCCTCGCCCCGGCCCGCCGCAAGCTCATCGACCACCCCGACCGGGGCGCTCTGACCCAGGCCACCGAGTTCCAGCGCATCGGCTACGCCTACTCCGAGGTCCATGACGACGCCTCCCGCGAGCACTACCACCACCAGGCCCGCGCCGGCATCCAGCGCATGCGCGAGCTGTTCGCCCCCTACGCCTCACCCAGCGACGTGCTGCGCCTGCTGCTGGAGGAGACCTGGCAAGCCGGCGCCCACCTCATGCACATGGACGGCCGCAAGGCGTTCGTCGGCATCTGCCGCTACCAGCACAAGGACGTGGACCTCAACCCCCACACCGACGCCCTGGAGCGCAACCTGCCCGCCGGCCACGCCCTGCACCTCAAGGCCCAGCTCTCCGCCAACATCTACCTCAACATCCCGCGCACCGGCGGCGAGCTGGAACTGTGGGGGACCGAGCCGGGCGAGGAGGTCTACGGCCGGCTCATGGGCGGACGCACCTGGGGCATCGACCGCGCCAGGATCGGCCCGCCCGCCCAGGTCGTCAAGCCCGCACCCGGCGACCTGCTCCTGCTCAACCCCCGCCGCATCCACGCCGTACGCCCCTCCGGCGACGAGCCCCGCATCACCCTCGGCCACTTCATCGGCTACTACGGGACCGCCCGTCCCCTGGAACTGTGGAGCTGACGGTGAACGAGCCGGTGAACGACACCACCGCGCCACCCGCCCTCGGGCGGACCAAGGCCGGCTTCGGCGAAGACGCCAAACAGCTGCCCCTGCACGGCAGGAAGGCCGTGCTGCTCATCAGCGTCGGCCAGCGCTACCACGAGGGCGACAAACTCCAGGCCACCGTCGACCTCGCCAACCGCAGCGGATTCGGCCAGGTGACCATCGCCGTCGCCGACACCCTCCAACGCACCAACTACACCGGCCTGCCGCCCGAGCAGGCGTACGCGCAGGCACTGGCCGCCGGCGACGCCTGGCTCGCCCGCAACGCCGCGATCCTGGACCGGCTCACCATGAGCCACCCGGTGCTGCGCTGGGACCAGGCCCTGCGCGACCCGATGTACCCGGTCTTCCGGGAACGCATCGAGCACGCCTACCACCACGAGCCCGACTACCGGCAGGCCGTGCACGCCACGGTCGCCCGCTTCCTGGACCGGCTCCTGGCCCGCCGGCCCGACACGGACACCCTCGCGGCGTTCCACGACTGCCTGGCCTACCTCATCGAGGAACTGCCCCTGATCATGCCCACCTGGGCGCACCGAGGACACGACTATGTGATCTACCCGCAACCGATGACCACCGCCATGGCCGAAACCCGTCGGCGATTCGTCGCCACCGGATTCCCCGGCAAGGCCGCATGGTTGTCCCTGAGGTTCAAAAAGCGCGCCCTGAGCCCCGGACTGGCCGCCTGACCGACCGGCAGCCGGCCCGCGCAACGGACCGACGCAACGGATGCAACGATCCGACGCAACGATCCGACGCAACGATCCCGTGCAGCACGGGCCGCTGCCCAACCCCGGTGTAGAGGACGTAGAGGACAAGGACTGTGACACCCACGACCGACCGCACATGGTGGGCCTTCGCCGGAGTCGGCCTGATCAGCTTCCTCGGCTGCATCGACCTGACCATCGTCAACACGGCCGCCCCGCAGATCCAGGCCGACCTCGGCGCCTCCGTGACCGATCTCCAGCTCATCGTCAACATCTTCATCGTCGCCCTGCCGATGTTCATGGTGACCATGGGCCGGCTCGCGGACACCTACGGCAGGCGCCGCGTCCTCTACACCGGAACCGTCGTCTTCGGCCTGGCCTCGCTCGGCGCGGGGCTGGCCCCGACCACCGGCTGGCTCATCGCCTTCCGCTTCGTCCAGGGCGCCGCCGGAGCCATCCTGTACACCTCCACCGGCGCCATCGTCCAGAACGCCTTCCCCGCCGCCCGGCGCGGCCGCGCCATCGGCGCCCTCTACGGCGTCAACGGCTTCGGCCTGGCCATCGGCCCCCTCCTCGGCGGCGTCATCGTCTCCGCCCTCGGCTGGCAGTGGGTCTTCTGGCTCAACGTCCCCCTGATCGCCCTCGCCCTGGGCCTGTGCTCCTTCAGCGTGCGCGAGTCCCGCAACGAGGACGCCGGCCCCGGCCTGGACTGGCCCGGCCTCGTCCTGATCAGCCTCGGCATCCCCGCCGTGGTCCTCGCCTTCACCCTCGGCGACACCTGGGGCTGGACCAGCCCCCGCACCCTCGGCCTCCTCGCCTTCGCCGCCTGCGCCCTGATCGCCTTCCAGGCCGTCGAACGCCGCGCCGCCGACCCCATCATCAGCTTCGGCCTCTTCCGGCACCGCGCCTTCCTCGGCGCCATCGTCTCCGACTTCGCCCTCGCCTGCTTCTACGCCACCGTCCTGTTCCTCCTCCCGCTCTACCTCAGCGACGTCCGCGGCTACGACGGCTACGCCACCGGCGCGCTGCTGCTGCCGTGCACGGCCGTGATGGCCGCCCTCTCGCCCTTCGTGGGCCGGCTCACCGACCGCTACGGCCCCCGCAGGCTCCTGGCCGCCGGATTCACGGCGTTCACCGCCGCCGCCCTGCTGCTGTCCGCCGTCACCCCCGGCAGCGGCATGCCCCACCTCGTCCTCGCCCTCGTGGCCATGGGCCTGGGCTGGGCCCTCGTCCTCGGCCCCGCCACCGTCTCCGCCCTCTCCGCCGTTCCCGAACGCCAGGCCGGCCTGGCCGTGGGCTCCTCCTGGACCTTCCACAACCTCGGTGGCGCGATCGGCCTGGCGGCAGGCGTCAACCTCTACCGCGTCAGCAGCGACCACGCCCTGGCCGGTGAACTGATCGACCACCAGATCGCACCGGGTCCCTGGACGAAGGACGTCGTCGCCGACACCCACCAGGCGGCCACCCTCCTGCGCGAGCACACCTCCCTCACCTCAGACCAGGCCCAGGCGGTCTTCGCGCGCACGTTCACCGACGGCATGCAGGCCGCGATGACCCTCCTGACCGCCACCTCCCTGGCCGCCCTCGTCGTCCTCGGTCTCCTGGCCCTGTCCGCCCGCCGCGCCACCGCACCCGCGTGCGAGCCGGTGCTGGACGAGGAGGCAGCGCACTGAGGGAATCACGAGGGCATCACCCCGCCCCTGAATCACCCCGTCCCTGATCACCACGTCCCCTGAATCACCCCGTCCCGTTCAGCGCCGCAGCCTGCTCGCGAAGGGCGTCGACGAGGGTCGTGACCTGGGGGTGGTCGCGCCGGCGGCCGATCGTGGCGATGCCGATGTGCCGGGTCGGGACCGGTGACGCGATCGGCACGACGTGCAGGCCCGGCACGTGCGGGGTCAGTGCGACGGAGGGGACAAGGGTGACGCCCATGCCCGCGGCGACGAGCGAGCGGGCGAAGAAGTAGTCGGTGGTCGTACCGCGCACCTGTGGGGCGAAGCCGGCACGCTCGGCGTAGCGGCGCAGGTACGCCTCGGTCTTCAGGCACCCGAGCACCCACGGCTCGGCCGCCAGCTCGGCCAGGTCGAGCACTTCGCGGCCGGCCAGAGGATGTCCTGTCGGCAGGACCACGTGCAGAGGGTCCTCCAGGAGCGCGGTCCACTGCAGACCGGAGTGCGGGCCTTGCTGTCCGGGCAGCGGGCCGTCGAAGTGGTAGGCGAGTGCGAGATCCACGGCGCCCTGGCGGACCAGCGGCAGGCTGTCCTCGGGCTCGCCCTCCCTGACGTGGAGCACGGTGTCGGGATGCGCCGCCGTGAGGCGGCCGAGCGCGCCGGGCAGCAGCAGCCTGCCCCCGCTGGAGAACGTGGCGACGGTGAGCCGGGTGCGTCCGGTGCCGAGCCGGTCGACCTGCCGCCTGGCGTGGGCGAGTTCGGCGGCGACCGATTCGGCGGCACCGACCATGATCCGGCCGGCCGGGGTGAGGGTGACGCCGCGGGTGCTGCGGGCGACGACCCGGGTGCCGAGGCTGCGTTCGAGGGCGGCCACGTGCTGGGAGACGGCGGAGGGGGTCAGTTGCAGGGCGCCGGCCGCCTGGTTGAAGCTGCCGTGCTCGGCCACCGCCCGCAGGACGCGCAGCCGCTGTAGGTCGATCAACAGTTTGCCTTTATACGTCGTCAGTAAGTGATCACTTCTGCTGATGACGGTAGATCCTCAGGATGGAGGCATGCAAAAGATCTGCGTCATCGGCGGAAGCCGGTACTTCGGCAAGCTCCTCGTCCAGCGCCTGCAGGCCGCCGGCCACCAGGTCACGGTCGTCAACCGCGGCTCCACCCGGCCACCCGCCGGCGTCGAGCACCTCGTCGTCGACCGCAACGACGAAGCCGCCCTGACGGCCGCGCTGGGCACCCGCACCTTCGACGTCGTCGTCGACCAGGTCTGCTACACCCCCGTGCAGGCCGCCATCGCCGCCCGCGCCTTCACCGGCCGCACCCGGCGCTACGTGATGACCTCCACGATCGAGGTCTACGACCCGGCGACCGCCGCCCTCGCGCCCCTGCCGGCGGACACCCTGGTGCCGGAGGAGAGCGTGGATGCGGCCGCCTGGCGGGTCGCGACCGATCTGCCCTGGCACGACGAGGCGTACCTTCAGGCGCACTACGCCGAAGGCAAACGCCAGGCGGAAGCCGTCCTCACCCGCACCCCCGGCTTCGCGTTCGCCTCCGTACGCAGCGCCCACGTGCTCGGCGGCGGCGCCCAGGAGTTCACGGGCCGGCTCGCGCACTACGTCGAGCGCATCGCCCGGGGCGAGGAGATCACCGTGCACGCTCAGGCACGGCCCACGGTGTTCATCCACTACGAGGAGCTGGCGGACCTGCTGCTGTGGGCGGCCACCGCCACCGACTTCACCGGCCCCCTCAACGCCTGCTCCGACGGCCTTCTCGACGTACGCGACCTGAGCGCCGCCGTCGCCGCACGCACCGGACGCCGGCCCCTGTACCGGACCGTCGCCGACGGCGAGAGCGCCTCACCGTTCTCCTTCGACCGCCACTACGCCATGAGCAACGCCCGCGCCCGGCACCTGGGCTTCGCCTTCTCCCGCACCGCCGACTGGCTGCCCGGCGCCGTCGCCGAAGCCCTCACCGCATCCGCCGCCCCCACCCTCTGAAGGAACACGAACCACCATGCGCCACCGCAGCATCGGAAACACCCTCGTCAGCGCCGTCGGCCTGGGCGCCATGCCCCTGTCCATCGAGCACCGACCGGACGAACAGCGCGCCGTCGCCACCCTCCACGCCGCCCTCGACGCCGGCATCACCCTCATCGACACCGCCGACAGCTACCACTGGCACGCCGGCGAGGAAGGGCACAACGAACTCCTCATCGCCCGCGCCCTGGCCTGCTACGGCGGCGACACCTCCGACGTCCTCGTGGCCACCAAGGGCGGCCGCGGCCGCCCCGGAGACGGCAGCTGGACCGTCACCGGCCACCCCGAGCACCTCAAGCGCGCCGCCCGGGCCTCCGCCCGGCGCCTGGGCGTCGAGGCCATCGGCCTGTACCAGCTCCACAAGCCCGACCCGGCCGTCCCCTGGGCCGACTCCGTCGGCGCCCTGCGCGAGCTCCTGGACGCCGGCACGATCCGCGCCGCCGGCATCTCCAACGTCACCACCGCCCAGATCCACCAGGCGTACGCGATCCTGGGCGACGGACTCGTCTGCGTACAGAACCAGTACTCGCCGGCAGTCCGCGACAGCGAGCCCGAGCTGCAGCTGAGTACCGAACTCGGCCTGGCCTTCCTGCCCTGGAGCCCGCTCGGCGGCATCACCCGCAGCTCCCTCGACGGCCCCGCCGCCCCGGCCTCGGCGGGCACCGCCTTCCACCGCGTCGCCGCCGAGCACGGCGTCAGCCCCCAGCAGATCGCCCTCGCCTGGCTGCTGGCCCGCTCCCCGGCGGTGATCCCGGTGCCGGGAGCCAGCCGCCCCGCCTCCGTCCAGGACTCCGCCCGGGCCGCGAGCATCGAGCTGAGCGCAGCGGAGCTGACGCAACTCGAAGCGGCACTGCCGGGCTGAACCTGCCCCGGCACCGCAGCCCCCGCACCGCAGCCCCGGAAGAACATGCCTTCACACCTCTCCTCGACCGACACGCTCCGTGCCACCATGTCCACTTATGGCGCAGGGCGAGCGTGAGGGCGAATTACGGCGCATCGTACGTATTTCCGCACCCGGGGACCACGTGCAGGAAAGAGACGTCGCGTCGCTGGAGGCCTGGCTCAAGGCAGAGCCGGAGTTCAAGGACCAGGTGCAGGTCAAGCGTGCACCACGGCGCGCCGGGAGCGGCGCGCCCATGGGGCCGCTGCTGGACATCGTGCTCCATGTGATCGACTGGAGCGGTTCGGCGGTCGCGGCAACGCTCGTCAGCCGGGTGGCGGACTCCATCAAGGAATGGCGTACGAGCCGCCGGGCCCTCGGCGACCAGGATCCGCCGCAGTTCCGGGCAGAGCTGGACGACGAGCGGGATCAGCACGATGGCGGCTCCTGAGCCGCACGAGCGGCAGCGCAACCGCGCCCTGCTCGTCGGAGTGACGCAGTACTCCAGCGGAAGACCCCTGGAAGTCGCGGACGACCTCGGTGACATAGCGGCCGTCCGGCACAACCTCGACCAGCTGCGCGAAGCGCTGCGGGCGGGCGGAGTCTTCGACGAGGATGCGATCGAGTCCCTCGAATCGCCCGGGCTGGAGAAGTTCGAAAGCCGCCTCGGCCACGCACGGGACCGCACCGACGGACTGCTGCTCGTCTACTTCGCCGGGCACGGCATCGTCGACACCCGCACCAACAGCCACGGCCGACTGCTGCTGGGCCTGCGCGACGCGAAGGTCGAACACGGCGGGCCCAGCTTTCCCGGCTGGGTCCGCTGGGACGACGTGCTCAACCGCCTCTCCTCCGGCGTCCGGCGGCCCCGCCGCACCGTGGTGATCCTCGACTGCTGCTACGCCGGCAACGCGGCCGGCGCCTGGGAGGAACTCGACGAGCAGGACCAGGAACGCATCGCCCTGCTGCTGGCCGTCCAGAAGAACCAGCGCATCGACGCCGGCGACCCCGCCACCCCCACGCCGTACACGGCGGAACTCGTACGCCTCCTGGCCGAGGGCGCCGGCGACTCCGGCGGACCGGTCGGCCTCGGGGCCCTGCAGGAAGGACTCGCGGCCCGCCTCAAGGACAGGCGGACCGTGGGCAGGAAGCGCTGGAGCCCCCAGGCCTGCCACAAGGACACCGCGACCGCCGAGATCCTCGCCCGCCCACCGGAACCGGCTGAGGACGGCGAAGGGCGGGACGGAGCGGGAACCGGAGCCGGGACAGGAGCCGGCGCCGGTACGCTACGGGAAACGGGCATGGCCGCCGTACCCCCGTCCGGGCGTCGCCGCCTGATCCTCGCCGCGCTGACGACCGCTGTGGTCGCCGCTGTCGCAACCGTCGTCTGGTGGCTGCTCACCGGCGATTCGAAGGGCGAAGGCCCCGCTGCCTCCTGCGCGAACCACCCGCCCCTCGAACTGCGCGTCCTCACCGATCCCGACCTGCTGCCGGTCACCCGCAAGGCCGCGGACGGCTTCGTCGCCTCCCGGGCCAACACGGACGAACACCATTGCCGCCGCACCGGCATCACGGTCTACGGCGCGGGGGCTGCCGAGACCGTGGAGGCCTTCCGCACCCAGTACGGCGAGTGGGCGCACGTCGGCCGCGCCGGATTCAACCCCGTCGGCACCGTGGGCCCGCAACCGGACGTGTGGATCCCCGCGTCCTCGGCCGGCGCGCGGCGCGCCCAGGACGAGGCGGGCAACCAGTCGTCGGTGCTCACCCTGGACTTTGACACCACACCGCTCGCCTACGCGCCCATGGTGCTCCTGCTGCCCGAACAGCTCGCCGAGCACGCGGGCGCACGCACCGGCCGCACACTCGCCGAACTGATGACGGCGATGAAAGGACGGAACCAGCAGGCCGAGGTGCGGCGGCCGGACCCCGCGCTCACCGACGCCGGCCTGGCCGCGGCCCTCGGCCTCTACCGCACCGACGCGCCGCGCACCGTCGAGATGGGGCAGCGCCGCCAGGGACGGGCCGCCCCGACGGGACGGGATCTCGTGTGCGCACTGGCCCGGGGGAATTCCGCCGAGGAACGCGCCACCGACCGGCGCACCGCGGTCCTGGTGGCCGAGCCCACGCTCGTGCAGTACCGCAGTTGCGTGGGGGAGACCGGGGTGACCCGGGTGGCGGAATACCCCGACGACGTGCCCGCGCTCGACCCGGTGTTCGTCCACGTCCGCTGGAACGGCGCCCGCCGGGACGAGAACGACCGGGAGGCGGCGGTCCGGCGCTTCCACGACTGGCTCACGTCGGACGACGGCCGGAAGGTCTTCCAGGGCGAGGCGCTCCGCAGCACGCCGGGGTCGCCCCTGCCGTCCCCGCCGGCCGGGCTGCTGTCGGCGGGCCCCGGGCCCCTGCCCCGTGCCCTGACCCCCGACCAGGCGAGCGACACCCTCGAAAAGCACCGGCAGGCCACGGCCGCCAGCCGGGTCTCCTTCCTCCTGGACAGCTCGGGATCCATGAGCCGCTGGTGGGACGGACCCAACGGCGCCCGCGAGATCCTCAAACAGTCGTTGAGCCGCTTCGGCCCCGACGACGCCTTCGGCGTGTGGTCCGTCGCATCGGCCGGCTCGGATCCCCCCTCCCGCGAACTCCTGCCCTTCGGCACGCACGGGTCCTGGTCGCGGACGGCCGACAAGAGCGAGCAGGACAAGGCCGCCGACGCCGGACGGAAGATCGACGCGGCCACACCGCAGATGAACCTGGAGGCGGACATCGGCGGCGCCCTGCGCGCGGCACTGGACAGGATGCCCCGCGGCGACGAGGACGACGGCCATCCCCAACTCGTCGTCCTGCTCACCGACGACGAGGACAACGACCGCCTGAACGCCTCCCAGCAGAACGACCTGCTCTCCTTCGTGCGCGACCGGAAAGTGCCCGTGACCATGGTGTCGTTCGACTCCGGCGGCTGCCTCAAGGACCGCCTGGACCTGCGCGTGGCCGAAGCGAGCGGAGGGACGTGTCTTGATGGCCGGGGCGATCTCGCCAAGGGGCTCGATGCCGAGATCGCCCAAGTGGCACAGGGCCGCCAGTAAGCACGACGGGGGAAGGACCATGAGGCACGGAAAGACGTCGTGGCGGTGGGTCAGCGCCGCCGTGCTCCTCCTGGGCGCGACGACGGCCTGCACCGGTGGCGAAGGCCACGACAACCAGGCCGGACCGCCCTCGGTACGGCCGCTCACCGGCACCCAGCTCGTCATCGCCACCGGCGTGGACGTCACCGGCAAGAACGGCATCCGCAAACACCTGGTCGACGCATGGAACACCCTGCAGGAGAAACAGCACTCCCCCTACCGCGCCCAGGCCGTCATCCTGCCCGGCTCCGCCGACCTGCAACGAAGCCAGCTCCTCGCAGCGCTGCAATCCGGCAGCGCCGGCTACGACATCGTCAACCTCGACGTCACCTGGGTCGCCGAATTCGCCGCCGCCGGCCTCGTGAGGGAACTACCGCCGGAATTCGTCGACGACGGCGACATCATCGACAAGGCCGCCACCACGGCCCGCTGGAAGGGCAAGGTCTACTCCGTGCCCTACAACAGCGACGTCGGCCTGCTGTACTACCGCCGCGACTACCTGATCGACGGCGCCGGAATCGAGGAGAGCAAGCTCACCGACCTCACCAGGAAGGACGCGACCTGGAACGACGTCGCCTCCCTCATGGACGGCGTCGACGCCTGGGCCCGCGCCGACAAGAGCGAGAAATCGAAGAACTACCGCAGCGCCTGGACGAGCCAGCTCAGCCCCTACGAGGGCCTCACCGTCAACGGCACCGAGGCATTCGCCTCGGCCGGCGTCCACCTGACCGACGACGACGGCGACTACACCGCCACACCCGGCAACCTCGCCAAAGGAATAGCCGAATTCCGCCGCCGCACCGCCAGCGCCCACACCCTCGACTCGGCATTCGACGCGGACGAGGCCGGCACCCTCAAGGACTTCGCCGAAGGAAAAACCGCCTTCCTGCGCCACTGGCCCTACGCCTACCGCACCCTGCACACCGCACTCGGAAGCGGCAAACTCGGCGTCGCACCCCTGCCCGGAGCCGTCCTCGGCGGCCAGAACCTGGCCATAGCCGCCAACCCCGGAATGACACCGCAGCGCATCACCAAGGCCAAGGAACTC
This sequence comes from Streptomyces sp. NPDC049585, assembly GCF_040675615.1. Taxonomy (NCBI): domain Bacteria; kingdom Bacillati; phylum Actinomycetota; class Actinomycetes; order Kitasatosporales; family Streptomycetaceae; genus Streptomyces; species Streptomyces sp. NPDC049585. Next base: position 34,276 of record NZ_JBFAPE010000036.1, on the reverse strand, counting down.
GTCAAATTCCTCACCGACAGAACCAGCGAACGCTGCCTGCTCGACGCCGGCTTCGCCGCCACCCGCACCTCCGCCTACACCGACCCGGCCGTCTCCTGCGACGGCGACCGCGCCGCCCCGAGCGCCCCCGCCCGGTCCGAGGGCAACGCCGCCGACATGCCCCGCGACCCCTCCCACCGCCCCCTGTACGCCCACGACACCCTCCTGCCCGCCCTCCAATCCGCCACCCTCCGCCCCCGCACCCCCTTCTACGGCGCCTTCACCCACGCCTTCACCACCGCACTCAACCGCCTCCACACGGCGGCGGAGGCACGGTCGATGCCCGACGAGGCGGCGGCAGCGGAACTGGACAAGGAACTCCGCACGGTCCTGCCGAGCGGCTGAGCAGCGACCAGCGGCACCAGCCGGCCACCCCGACCTGAGGGGTGAGCCGCGCCCTCCGCCGTACCCACCCCTACGAAGGAACCGCGCCCACCCACGCCCGCAACAACCGCTCCCGCTCCACCGCCCGAGGCGACCCGCCCTCCCACGTGCGGCCCCACTGCGACATCCCCGCCGGCGTCGTCGCCATCGTCGCGGCACCCTCGGTGAGGCGGGACAGGAGCGCGTGGGAGAGGCCGACCTCTGTCCGGGAGTACCCGACGGCCGCGGCAGCGTAGGCCGGCAACTCGTGACTCCCGAAGATCGGGGAGTTCCCGCACGCACGTTTGCCGCACCAGCCCGAGGCCCGCTGCCGGTTGCCCGGGTTTCCCACCCCGACAGGGAACGGGGCAACCCTTCACCCATGGCCCCGAATGCGGTGAGCTCCTGTCTGCCGGCCACTTGCCGGCTCGTCTTCTTCTCCCGACCCTTTTGAGGAGTACTCCCGTGAAGCGCAGGACCCTTCGCGCCGTTGCCACGTACGCACTGGTCTCGGCCGCACTCGCCGCAGCGGTTCCCCCTGCGTCAGCCGCCGTGACGACCAAGGCCGCTGCCAAGGCGCCGTCCGCGACGATCGACAAGATCCTCATCGGTCAGGGGACCATCCCCTCGGTGATCGTCTCGTTCGACTACGCCTGTACGGCGGCGACCGAGCGCCTCGACGTCACCCTCACCTCGTTTCCGCCGATCCCCGCGCCTGCCGCGTACCTGAAGGCGACGAAGACCAAGAGGGAACTGCGCTGCGACGGCGCGCAGCACACCGCCTTCGTCGAGTGGACGGACCGGACCATCGACAGGGGCACCCCCGCGCGTGCGGTCCTGTCGTTCCACGACAAGGCCGGCGAGCTTCAGGTGCCCATGGTGGAGAAGACCATGAAGCCGGGCACGGGAACGCCGCCGGTCGGCATCGGCTGACCGGGGTACGACCCCGCTCGTCCCGTCCGCGCGGCATCAGGGACAGGGCGCCCCGGGAGGCGGATCGGTCAGGAGGTCGTGCCACTCGTGGGCGGTGCTGAGGGCACAGACGCGGCTCGCGACATCGTCCGGGTCGAGCTCCCACAGGCGGCTGGTCCGGTCCGGGCTCGCCGTGGCCAGCGTGCGGCCGTCGGGCGGGAAGGCGAGGGAGACCACGGCGTCGTCGTGACCCGTCAGGGTGGCGACGACGCGGTGATCACGGGTGTCCCACAGCCGGACCGTTCGGTCGGCGCTGCCGCTGGCCAGGGTGCGGCCGTCGGGGGAGAAGGCCAGGGCCTTGACGACTCCGGTGTGGCCCGTCAGGGTCCTGGTCCGGCGCCACGCGACGGTGTCCCACAAGCGGATGGTGCCGTCCGATCCCGCCGTGGCGAGGAGCCGGCCGTCCGGGCTGAACGCCAGGGCCCATGTGGTGGCCGACTGTCCGGGGAGGACCGCGACGAGGCGGCGGGAGGCCACGTCCAGGAGCCGTACCGAGCCGTTGGCGTTGCCCTTGGCCAGGGTGCGGCCGTCCGGACTGAAGGCCAGGGTGAAGGTCTCATCGGTGTCACCGCTGACGACGACCTCCGAGCGCCGCGAGGCCACATCCCACAGTCGTGTCGTACGGTCCGCGCCCGCCGTGGCGAGGGAGCGACCGTCGGGACTGAAGGCGAGGGCGAGAACGGCCCGGTCGTGACCGGAGAGGATCGCCTCCGTACGCCGCGTGGAGGTGTCCCACAGGCGTACGGATCCGTCCGCGCCGGCGCCGGCCAGCGTCCGGCCGTCCGGGGCGAAGGCCAGCCCGGTGACGGCCTCGGACGGCCCGGCCAGGGTGGCGACCAGCCGGTGGCTGCGGACGTCCCACAGGCTCACCGCGCCCTTGGCATCACCGACGGCCAGCGTCCTGCCGTCGGGGGAGAAGGCCACCTGGCGGGGCATGACCCGCACGCCCAGCGCGGTGGTCATCCTGCCTGTCGCCACGTCCCAGATACCGGCCCGGGGCGGCTCCACCGAGGCACCTGCGGAACTACCGGGGCCAAGCTCCTCCAGCGAGACGGTCGCGAGGTGACGGCCGTCGGGGCTGACATTCACCCCGTTGACGGGCAGTTCGCTGCTCAGCGTGGTGGTCGTCTCGTGACTGGCTGCGTCCCACAGACGGACGGTGCGGTCGTGGCCCGCGGTGGCCAGTTTGCGTCCGTCGGGAAGGAAGGCGACCTGTGCCACCACTCCGGTGTGGCCGGTGAGCACGGCCAGAGGCCGGCGGGACGCCACGTCCCACAGGCGCGCGCTGCCGTCCGCGCTCGCGCTGGCCAGCGTCCTGCCGCCGGGGGAGAAGGCCGTGGACATCACCGAGTCGGTGTGCCCTTCGAGGGTCGCGGACTCCTTCAAGGTGGTGGTGTCCCACAGCTTGATCGTGTGGTCGTTGCACGCGGTGGCCAGCGTCCGGTTGTCGGGAGAGAAGGCGAGGTTCATCACCTGCTGCGTGTGACCGGTCAGCACGGCCCTCTGCCGGTACGTCGCCGTGTCCCACAACCGGACCGTACGGTCGTGCCCGGCAGTGGCGAGGGCGCGCCCGTCGGGGCTGAAGGCCACGCCGAGAACGCCGCCCTCGTGGCCGGTGAGCTGTGCGTCGTGACGTCCCACACCTTGGTGCTGCGGTCGTGACTGGCGGAGGCGAGGGTCCGTCCGTCGGGCGAGAACGCGAGCGCGTTGACGCTGTGGGTGTGGCCCCGGAGCGTGGCCAGCACCTTCCCCGAACCGGCATCCCACAGCTTGACCGTGTGGTCGTCGCTCCCGGTGGCCACGATGCGCCCGTCGGGGGAATAGGCCACGGTGTTGACGGTGGCCGAGTGGCCGCTGAAGTCGTCGGCGTGATGCCGGGCGTAGGCGCTCAGCAGGCTGCTGCGGGCCTCCACGGTGGGCGCGTGCCGGTAGGCCGTGAGCGCGGAGAGCATCGCGGCCTCGGGGGACTCCCGGGCCAGCAGGTCCGCCCGGGCGGCGAACTCGCGCGACAGGGCGAGCCGGTGGTTGCTCCTGGACGTCCGCCACTGCTGGAAGGCCAGCGCGCCGGCGGTCGAGGCCAGGACGAGGAGCACGGTGAGGACCGAGGTCAGTGTTCTCAACCGCCTCAGACGACGCTTCTTCGCCCGTGCCTTCGCGTCGTCGTGGCGGATGCTCGCGTCGAGGAACGCCCTGGCCGCCGAGCCGAGTACGACGCGTCCCGGAGCGGACGCCCACTCCCGCGCGGTGGCGAGGCGGCCACCGCGGTAGAGCAGCCCGCCGTCCCGGCCCTCCGCCTCCCACACCGCGGCCGTCTCCGCCAGGCGCTGGTGGATGTGGAGCCCCGCACGATCGTCGTCGACCCACCGGCGCAGCCGGGGCCATGCGGACAACAGCACTTCATGAGCGAGCTCCACACGGTCGGCGTCGTGGGTCAGCAACCGGGCCCGGGTGAACACCTCCAGTACGGCAGCGGCGTCCTCGGAATCGTCGCCGGCCACCTGCAGCAGGTCCGCCCGGCGCGCGGGACGGCCGGTCTCCTGCTGCTCCGCCCCGACGCTGACCAGCTGCAGCAGGACGTGACGGGCGGCTTCACGCTGAGGAGGGGTCAGGGACTGGTAGGCGCGCTCGGCTGTCGAGGCCACCGCACCGGATATGCCTCCCGTCAGCCGGTACCCGGCCACCGTAAGGGAGGCCCCGTCCCGGTGCTGCCACGTGCCCAGCAGGGCATGCGACAGCAAAGGAAGAGCACCGGGCCGCAGCCCGTCGCCCCGGCCGGAGGAGCCGGGCCCGAGCCCCGCGTCGCGCAGCAGGATCTCCACCAGCCCGGCCTCCACGGTCAGCCCGGACCGCTGCGCCGGGCCGGTGACGACCTCGCGCACCTTCCCCTCGTCCATCGGCGCCAGGGCCACATGCCCCCGCTGCAGGGACGGAGCCAGGCCGGGATCGGCGAGACAATGATGGTAGAAGTCGGCTCGTACGCCGAGGACGACCAAGGCGTACGGCCGGTCCTCGCTCCCGCTCGTGTCGGAAAGCGCGAGCAGGGCGGTGATGAAAGCAGCCCTCTCCTCGCCGTCCCGGCAGAGGGCGAAGACCTCCTCGAACTGGTCGACAACGACCACCAGACCGGCCACGTCCGAAGAGGAACGGTCGACGGAGGGGCAGAGCCCCGCCCCCACCTGCTTGACGAACGTCTCCGGCCCCGCACTCCACGCGGCGGCCAGCTCCTGCCGGGTGAGACCGCACACGGCCGCCAACCGACCCAGCAGCGCCTCCAGAGGACGCTCACCGGGAGTGATGACCACAGCAGGCCACGCGTGCGAGCCCGCTACGGGCAGCGCCCCCCGAGCGAGTGCCGGGAGCAACCCTGCCCGCAGCAGCGAGGACTTGCCGGCACCCGAAGGCGCCACGACCGTCAGCGGGCCCCGACCACGGTCGGCGAGCCGCTCGGCCAGCCGCGCGACGAGCTCGGCCACGGCCTCCTCGCGACCGAAGAACCACCGCGCGTCCTGAGGACCGAAGGAGGACAGCCCCAGGTAGGGACAGACATCAGTGTCCGCGGGCCGCGCCCCGTGGCACGCCGCGGCGTTCGCCGCCCGCGCGAGCTCCTCCAGCGCCCCGTCCGTCCCGAGCGCCTGGTCGCACGCCCGGGCCAGACCCAGGGTCAGCGGCTTGTCACCGTTCTCGACCCGGCTCAGGTAGCTCTTGCTGTAGAAGGCGAGCCGCGACAACTGCAGCAACGACACCCCCCGCTCCCGCCGGAGCCGCCGCAACTGCTCACCGGGCGCCTCCGGATCGGTGGCCCGGCCCTCGCCGGCTCCGTTGCAGGGCGTTGCCCCATCCATCACTGTGTCGTGGCCTTTCCTGATGACGCGAGTGCATGCGCATCTACCGCTGGGCACATGCTTGCTGACGATCAGTAGCAATCATCTCATCAGGTATGGGACGTAGAGACCGAACTGTGTGCGGGTTCAACCATTTCGGGACGTGCAGGGGCGAGCCATGGCCGCAGGCTGCCGTGCACCTTGTTCGACCACCCGGGCTGCGCCGCGGTGGTTCCGCTGAGGACTGTCGGGCGGAAACCACCGCGGCGCACGACATCAGTAGCTGTCGTAGCTGGGCATACCGTTCGGCCGGTAGACGCCGATGACGGTGCCGCCCTTTGTCGTCGACACGCTGACCGGCTCCAGCGCGGTGGGGATCGTTCCGTGGGCGAACAGCCGCTTGCCGGTGCCGATGATCACCGGGTGGATGGTCAGCCGGTACTCGTCGACGAGGCGGTGCTGCATGAGGGTCTGGGCGAGGTTGCCGCTGCCGACGACGTTGATGTCGCCGCCGTCGGACGCCTTCAGGTTGCGTACGGCATCGACGGTGTCGCCCTCCAGTAGGGTGGAGTTTTGCCACTCGACAGACGTCAGGGTGCGGGACGCCACGTACTTGTGCATGCTGTTCATCCGGTCGGTGAACGGGTTGTCGGGATCGGCGGTCGGCCAGTACGACGCGAAGATCTCGTACGTCCTGCGGCCGAGCAGCATGGCGTCGGCGTGCTCGTACCAACCGGCGATGGCCGTGCCGACCTCGTCGTCGGCCACCGGCTTCTGCCAGCCGCCGTGCTCGAAGCCGCTCCCGGCATCCTCGTCCGGACCGCCCGGCGCCTGCATGACGCCGTCGAGCGTCAGAAACGTGCAAACGATGATCTTCCGCATGGTGTACTCCCTTCGTCGATGGGTGGACCGCGCAACCACCGGAACCTCCCCGGCGGGACTTCCGAGGCGCAGCACCAGTCTGCGACGCTGAGGGAGATCCCCGGGGTCCGGCACGACGCCGGCGCTCCCCGCAGACCGAGCCGCTCGGAGTGGGGCACCAGGGCGTGTCCGGCGGATCTTCGTCATGCGGTACCACGGCGCCCGTAGGGGCGCGGGGCCCCTGTCGATTTGCGGCTGCCGCCGCGTGGGCGCGACAAGCCACGACGCACCCGCGGACGAAGTGCCGCGCTGCGGCAAGGCCGCCGGCGGACCGCGCCCCCGCGGCAGCCGCAGATCGAACCGACGCGCACCGCCTGATGGAGTCGAACGCGCATACGGGGAAGATCGTGGTGGCGGTGGCCCGAGCCGCACCGACTGCACTGCCGAGCGGACGCCGAGCGGGCGCCGCGCGGCCGAATCGCCGTTTCGCCAGGCCCTCGGACGGCCTGCGGATCCCCGCCCCGACAACCGGTGGCACGCCTGGGGGATAATGCGCCCATGCGTTCCTGCCCGAGGCCCCTGCGATGAGCACCCGACTGAGACTGCTGCGCAAGCAGAACCGGTTGAGTCTGGAAGCGCTCGCCCAGCAGGCCGGGGTGACCAAGAGCTACCTGTCCAAGGTGGAGCGCGGTCTGAGCGTGCCCTCCATCTCCACGGCGATGAAACTGGCCCGCGTGCTGGGTGTGGACGTCGGCCGGCTGTTCGCCGAGGAGGTCGAACCCGAGCTGATCACTGTCGTACGGGCCGGCGAGCGCACCCCCGTGGCCGTGGCGCCGGGGACCACCGGCGCCACGCACTACGAGGGCATCGCCACGGGCGTGAGCGGCAAGGCCATGGCCCCGTTCATGATGCGACCGCCGCTCGCGGCCGACGACATGTCGTTCAAGTCCCACGCGGGGGAGGAGTTCCTCTTCGTCCACGAGGGCGAGGTGGAGCTGGTCTTCCCCGAGCGCAGCGTGCTGCTCGGACCCGGCGACAGCGTGTACTTCAAGGCCGAGGTGCCCCACCGCTCGCGGAGCGTGGGCGAGCAGCGCGCCGCGGTGCTCGTCGTCATCCACGACGAACCGTGCGCGGCGACCTGCGCGGCGACCGGTGGGGAGATCTCGTCCACGACCTCCTGATGAGGTACCCGCTCACCCCGCCGGTACGGCCGGTGCACCACCCCGGCCCTGCGGCGAGCCCACTGCCTCCGCCGCCTGCAGCGACTCCATGATCTCCGCCAGTCGCCGGGTCTGCCGCGCCTCCAGCGGCAGCAGGGGCCTGCGCGGGTCCCCGGCGTCGAAGCCGCGCAGGGCCAGCCCCGCCTTGACGGTGGCGGGCAGCCCGCCCGCGAGGACGAACTGCAGCAGCGGCAGCTGGCGGTAGAACACCTCCCGCGCTGCGGCGAGGTCACCCGAGCGCACCGCCCGGTACAACTGCAGCACCGGTCCCGGTGCCAGGCAGGGCGCCGCGGTGCACCAGCCGGCCGCCCCCGCCGCGAAGGCCTCCAGCGCCAGCGGGTTGGAGCCGTTGTAGAAGGGCAGCGCGCCGTCCGAGAGCTGGACGATCCGGTGCATGCGCTGCACGTCGCCGCTGCTCTCCTTGACCATGGTGACGTTCTCGAACTTCTCCCACAGCCCCACCAGGAACTCGGGGGACAGGTCGGTGCCGCTGGTCGCCGGGTTGTTGTAGACCATCACCGGTACGCCCACGGCCGCGCAGATGCGTGCGTAGTGCTCGCTGATCTCGCGCTCGCCGAGCTTCCAGTACGACACCGGCAGCACCATCACCGCGCTCGCCCCCGCCCGTTCGGCGAAGCGAGCCCGCCGAACGGCGCCCTCCGTGGTCAGGTCCGAGATGCCCACCACGACCGGTACGCGCCCGCCGACCGCTTCGAGCGAGGCCCGGGCCACCGTGCGCCATTCCTCGTCGTCCAGGTACGCACTCTCGCCCGTGCTGCCCAGCGGGGCTATGGCATGGCATCCGGACGCCACCAGCCGATCGACCAAAGCGGCCAGGGCGGTGGTGTCCACCAGCCCGTGCTCACGGTCGAAGGGTGTGACCGGGTAGGCGATGATGCCCTGCAGGTCGGTGAGAGCCATCTCAGGCACCGCCCTTCGCGCCGGCGGCCGTCAGGCAGTCGGGGTGAAAGCGCAGCGCGCGACGCGCGTAGTAGGCGAAGGACGCCTGGTCGCGCTTGGGCACCGAGATCCAGTCGTGGGCCTCCCGGGCGAGCGCCGCCGGCAGCTCCCGTACCGCACCCGCGGCCGAGGCGAGCAACTGCAGCCGTGCCGCCCGCTCCAGGAGCAGAGCCAGCACGCACGCCTCCTCCACGGTGCGTCCGGTGACCAGCATGCCGTGATGGGCCATCAGCAGTGTGCGCTTGTCGCCCAGGGCTGCAGAGATGATCTCGCCTTCCTCGTTCCCCACGGGAATGCCGGGCCAGTTCTCCAGGAAGGCGCAGTCCTCGAAGAGCGGAGTGGTGTCCATGTGCGAGACGACCAGCGGCGTCTCCAGCATGGACAGGGCCGAGACGTGCAACGGGTGGGTATGGATGATGCAGTTGACGTCCGGCCGGGCCCGGTAGACCCAGCTGTGGAAGCGGTTGGCGGGGTTGGCCATGCCGGCGCCCTCCAGGACGTTGAGGTCTTCGTCGACCAGCAGCAGGTTGTTCTCGCCGACCTCGTCGAACCCCAGCCCCAACCGCTGCGTCCAGTAGGTGCCGGGCTGCTCGGCCCGCGTGGTGATCTGCCCGGCCAGCCCCGAGTCGTGTCCTCCGTCGAAGAGGATCCGGCAGGTCAGCGCGAGCTTCTGACGGGGCGTCCAGTCGTTGTCGGGAATCGACTCACGCATGCGGCGGTGGGCGAGGGCGACGAGTTCGGGTTTGGCGGTGGCGAGAGTGTCGGCCATGAGGAAACGTCCTTCCAGGACAAGGCTCCAGCAGGAAACGCGAGTTCACTATAGGACACCTTGTGTTCTGAGCGTCGACGTTCCTTGGGTCAAGCCGCCTCCGAACAGGCCGGGACGACGCAGCGACGTCACCGTCCGTGGCGCCGCGACCAGCGACATCTGGAATGAAGCCGGTTCCTTCATGCCTCTCGGAACATGACGCCATGACGGTATTGATCTTGGACAGGGCGACCCGGCGCTCCTAGCGTCGAGGTGTTCGCACCTGAAGATCACCGTGGGGAGCAACCATCATGGTCAGCAGCAGTCCGGAATCCGCCGCCGCGCATCGGAGTGGACAGGCGAATCCGCGGGGAATGCGCATCACGCGAGCGGCGCTCGCGAGATTCGTCGCCGTATCGGTGGCCGCCGCTGCGGTCGGCGTCTGCACCGTGGCCGGCGCGGACGCCGACACCCCGAAGAAGAGCCCCGTCGAGGTCCTCGACATCAAAATCCAGAACGATCAGTACGCGGCTCACGACGTCGGCCCGGCAGGGCCGAGTTTGGGGGACATGGACGTCTACTCCGGCGGCATCGTCAGGGACGGCCGCACCGTCGGACGCGGCGGGGGAACGTGCCAGGTCGTTCATGTCGATGGCGCCAAACTCACGAAGCAGTGCCTGCTCACGATAGAACTCGAGGGTGGCTCCCTGACGATGCAGTCGCTCGGGGTGAGCGGAACGAAAACACTCGACATGGCCATCACCGGGGGCACAGGCATCTACCGCGACGCGCGGGGCTCTGCTCGTTACTGGGACATCGCCACGCCCAACGAGAGGCTGCGGGCCGAAATCCTGCACTGACGACACAAGCGACTGCGGCGCTGTCGTTCAAGTTGCTGTCGCTCGAGGCGCTGTTGTTCACGTCGCTGCAGCGCCGGGCGCCGGCGACTACCACCAGCGCCGGCGGCCGCGCAGGTAGTCGCTGGTGGCGTACAGCCAGCGCGCGTACGCCCGGGTCACCAGGGGGCTGGGCACCAGGCGGTCGTAGCGCGGCGGGTGGTAGCGGTAGGTGTACTCGGTGGCGGCCAGCCGGGCGATCGGGATGATCCGCCGGGAGCGGAGGTGTTCGTAGCGGCGCAGCGCCGCGGTGAGGTTCGCCGGCCGGTGGGCGAGCAGGCGGGCGAGCACCCAGGCGTCCTCCAGCGCCTGGTTGGCGCCCTGGGCGACGATGGGCGGCATCGTGTGGGCCGCGTCGCCGAGCAGGGTCGAGCGCTCGGTGCCCCAGATGCGGCGGACCCGGTGGGTGTGGTGTGGGAACATCTCGATCTCCGTCTCCCGGAGGCCCTCCAGTACCGCCGGCACCGGCGGCGCCCAGTGGGCGAAGCGCTCGCGCAGCTGAGGCAGGGCGGGTACGTCGGGCGCGCCGGGGCGCCACGGGAAGCTGAACCACCACTGCAGGGTGTCCGGTCCGGCGGGCAGCAGTCCGCAGAAGCCGGCCCGGCCGTTGATCATGAGCCCGTGGTGCGCACCGGTGATGCGGGACCGGCGATCCACGAGACCCTGCCAGGTCGCCCAGCCGGCCGGCACCGTCGGGTCCTGGCCCCACACATGCCGCCGCACGGCGGAATGGTGGCCGTCGGCTCCGATCAACAGGTCGCCCTCGGCCGTGCCGCCGTCCGCGAGGACGGCCTGGATGCCCAGGCCGCCCTCCTTGGCCCGCACGAACCGGCGCCCGTACGCGATGGTGCCCTCCGGCAGGCCGTCGGCGAGGCGGGCGAGCAGCTCGCGGCGCGGCGCGGTGATGCTGGGGTGGCCCAGCCAGCGCGCCGCATGCCCGACGTCGATGGAGTAGAGGTGTTCCCCGGCGTCGGTCCGGGTCTCCAGCCGGTCGATCCGGGCGCCCAGCCCGTCGGTGCAGACCCCGAGCGCGCGCAGGATGCCGACTCCTCCACTCCAGACAGTGATCGCCGAGCCGGTGATGCGCGGGCTCGGCGCCTGCTCCAGCACGGTCACGTGGTGTCCTGCCGCGAGCAGTCCTCGGGCGAGCGCCAGGCCGCCGATTCCTGCACCAACTACCAGTAACCGCATGGAAGACGACCCCCCAGTTGTGAATACGTCGACGGGTGGGAGCGGTGCGGCACCAGTGCTTTTATAGTACGAACGCGAGCTCCGGAGTGTCACGTCCCACCCGCTACTGGCCTGCAGTCCAGATACCGAGGGTTACTATCGTGCGCACTGATCCGAAGGTGGCCGTCTCCCGTGGCGTGGAGCACCTGCTGTCGATCCAGGAACCGGAGGGCTGGTGGTCCCGCTGTCCGGACGGCAACGTGATGGTCGACGCGGTCGATCTCTTCATCCGCGAGCTGCTGGGGGTGCGCGACGAGCGCGTCCTCGCGGCCACCGCCCGCTGGATCCGCTCCCAGCAACTCCCTGACGCCGGATGGGGTCTGTACCCGCAAGGCCCCGGCGACCTGTCCACCACCGTGGAGGCCTACCTCGCCCTGCGGCTGGCCGGGGACGGCCCCGAGGAACCGCACATGGCGGCAGCGGCCCGTTTCGTCCGCGCCCAGGGCGGCGCCGAACGCTGCCGGCTGGAAGCACATCTGTGGCTCGCCCTGTTCGGCCAGGAGGACTGGGGGGCCGTACCCACCGTGCTCACCGAGGCGGTGCTGCTGCCGCCGCGCGCCCCGCTCTCGCTCTACCGGCTGTCCACCTGGGCCCGGCTGACGATGGTGCCGCTCGGCCTGGTCCACCGGTCCCGGCCCTGCCACGACCCGGGCTTCCGCACGGACGAGCTGCGCACCGGCCGCCCCGCCCCGACCGCGCTGCCGCGGGCCCTTCGGGCGGTGGACCGTGCGCTCGGCTGGTACAACGAGCACGCGCTCGGCCTGCCGCGCCGCCGGGCGGTCGAGCGTGCCGTCCGGTGGATCACCGACCGTCAGGAGGCGGACGGCGCCTGGCTGGCCTGCAACGTGGCCTCCGCGTTCTGCCTCCTCGGCCTGCACGCCGCGGGCCTGAGCACCGCCGACCCCGCAATACGCGCCGGACTGCGCGGGCTGGACGGCTTCGCCGTCTGGCAGGAGAGCGCCGACGGCCCCGTCCGCCGGATGAACTGCATGCCCACGCCGGTGTGGGACACCGCCCTGTGCGTGAGCGCGCTCGCCGACGCCGGCGTCGGCGCCGACCACCCCGCCCTGCTGCGAGCCGCCCGCTGGCTCGCCGGCCAGGAAGTCACCGGGCACGGCGACTGGGCCGTGGCCAGGCCCGGGCGGGCCGCCGGCGGCTGGTCGGTCGGTTTCGTCGAACAGGCCTTCCCCGACTGCGACGACACCGCGGTGGTCGTCGAGGCGCTCTCCAGGGTGACGGCGCCCGACCCCGCCGAGGCCGCCCGGCTGCGCGGCGCCACCGTCCGCGGCACGTCCTGGCTGCTGGCCATGCAGTCCTCGGACGGCGGCTGGGCCGCCTACGACGCGGACAACACCTCGTGGCTCGCCTCCCGCCTGAGCACCCTCGACTTCACCGAACTGACCGACCGGCCCTGCCCGGACATCACCGCGCACGCCCTGGAGAGCCTGGCCCGCCAGGGCCTGGCGGCCGATCCCAGGGCCCGGGCCGCCGTGCGGTGGCTGGTGCGCCACCAGGCCGCGGACGGCTCCTGGTTCGGCCGGTGGGGCGCCAACCACCTCTACGGCACGGGAGCGGCGGTCACCGCGCTGCTGAGCGCCGGCGTCCCGCCGCACAGCCCACCGGTGCGGCGCGCGGTCGCCTGGCTGACGGACCACCAGAACGTCGACGGCGGCTGGGGCGAGAGCCTGCGTTCGTACGAGGACCCGGCCTGGTGCGGCCGCGGGCCGTCCACCCCCAGCCAGACCTCCTGGGCGCTGCTCGCCCTGCACGCGGCCGGTCTGCCGGCCGACGACGAGCGGGTCGACCGGGGGCTGGCCTGGCTGGTCGAGGCCCAGCGGGAGGACGGCGGCTGGGACGAGGAGCCGTTCACCGGCACCGTCCTGCCGCGGCAGTTCTACATGAGCTATCCCCTGTACCGCCACCTCTTCCCCGTCATGGCGCTCGGGCGCTACCAGCGCTGACGCGGCCCCGGGCCACCGGCGCCGCCCCCGGGCCACCGGCGCCGGTTCGAGCCGGCGCTGCCCTAGGCCACCGGCGACAACCAGGAACGGAGTCCTGTGACGAAGCCCAAAGTCAAGGCCAACGACCTGACCCAGTACGACGACCTCGCCGACCAGTGGTGGGATCCGCGCGGCCCCTTCGCCGCACTCGGCTGGATCGCAGCCAAGCGCGGCGAGCTCATCCCCCCGGCCGACCGGCCCGGTGCCCGGCTGGTCGACGTCGCCTGCGGCGGCGGCCTGCTCCACCCGCACCTGGCCGGCAAGGGCTACCGGCACATCGGCGTGGACCAGTCCAAGCGCTCGCTGGAGGTCGCCGCCGCCCACGGAGTCGACGAGACGGTCCTGGCCGACGTGGCCACGCTGCCGTTCGAGAACGACAGCGTGGACGTCGTGGTCGCCGGCCAGTGCCTGGAACACGTCCCGGACCCCTACGCCGTGGTCGCCGAATGCTGCCGGATCCTGCGCCCTGGCGGCACCCTGCTGCTCGACACCATCGCCGACACCTTCCTGGCCCGGATCCTCATCGTCACGCTGACCGAGAACCTCCCGCTGCCCGGAATGGCCCCCAAGGGCTGTCACGACCACCGGCTCTTCGTCAACCGCCCGCGCCTGGTCCGCACCGCCGCGCTCGGCGGCGTCGAGCTGCGCTTGTACGGGCTGTGGCCGCAGGCCCGCGCGCTCATCCCGTGGTTCTTCAGGCTCCGGTCGACGGTCCCGATGTTCCCCACCCGCTCCACCAACGTGATGTTCCAGGCGATCGGTACCAAACGCCTGCCGGCCCCGGGAAGCACGCGGTGACGGCGCAGCCCGCGGCGGCGGCGTCCGGCCGGATGCGACCGGGCCCGCGAGCCTGGCTGGTGGCCGCCGGACCACCGCTGGTCCTGGTCATCGTGCTGCAGGGCCTGTACGCGGTGGCCGCCGCCCGCCAGGTCCACCCGCTGGAGCCCTGGCGGGTGGCGCTGACCCTGCTCGTCCTGGTACCCGACTGTGTCGGCCGGCGCTACGTCAACGACTACGAGGACTACGTGCGCGGCCTCGACAAGACCGACCGGGTCCGCCCCGAGAGCGCCCTCGCGCAGGGCCTGGACATGCGCCGGCTGCGGCTGGCCGGACTCGCCTGCTTCGCCGTCGCCTGGATCGGTCTCGCCGTGCTCGCCGCCACCACCACCTGGTGGCTCCTGCCCCTGATCGCACTGTGCTACCTCGCCTACTTCGCCTACGCGGGCGGCCCGCGGCCGCTGGGCCACCGGGCGCTGGGCGAGCTGCTGGACTTCGTGGTGACCGGCTTCGGCGTCACCTTGATCCTCGCCTGGCTGAACGCGGGCCGCATCGACGCCACCCTGCTGCTCGCGGCCCTGGGACCGGGATTCCTGTTCGCCGCGCTGATGCTCCACAACAACGCCCGTGACACCCAGAAGGACGCCGCGGTCGGCAAGACGACCCTGCCGCACGTGGTCAGCCCGACGGTGACGAAGCTGCTGTACGGCGGCTGCCTGGCCGGCTTCTACCTGGTCGACGCCGCACTGGCCCGGCGCCTGCACGCGGCGGGCGTACTGCTGCCGCTGCTCACCCTGCCGTGGGCCGCCGCGCTGGTCGGCGCCGTTGCCCGGTCCCGGATCGGCCCGTCGATGATCTCCTGGGCCTGGCTGTACTACCTGATGATCGCCGACTTCGTCCTCTTCGCGACGGGAGCGTGGATCTAAAGATGCCCCCTGTTGGAACCGGTTGCGCCCTGCCGGGCCCGGACCTCCCCCGGCTCGCCGGCGACCTCTCGCGCGTCCGCGACCGCGTCGTCAAGGAGCTGACGCTGGACGACCCGCAGATCGAGGACGCACTGCAGCACCTGGTCCGCCACCCGGGGAAGTTCCTGCGCCCCGCCCTGGTGCTCGGCGCCGCCGACCTGGTCGGCGCCGACGCCCCGGCCGGCGAGCAGGTGATCACGGCGGGCGCGACGGTCGAACTGCTCCACCTCGCCACCCTCTGCCACGACGACCTGTGCGACCGGGCCGGGATCCGCCGCGGCGTACCCACCCTCAACGCGCGCTACGGCGACAGCGCCGCCCTGGTGCTCGGCGACTACCTGCTCGCCTCCGCCCTCGGACTCGCCGCCGCACTGGGCCCCGAGGCGGCCGCCGCCGCGGCACGCTGCGCCCGGCGGATCTGCATCGGGCAACTCGTCGAGCTCCGCGAGACCGGCGACCAGAACCGCACCGTCCCCGGCTACCTCGCCGCCGTCTGCGGCAAGACCGCCGAACTCCTCTCCTTCAGCGCCCTGCTGGGCGCCATCGCCGCCGGCGCCGACGAAGGCCACCGACGGGCCCTGGCCGCCTTCGGCCACCACCTCGGCGTGGCCTTCCAGATCTGGAACGACCTCGGCGACCTCACCGCACCGGACGACGGCGCCGGCCGGGACCTCCGCAACGGCACCTACACCCTGCCCGTCCTCTTCGGCCTGCAGACGGCCGGTGACCGGCTGCGTCCACTGCTGTCCGCTCCTGCCCAGGGCCGGACGCTCGCCGAAGTGCTCGCCGTCCTGCGCGACTGCGGCGCCCTGGAACGGGCCGCCGGGACGGCGACCGCCAGGCTGCGGACCGCCTTCGACTGCCTGCAGGCCGCCGACCTGCCCCGGCCGGACGGCGTGAGGTCCCTGCGCCGGATGCTGGCCGCTCTCCTCCCCGAGGCGGCGCACCTGCTCGACACCCCGCCCGGGACCGCTCGCTCCGCGCAGGCGGCGCGATGACCACCGCGCAGGTCCCCAGGCTCGCGCCCGCCGAGGTGCTGCGGTTCGCCGCCGATCCGTTCACCGGCATGCTGCGCGCCCAGCGCGTCCACGGCGACGTGGTGGAGGTCGGATACGGCCCTCAACGCTCGACCTTCCTCTTCGGGCCGGAGGCCAACTCCTTCGTCTTCGCCAACCCCCAGCTGTTCTCCTGGCGCGACTCCTTCGAGGTGATGCTGCCGGTGCTCGGCGAGAGCGCTCTGCTGGTGAGCGACGGCGAGGGCCACCGCAGGCGCCGCCACCTGGTGCTGCCCGCCTTCCACCGCCGCCGCATCGAGGACTACGTCCGCCTCATGGCCTCCAACACCGCAGCAACCGTGGACCGTTGGGAGACCGGCTGGCGCGTGGACCTCTACCGCGAACTGCGCGCGGTGATCCGCCGCAACACCGTCGAGTCGCTCTACGGCTCCCGGCTGGCCGCCCAGAACGACGCCATCGGCGCCCGGCTGCAGATCGCCCTCGACGCCACGGACCTGCCCCTGGGCCTGCAGCTCTTCCTCGCCCGCTTCCCCAACCCGCTCACCGCCCGGGCCAAACGGGCCCGCCGCTGGGTCGCCGAGCGCATCCAGACCGAGATCGAGCACCGGCGCCGCCACCCCGAACCGGACGGTGACGGCCTCGGCGCGTTGCTCGCCGCCGCGGACGGCGAGCGCTGCCCCCTCGACGACGGCGAGATCCAGGACCAGGTGATCAGCCTGATCGTGGCCGGCTACGAGACGACGAGCGCCGCCATGGCCTGGGTGGTGCATGCCGCCCTGAGCACCCCCGGGGTCTGGGAGCGGGCCCGGAAGTCCGTCACGGAGCTGCTGGGCGATGCGCCGGTGACCGTGGAGGCGCTGGAAGAACTCGAGTACGTGGACGGGGTGGTGCAGGAGGCGCTGCGCCTGCACCCGCCCGTGGTCGTCCTGCCGCGGGTGACGGCCCAGGACATCGAATTCGCCGACCACCGGCTGCCGGCCGGCACCCGGCTGGCGATCAGCCCGTACGTGACACACCGGATGCCCCGTATCTGGCCCGAGCCCTCCCGGTTCGTCCCCGAGCGGTGGCGCAGCGGCCACCGGCTGCACCGGGAGGCGACCCCGGCCGGCTTCCTGCCCTTCGGGGGCGGCCGCCACCGCTGCATCGGCGCGCCGTTCGCGACCGCCGAACTCAAGACCATCCTCGTGGAGCTGCTCCGGCGGACCGAACTGACCCCATCCGCCCCGGTGACCCCGGTCAGCATCATGGCCATGCGCCCCCGCCGGGGAGTCCCCGTCGTGGTGCGCCGACGAAAGGCAGGCTCGCACGCATGAGGATCACCATCGTGGGCGGGGGCATCGCCGGGCTGGCCAGTGCCCTGAGCCTGCACGCCGCCGGCTTCGAGCCACGGGTGTGCGAGGCGGCACGGGCCATCGAGGCGGTCGGCGTGGGAATCAACCTGCTCCCGCACGCCGCCCGGGAACTGGCCGAACTCGGCCTGGCCGACGAACTGGCCGCCGTCGCGCTGCAACCACGGCGGCTGAGCTACCGCGACCGGGACGGCGCGCCCGTGTGGGAGGAACCGCTCGGGCTCGACGCCGGCTACCGCTGGCCGCAGTACTCGGTCCACCGTGGCCGCCTGCACCTGCTGCTGCTCGCCGCCGTGCGCGAGCGCCTGGGACCGGACGCCCTCCGCACCGGCCTGCGGTTCCAGCGCTTCGAGCAGAGCGCGGACGGCGTCCGGGCCCACTTCCTGGACCGGGCGAGCGGCACCGAGGTGACCGAGGAGTCCGACCTGCTGGTCGGCTCCGACGGCATCGACTCCGCCGTCCGCGCCCAACTCCACCCGGGGGAGGGGACCTCCCACTGGAACGGCGTGCACATGTGGCGCGGCGTCGCCCCGTACCCGCACATCCTCGGCGGCCGCTCGATCGTCGTGGCCGGAGGCAACCCCGGCGCCAAGTTCGTCGCCTACCCCATCGAGGACCCCACCACCGAGGGCGGCGACGCCCTGATGAACTGGGTACTGGAAGTACGGCACCCCCCGTCCGCCACACCGCTGGACCGCTCGAACCGCCGCATCCCGGCAGCGGAGGCCCACGCCGGCCTGGCGGGCTGGCACCTGCCCTGGATCGACCTGCCCACCCTGGTCGGGAACTCCTCGGCGATCTTCGAGTACCCGATGCTCGACCGCGACCCGCTGCCACGCTGGAGCTTCGGCCGGGTCACCCTGCTGGGCGACGCCGCGCACCCCATGTTCCCGATGGGGATGAACGGCGGGTCGCAGTCCGTCGTCGACGCCCGCGTCCTGGCCTGGTGCCTGGCCCGCGAGCACGACCCGATGACCGCCCTGCGCCGCTACGAGGAGCTGCGCCGCCCGACGACCAACGCCGTCGTGCTGGGCAACCGGGCCCTTGGACCGGAGGAGATCATCGCCCGGGCCGCACGACACGGCGGCCCGCTGCCCGCCGACGAGGCCGAGGCCATCGCGCACCACTACAAGAAACTGGCCCGGGCCACCGTGTCCCAGGTGAACTCCCACCCCTCATGGACGGTCACCCGCGAGGCCGCCGACCGGACCGGCTGAGAACAAGCACCCGATGGTTGCCCGGAAGAAATAACAGCGTTATCGTCGAATAACGGCGTTACTCGACGAGGGGGGAGCCATGCACAGCACGGCGATCGCAACCACGAACACCACTCGGACCACAGCCGAGCTGGTCGTCCTGGACGACCACGCCGAGACCCGGGTCCAGGGCGAACTCGCCGTCGACGACGACGGCGCGAACACCCGTATCCGGCTCGCCTTCCCGGACGTCGAGCGCGCGCTGGGCTTCACGCGCAAGCCGCAGGGCTGGTGCCGGGGCGACCTGTGCATCCCCGCGGCTGTCACCGCCGGCATCGAGGACGTGGACGGCGCCCTGCTGGACGTCACCGCCTTCGCCACCCTCCTGGGCCGGCCGGTGGCGATCGAGCCGGACGCGGGGGCCGTGGCGATCGGCGCGTCGGCCGCCGAGCGGTCGGCGGTCCTGACCGGCGGCACGGCCCCCGAATTCACACTGCCGGACGTCAACGGCGTCGAGCACCGACTGAGCGACCTGCGCGGGCGCAAGGTGGCGCTGGTCTTCTGGGCCTCGTGGTGCGGCTGCCGCTACGACCTGCCGGAGTGGGAACGCCGGCATGCCGCGCTGGCCGCCGAAGGCTTCAGCGTGCTGAGCGTCGCCGTCGACCGCCGTATCGAGGACGCGGCGCCCTGGATCACCGAGGCCGCGCCGACGCACCACGCGTTGATCGATGTCGACGGCAAGGTCGCGGACCTCTACCAACTGCTCAACGTCCCGACCGTGGTCTGGATCGACGAGGAAGGCCGTATCGCACGCCCGAACGACACCCAGTTCGCCACCGACCTCTTCCGCTCCATGAGCGGCCTGGACGCACACAAGGCGCTCGGCGCCCTGCACCGGTGGGTGACGACCGGCGACTCCGGCCTCGGCGAGAACGAGGTCACCGACCTCACCCGTGCGAGCACGCCGGAACAGCAGCGCGCCCGCACGGAGGCCACGCTGGCACTGTGGCTGCTGCGCCACGGCCACACCGAGGCGGCCGAAGCGCATTTCGCACGGGCAGCGGAGCTCGCACCGGAGGACATCACGACCTGGCGCAGCGCCATGCCGCTGCTCGGGGTGGACCCGATGGGCGACGAGTACTTCGCCCGGTGCGCCGCGCTGGAGGAAGCCGGCGTACCGATCTACCGACCGCTGCCGGACCGGCAGTAGCTGCAGGAGAAGATGTCCTCATGCCTGCCACCTCACCGACCAGCGCCTTCGCCCGGGCCCAGGCCCAGGGCGAGGCGGCCGTGCGCGCCGCCATGCTCGACATCGCCGCCGGTCTGCTGGCCGCCGAAGGCCCGACCGCGCTCAGCATGCGCCGCATGGCAACGGTCGCCGGCTGCTCCACCACCGTCCTCTACCGCCTCTTCGGTGCCAAGGACGGCATCGCCGCAGCGCTCTACCGCGAAGGCTTCGCCCGGCTGCGCCGCCGCCTGGACGCCGTGCCACACAGCGACGATCCGGCCGAGTACCTTGCCGCACTCGGCCGCGCCTATCGCGCCAACGCCCTGGAAGAACCCAACTTCTACAGCGTCATGCACGGTGAGGCCATCCCCGGCTTCACCCCCGACGAGACCTCCCGCGCCGCGGCCGCCGCCAGCCTGGACGTGCTACGCGCAGCGGCCCGCGCCTGCATCGAGTCCGGCGTCTTCCGCAGCGATGCGGATGCCGACGAAATCACCGACACCCTCTGGGCGGCAGCCCACGGAGTGATCAGCCTCGAACGCGGCGGCCACTTCCCCGGCACCCTGGGCGAAGCACGGTTCCGAACCCTGACCCGGGCAGCGGTGGAGGCATTCCTGCCCTGAGCGAGGCTCTCTTCACTCCAGGACCCGCTCGCAGGTCTCTTCACCGGCGCCTGCAAGGCATCCAGGACGGTGGAAGGTGCGGCGTTGGCCACAGCGGCGATGCGAACGCTGATCAGCCGGACCTGTCGCCGTACGCGGGCGGGTCCACGCACGGCTGCCCGATCGTCGGCGCAGTCAGTGGGGACGGCACCGCCGGTCGACCCGGTCTCGCTGGAGACTCGGGGGCCGACTGCGATGCGGCGACGCAGCCCGGCGCGGCCAGAGCTCGTACACCGTGCCAGCCGGGCCCGCCCCGGGCGCAGCCGCTGCGCCCGGGCACCGGATCACCGACCCAAGGCCTCCAAATGGCGCTCCTTGTCGTTTGACGGCAGGCCGAGCTTCGCGAAGATGCTCCTGATGTGTTTCTGCACGGCGTTGTCGGTGATGTCGAGACGGCGGGCGAGGGCCGCGTTGCCCAGCCCCTGCGCCAATGAGGGCCAGGACCTCGCGTTCGCGTACGGTCAAGGTGACTACGGCCACAGCCGGGAGACCACCTCGAGGTGGATGGCGGTGCCGCCGGCGGCCACGCGATGCAGCGCGTCGAGGAACTGCTGGACGCGGCCCATGAGTCACGAAACGTGCATGAGGGGAACGATGGCGCTGAACAAGAAAGGGTCCCGACGCATCACTGTCGATGGGACCGAGTACCGTTGGCGGATCCGGAGGAAGCCCTCCTATATGCAGGGATTCTGCTGGACACCGTTGGCCTACGCGGTCGAGGCGCTCAGCGGCAGCAGGTCGGGGGCGATCTTGATGGTCACCAGCAACCGGGCTCACCCCGGTAACTGGGTGGGCTTCGAGGCAGAGCCGATTCGTCCAGCCCACGTTGTTGCCAGCATTCGAGAAGCCCGGGAGCAAGGCTGGGAACCAACCCAGTCCGGTTCCCCTTTCCGGCTCGACCGATCCGCGGGATTCATCGCACAGCCATGAGACAAGCCAGAGGAGGCCGGCGGGACTTGGCCGAGCTGCCGGGCAAGCTGAAAACGTGGTTCGCCGAGCATGAGGAGCGCTTGCGGTCCTGCGGAATCACGGGTGACGTCCAGCAGGCGCCCGCGGATGGACGCACCAAGACCAGTGCCTGGATGATGCTCGAAAGGGATGACCACATCGGCGCGCTCATCGTCGGGAGCAGCGGTGAAGCTGAACTTGAGTACGGAGACGTGGTAAGCGGCCAACTCCAATAACGACACCTTGACCTCCACGCGTTTCCGGACCTTCTCGACGCCATCGAGAGTCTCCTCGAGTGGTTCCAACGAGGGGCGGGCAGTTCCCGGGCGCGTGACCTGATCAGCGGAGTTGCGGCCTGCGTAGGTCGTTGACGGTGCCGGCGACGGCTGGCCCGCAGTTGGCCGGCAGAGCATCTGTCACCAAGGCGATCGCGTGCTCAGCCGTGTCTGCCTCGCCGATCACTGTTCCTCGGGAGGGACCGCAAACCCGGAACCGACCATCGCGCAGCGGGTCGACGAACGGCACGTCCCATGAGTAGGGGAACCCTGTGCAGGTCGTGAAGTGAAGTGACCAGTGGCTGGTGAATGGGTACAGCTGCCGCAGCTTGGGTTCAGCTGATGCCACCTCGGCAAGTGCCAGCGCCTGGGGGGTGAGGGGGAGCCGATGCGCCTCCTGGCGCAAGTCCTCCAAGAGAAGCCACTTGGCTGACCTTGACGAAGTTCCAGGCTGCCAGGGCCTCCTGGACATTCTCGTCCTCCCAGACATGGTCAGGGACGCTGTCGCGTGCCGCCCCGTGCGGCAGCACGATCCGCATGCACGTTGCACACCTTCTTCCTTGTTGTATCTGCCCTATTGACAGCCGCACCCCCTGCAGCGTCGCTCGGCCCGTTGCATCACACATGCCTCCCCAGTGCGTGGCCCCTCTGCTTGAGCAGCCCCTTCCCACCGGTGACGACCGGTGCCCCCACCACCGGCTACTGCTGCTCCCCGTCCACATGCTCCCGTGGAGCGCGGCGGCCCACCGCCGACATGAGCGGGCGGACCCCACCGCACGTCGAGTGCAGCGGTTCCCAGGACAGGCAAGAGCGAGATGACCGCCCCGTGCCCGTTCCGCCCGGGGTACCACCCCGCCGGGCTCGACGATGCTTTACGGGTAGCGGTGGAGGAGGTAGGTGCCGGGCGGTGGGTCGCTGTGGGCCGCCCACCAGCTCCTCGAAGGGGCGGCGGCCTTCGAAGCCCTGGGATCTCACGCGGTCTTGCAGCCCTGGGTCCACATCCCTGACGATCCTCACCATCCGGAGCTGGCCGAGACCGCCTTCGCGCGAGCCCGCAGCCAGTGCCTGACCGCAGCGGAACCGCCGCACTGATCATTTGTCATGAGCGCAACCGAAAATGTGCGCGTTGCGCTGCCACACTCGTTGGAGGTCCTCCGTGTCCATCCGCGGCCGACGACACCCCCTGGTCAACCAGCAGCCACAAGACCTGCGCGACGACGAATTACTGCGCACCCTCGGATACAAGCCGGTGCTCACCCGGCGCATGGGCCCGTTCGGCAACTTCGCCATCAGCTTCTCCGTGATTTCCGTCCTGTCCGGCTGCATGACGCTCTACGGCTTCGGACTGAACACGGGCGGCCCCGCGGTCATGGTGTGGGGATGGGTCGCCGTCGGCGCCATGGTCATGTTCGTCGGCGCAGGCCTGGCCGAGGTCACCAGCGCATACCCCACGTCTGGCGCCCTGTACTACATGGCCGATCAGCTCGGCTCGAAGAAATGGGGCTGGTACACCGGCTGGCTCAACCTGCTCGGCCTGCTGGGAGCCATCGCCGGCATCGACTACGGAGCGGCCCTGTTCACCGGCGCTTTCGCCAACCTGCAATGGGGCTTCCAGCCGACCCCCGCCAAAACCGTGATCATCTACCTGTGCATCCTTCTCCTGCACGCCCTGCTCAACCTCTTCGGCGTCCGCCTCGTGAGCATCCTCAACTCCATCAGCGTCTGGTGGCACCTCACCGGCGTCGCCGTCGTCGGCGGCGTCCTGTGGGCGGTACCCGCACACCACCAGCCGGCCTCCTTCGTCTTCGGCACATTCGTCAACGACACCGGCTGGAACTCGCACTGGTACGTCGTCCTCATCGGCCTACTCCTGGCCCAGTACACCTTCAGCGGCTACGACGCCTCCGCACACCTCTCGGAAGAAACCACCGGCGCACAAGTCAATGCCGCCCGCGGCATCGTCCACGCCATCACCTGGTCCTGGCTCGCCGGCGGCATCCTGCTCACAGGCCTCACCTTCGCCATCCAGGACTACACCGGCACCCAGACCACCAGCACCGGCGTACCACCCGCGCAGATCTTCCTCGACGCCCTCGGCACCGGCGGCGCAAAGGCCCTGCTCCTGATCGTGATCACCGCACAGCTTTTCTGCGGCAACGCCGAAGTCGCCGCATGCTCCCGCATGGTCTTCGCCTTCTCCCGCGACGGTGCCCTGCCAGGATCACGCTGGTGGCGCCAGGTCTCCGACCGCACCCGCACACCCGTCCACGCCGTATGGCTGTCCGCAGCCGTCGCCGCCGTCCTCGCGGCCCCCTCCCTGTACAGCTCCACCGCCTACGGCACGGTCACCGCCATCAACGTCATCGGCATCACCCCCGCCTACGCCATCCCGATCTACCTACGCCTGCGCAACCGGCGCACCTTCCGCCCCGGCCCGTGGACCCTCGGCACATGGGGCCCCCTCATCGGCTGGGTAGCCGTGCTCTGGGTGGCCTTCGTGACCGTGCTCTTCCTTCTGCCCCAGAGCTACCCGGTCACGGCCGACACCTTCAACTACGCCCCCGTCGCTCTGGCTGCTGTTCTGCTGCTGGCCACGATCTGGTGGCACGTCGCCGGCCGACGCTCCTACGACACCCCCACCTACGGGACCGCCCGCGAGACCGCCGAACTCGAGGAAGAGATCGTCTGATGACCGGCACCACACCGACCAGAGCCACGACCAGCAGTAAGCGGACAGCCTCCGGCCGCCCCACCGGACAGCTGGCCCTCGACGAACTCCGACAACACGTCCAGTCAGGACAGGTCGACACCGTCCTGCTGGCCCTGCCCGACGCCCAAGGCCGACTGAAGGGAAAACGCTACGGCGCTCATCACTTCCTCGACCGCATCGCCACCGGGCAAGCGGACATGTGCGCCTACATACTCGCCACCGACGTCGACATGACACCGGCGGACGGCTTCGCACTGACCTCCTGGGAAAGCGGATACCAGGACCTGCACGCCGTCCCCGACCTCGCCACCATCCGACTCCTCCCATGGATGCCGCACACCGCACTGGTGCACGCTGATGCCCAGCACCACGACGGACAGCCCCTCCGCCTCGCCCCACGCCACATACTGCGCCACCAGCTCGCACGGCTGGCTGAGCGCGGGCTGACCGCCAAAGCCGGACTGGAGACCGAGTTCATCCTCTACCAAGGCAACTACGACCAAGCCGCCGAAGACGACTACCAGCACCTCCGACCCGTGACCACGGACAACCTCGACTACGCCCTCGACCACAACCCCCAGCTCGACCGCTTCCTGCACCGTCTTCAAACGGCACTCGCCGGCGCGGGCCTGTCCGTGGAAGCCATCAAGACCGAGTCCGCACCTGGTCAAGTGGAAATCACCTTCCCCTACGCAGA
The DNA here is from genome assembly GCF_040675615.1 of Streptomyces sp. NPDC049585. NCBI lineage: Bacteria > Bacillati > Actinomycetota > Actinomycetes > Kitasatosporales > Streptomycetaceae > Streptomyces > Streptomyces sp. NPDC049585. Next base: position 9,343 of record NZ_JBFAPE010000036.1, on the reverse strand, counting down.
CGCCCTGGCAGCCTGCGACGGCCACACGGTACTCAAGCACGCCGTACGCGCCATCGCCCAGCGCTCAGGGATGGCACCAACCTTCATGGCCGCCCCCGAGACCAGGCTGGCCAACGGTCTCCACCTTCACCTGTCCCTGTGGTGCGACAACCGACCGGCACTCGTCACCGACGCCGGCGAACTTTCCCGGCTTGCCCAGCAAGCTCTCGCCGGACTGGTGGAATCCTTGGCCGACTTTGCACCGCTCTATGCCCCTACCGTCAACTCGTACAAGCGGTTCACCACCGCATCGTTCGCCCCGACCCGCATGACCTGGGGATACGACAACCGGACGTGTGCCGTGCGGGTGGTCGGCCGCGGTGACGGACTGCACCTGGAGATCCGGCTGCCCGGCGCAGATGCCAACCCTTACCTCGCCGTCGCTGCCTCGCTCGCAGCGATCATGGATGCGATCGACCGCAAGTTGCAGCCTCCGCCGCCATGCACCGGCAATGCCTACCGAACAGAGCAGGGGAGGGCCGTCCCTCTCACGCTTCAAGACGCGCTCCGCAGCTTCCTCGACAGCCCTACTGCGCAAAAGGCTTTCGGGGGCGATGTGGTCGAGCACTATGCACATCTCGGCGAGCTCGAACTCGCGGCCCATCGCCAAGCCGTCACCGACGTCGAGCGGCGAAGGCGGTTCACACGCGCTTGAACGACAGCCGTTGCGATCGACATAACTCCTATGCACCAAATGGCTAGCTGAGTCACAGGTTGGCTATCGCTCGCCACCCGGCATAGGGCCCGGTCGTGGGGGAGTGGCGGCTCGGCCACGACCGGATTGAGCCGACACGGGCCCCCGCATGGCGACCACAGCCAGGCCAGGAGGGCATCCATCGCCGGGACAAACCCCGCGCCCGCGGGGGTGGTCCACCGCCCTGGTACGCGATGGCCCCGATCTGCTCGTCGTCCCTGCGCCCGCGGGGGTTATCTTCTCCAGGTGACTGATCGCCCGTTCGCCTCCTCGTGGATCGCCACTCACGACCATCTCACTGCAGCTACGTCCTACCTTGCCCAGGAAACAGAGATCGACCTAAGCGGAGTGCAGGAATGGCTCGCCCACAACGAGCTGGGACTCGCCTTCGATGACCTTGTCGACCTGGGGCATGAGCGGGAGCTGCCGCTGGCCTTCTGGGCGGCACCTCGACGAGGCAGCTCGTGGGATGAGCCTCTACACAGCCGCTCTCGGCAAGTCGCACCTCACCTCAGCTGATCTCTGTCGTCGCCATATCGCCGCTGCATCGGAGAGTGAGGACACGTGCTGAGTCACTGAGCTCCCTGCACAGACGTTGAATAGGCGACGTCTCAACATGCGTTACCAGTTGATGGACTTGCGACGCTGCTGATCGGATAGCTCCGGCCCTGGCACAAGGGACGTCAGGGCCTGAGCTGGTTCATCTGAGGGTCGAAGCAGGCCAGCCCCATGGACTGTGCAAGTTGGGCAGCGAAGGCGGATGCCTCCTCGGCCATGCTCCAGCGCATGGGGAAGTAGACAAGAGGTCCGCTGGCCTCGCCGATCAACGGGCCGGTCGACCACGGCGAGGTTTCGTCCTCGTCTTCGGTCAGATCACACCACCGTTCAAGGAGCGCGGCGACGTAGGCCGCAATGCGCTCGGTGGGGGGCTGGGCCTTCCCGGCGCCGATGAATCGGTCATACAGGTCGTTGAAGGTCTGAATAGCAATCTTGTCATCCGCTGGTCTCACGCCCTCCCAGACGGCCAAGTCGTAACTCATGCCCGCGACGCTCTCACACCACACTGACAGTGGCCGCGATGTTCAATGCGGCTTCGTGTCCGAGGCTCTGAAGTACGCAATGAGGATGAGGCAGTGGGTGGTGGTACGCATACTGGCTACTATCTGCGCAGGTCAGCTTGCTTACCAGGATCGTTACGTAATCTCGCGCCAAAAGCTTTCCTGCCATTGCCGATAGCCGCAGGTTCCGGATCGTTCCGTGCGCAGGGCGCCAGTGAGCGGCATGGGCGTGGGTCAGCGGATAAGGGCACACCAACCACATGGTTGCCTCTTCGTTCACCATAGCCGATGCATCCCGTACTGCCCCTGTCTGGGTGGAGTCGATGGGCGGCCCTTTGATCGCCGTTGGCGACAACGGTGTGCAGGCACTGGTGCTGGCGGACGAGCCAGCAGCCAGCTGCTGTCTGCCCGAGCGCCGAGCCCCCTTGCGGTGGCTCGCCGCCGACTCCGAGGCTGGGCTGAAGGCCGCAGCAGAGGCTGTCCTGGCGGACCCGGCCACCGAGGGGGCGGAGTGCGGCACGTGGGTGTCGGATGGTCCGGCCGTGCTCATGGACTCCGTAGAAGAGGGCTGCGAACTCGGCATTGAGTATTCCGGCGGTGGGAAGCCCGGTCACGTACTGGTCGCGCTGCCGGCTGGTCGCTGGCGGGTTCGAGCCACCGGGACCAAGGCAGACGAGGAAAGCGGGGGCGGCCTGGTCCAGATCCTGCCCACGATGGCCAGTGTGCCGAAGGACCAAGGGGACAGTCCCGTGATCGGAGCTGTCCTAGACGGATCGGACGCTGTGATTGCAACCGCCTCGCCAGGGTCTTCCCATGTGTGACCAGTGGTTACGAGACAGCCTTCATGAGCTTGTGCACATTTGGCAGTGGTGTGTTGCGGACCATGCCATGTCCTGGGTGGTGCTGTTCAGGCCAACGGCCTGACGGTGTTTTGCTGATGCGATGGGACAGCTGCGACCGGCCAGTAGCGGCCGTACTCCGGTGATCGAGCACAGCTGCGATCTCGCTCGCACGCCGCCTGCCTGGTCTCTGCAGGCCAAGGACGGCTTCAGCATGGCCCCTGGAAAGGGTTCTCGGCGCCGGTAGGCGTTTGAGCTTCGCCAACTTCGCTCCCGGCGGGCCGCGCGTTGATTCGCCGACCCCTTGGCAGCGGGGCATGCGAACATATGAAAGTGATCGATCACGAAGAGCTGGACGCCGCGGATCTGATTGGCAGGCGGCTGCTGCGGGTCACCGCTGCCTGGCTCCAGCATGATGGGGTCACGCCTTCCCTGCTGAGCCTATGGCTTCACCTGGAGGAGATGGGACCGGTGCTGTTTCACACGCCCAGCGCCGGGCTGTCGCTGAGGACCGCTTCTGCCGGCGAGCTGTACCAGGTGGGGGAGTGCGGCAGTGTCTCGGTGGTGGATGATCCGCCGGACCTTTCCGTGACCCGGTTCGTCGGCCAACCCATTCGCTCGGCTTACCAAATCGTCTACCGGGACGGCCGGACCGGCTTCTCAGCCGGTCTCACCCTTCGGTTCCCCAACGGCACGGTCCGTCTGCTCGCACTCGACGATGACCTCGTCATCGCTGGCGATCAGGATCTCGGTCCCGTCGAAGCGCACCTGCACGCAGACGTGCACCTTGCGCGCGTGGTACAGACCGGTTGCGCCAACCCATCGCAATGGGACGCCTGGACCACTGGCGGCAAGTACCTGTACCTGAGATACCGGCACGGTGAGGGAACCGTCGAGCAGCACCCAAGCGAGGACCCCGATACCTGGGACGGCGAAGAGTCCCGGCTCCGGAGCCTGTGGAACGACGGGACTGACGGCGGCCATATCGAACTCGCCCATTTCCTCGCAATGGCCGGCCTTCGCTTGGCCCCCAATGCCGACGTCTCCTCGAGGTGACGATGGGCGCTCCCGGGCAAGGCGCAACCTGTCTGCCGAGACCCCACTGATGCTTGACTCGAAACTGATAAATAACGGCACGGATCACCTGACGATTCCAGGCAAATCAGTAAATTGGCGAAGTGGGCACAAGATGCCTTAGGAGGCTGTTGTCTGAGGCGCGGCGGCTCCGGTGCATGCCAGCACCGTCGTGGCGGTTGCACTCAGGAAAAGCACGAATTTCCATGCACCGTCTACGCTGTCGATCCGGCCGATGCGCAGGGGTTCCTCTCCCGCACGTCGTAGGATCTCGACGGTTTCGGCGAGGGCGAGTGTTGGCTGGCCGCGCTTCTGGGTGATCCGCAGCCGGGTCCGATAGGTGTGCGTGAGCTGATGGGCAGAGACCAGACCGTCCCAGACAACAAAGGTGCCTCCGGACTGGAGGGCGTACCGCGCAGGACCGCATGCCGGGGTCTGTTCGACGAGCATTGAGACGAGGTCTTCGTGATTCATGTGCCAGCCCTGCTTGCTTGAGGGTGTTTCCATGGGTACCAGGAGGGTCCCCCAGCGCGATGTGCGGCTGGCCGAGACTGTGAAGGGTGCCTCAGAGTAGCGAGAACCCAGTGGTCAGCAGTCCCGTGGAGTCGAACCAGCGCAACCAACGCTTGCTACACGATCCCTTGTGGCCCAGGCATACGTCTACAGCAGGGGCGTGTAATGAACGCGCCAGTCGCAGCGGCTCGTTGATGGCTATGAGGAGGAGGGTCATCTCGTAGCGGGTGTGCGGCTTTTGCGACGATTGGCGTCGTTTTTGGTCATGTGACGAGCTTCGCAGCCGTCGGCATCGAGCTTCGGCGGCCAGCTACCGTGAGAGCCCTGCTTCCGGCGACTGGGGGCTTGGTCGACCTTTCCCGGGATGGTCAGCAGATTCCCTGTCGGCGCCGGTTGGTGTGGTTTTTGCGGGACGTGTATGCCTTGCCGACGCGGGCTCGGCCAGGCCGTGTCTGTGGACATCCTGCACTCAGGCGAGCCACGCGAACCTCCTTCACGACCGACTCGAACTGTGGGAACCGTGTCTCGCCGGTACCGCCGACCTGGCCGACAATCCGGTCCGCAGTCGGTTTTGAGGCGCCGAACATTGCGGCCAGCTCCCGCAGCGTCAAGCTGGTTGGTCATGAGAGGCGATCACCACCAGAAGGAAGTCTTTCAGCGTCAGCGACCAGGGCCGTGCACCCCGCGGCTGGCCCACTCCCTGTCGCCGCACAGAGGTACCAGCTTGCCGAACACACGAGGCTCCAGCCCCGTGAAGGGGGTACCCATGACGCATCCGAGGCTGTGATCACGTTACCCACACAGGAGACCACCACAGCCTTGGCACGCAGTAGGCCGGGCTAGGCTGCGGTGAAGCGGCTAATTGCACTGGGGGGCATCGTGAGCCGACGGCCATTGCTGTTCTTGGACATCGACGGGCCGTTGAACCCGTATGCGACGCCTTCCGGCACGTGCCCCGAGGACTACGTCACTGTCCACCTCTCGGCCGAGGCGCGCCGTCCCTCCGCGGTCGGAAGCCCGCGGTCCTACATGCGACCCGAGACGATGTGGCTCAACCCTGTCCACGGCCAGGCTCTGCTGGCCCTCGGCTTCGAGCTGTGCTGGGCCAGCGCCTGGATGGGCGATGCGAACCGGTGGGTCGGCTCTGCCCTCGGCCTCCCGGTATTGCCGTTCGTCGATTTCGGAGATGCCCTGATGCGCGAGCGTCCGGACGGGGTCCACTGGAAGTCCGCACCACTGGTGGCACACGCTGACGGCAGGCCCTTCGTCTGGGTGGACGATGAGCAGAGCGAGGCCGACCACGCCTACATCACCACCACCCACCCTGCGCAGGCACTGCTCCATCACGTCAACCCACGCATAGGCCTACGGCACGACGACTTCACCACTCTGGCCGGCTTCATTGCGACCCTCAACAGCTCTGTTCCATCCCCCTGAGCCAGGTGTTGGCTCCTGCCTTCGTGCCTCCGCCCTACAGCGGTCTCTTTGATGGGTGGGTTGGTTGATCGGATGGGTCTGTCCGGTTGGTGATCGCGGATGTGGAACCGGATCGAACCGCTGATGCCGGCCGATCCGGCCTGTGGGCGACAGTGGGCCGGCCATCGTCGAAGTCTCGAGGCGATCGCTCTGGAAGTACCGCACCTGTTCGCCTTGGCGGGATCTGCCCAGTGAGCTCGGGTTTTTCCGGACGGCGTACAAACGTCTGATCCGTTGGGCCGTGGACGGCACGTGGTAGCGAGTCTTCGCGGCCATTCTGGTTGGGGCAGACGCAAGTGGTGAGGTGTGCTGGACGGTGCCGGTGGACGCCACCGTCTGCCGAGCCCACCGGCATGCGACCGGCGCCAGGAAAGGAGGAGCACCCGATCGGTCCGAGCCCGCTGATCACGCACTCGGACGCCCCCCGCGGCGGCCGGAGCACGAAGATCCATCTGGCCGGTGAGAGCGGTGCCCGGCCGCTCATCTTTCACATCCCTGCAGGTCAGGCTGGTGACGCACCATCCTTCGGGTCCGTCTTTGGCCGGCACCCGCGTTCCGCGGGAGGCCGCGAACCCGGCCGGAGGCCGTTCTTGCGGGTCGTGCCTGCTCTTCCCGCGCGATCCGCGGACATCTGCGCCGGCGCGGCGCCCGTGCACTCCTCCCGCAGCCCGTCGACCAGGCCGGTGATCGCCTGCGGCGAGGATGCGCAGGAAGGCTCTACCGGGCTTCGATGCTGAGGCGGACACGCAACAGAACGCTGCCGAACGGTGTATCAACCGCGTGAAGCAATGGCGCGGGCCGGCTCTGCGGTGCTGCAGGCTCGCCTTCGCCTGCCATGCCGCACTCCACCTCGCTGCCATTGTCATCCGGAGCAGGCAGTGACTGGTGCGCGAGCTCAGCCGTTGAGCCTGAGGTACTCGCGCACGACAGCCAGTCTTTGACGCGCTTCCTTGATCCACTCCTCATGCATGTCGAGCGGGACTCTGACCGAGACTTGCGTCTGCGGCGTGTCGTGGACCTCCACCATGTAGGGATCATCTGCGATGAAGCGGAGGTACCCATCGTTGCCCGCGGGTGGCCAGTCGAGGGTGAGCGGGTCTCCTTCAGCAGGCTGATGCTCATCCGACCCGATGCGGTCCAGAGCGTCAGCCCAGTGATCCAGGTCTTCAAGCGTCACATGGATCCGGAGTCGTGCGTTTACGAAGCCGCTGGTGACGGTGATGTCAGCAGCGTAGTAGTCCGGCTCCCATGCAGGCACGCGATCAACCAGCGTGACGCTGACGCTCTGACTGCGATCAGCCAGGCGAATCAATTCGAGAGCAGTCGCTTCATCCACCAGCCCAGTGTTCCAGAGCCGCTTGCCCCGCCGTCAGCCGCCCGATTTCAAGAGACATGCTCTAACCCTCGGCGGGTTGAGATGCGCTGGTGCCCATCGCCTTATGGTCAGTGGGGTCAGTCCGTCTGCGTGGCCGTCATTCCCCAACGGATGCCAGGGGACGACGTGCTGATGCGGACGTCGAAGGAGCGTCCCTGCTCGCCACTGAGTACCTTTGACTCCACGCCTGGCTTGCCCTCGCTCGTGCAGTCGACATGGAAGCCGACCGGAGTGGTATCCCCGTATTGGGAGGTCAGCGTGACCTCAACGGACCCCGGACCTTGGCACCCGACGGTGAGGGAGAAAGGCCGGTCGGGGCTCGCTCCGCCACTTACTGCTCCGCCGTCGCCCGTCCATGCGGGAACCCAGAGGAGTATGTCGGGTCCAGGGTAGGGCAGCACTTCACCGTCTGCCGGGCCCCAGGCCGGCTCGTGGGCGATGGCTGTCCCGCTGCCGCTGATGCCGGCACCTAACACAGCAGCCGTTGCGGCCAGCAGGTTGACCGTACGCTTGAGTCTCATGCTTTCTCCAGATCGCTTAGCAGTCAGCCGGGCCTGAGCGGCGCGGTGGTGATCAGCTTGGGCCGGCCGGGACGTGATCGCATGAGTATGCGTACTCACTTTGACCGCTTCCCTGGACAGCTGCCCGGGCGATAGCCGTTTCCATCCAAGAGAATGGGCCATATTTCCGAATTCGTCCCAGCCTGTCCCCACCGGACTCATTCCGCGACGGCAGGAGTCGGTTCACCGCGGCTGGAGGCTGAAGACGTACGCCGGCGCGGCCCCGCTCACGCGAACCTCCAGTAAACGCCGCTACGCCGGCTGCCGGTTCGTCAAGGACAACCGCCTCAATCACGTCGGCTGCCTGTGCGCCTTTGTCCCTCGGCGCGGTCCCACTGGCGCGGACTCCCACTCCCAGCGCCGCCGGGGCAGGAGAGGACTGGCGCATGCAGGCTCTGTGGCACTTGTTCAACCGGAAGCTCGGCCCGGCTCCACCAGTGCTTCCTGGCACGCATCCCATTCGATGAAGCGATCGACTTCCCCGCAGAACCCCAGCCTTCAGGTGCAGCCACCGTGAACATAACGCGGCAGCTTGTCCGGGCGCGACAGGGGAGACGATCATTCGGTCATGAGACCCGAAGTGCAGACGTTCGTTGCCGACGGACCTCTTCCCGACTGGGACGCGAGCGAGGAAGAGATCGACCGGCGTGAACGCCAGCTGGCGGCGATCTCCCGCCCTGTTACGCCCGAAGAGGCCACTGCCCTGGCCACCTGCTTCGGCCCCGACGACTGCTACGGCGTCGCCTGGACGCTCGTGCACCTGATCGAGACGGCTCCCGGGCCGCTGCCGCAGCTGGAGGATCCGGGGCCGGATGCCGGTGACTGGGCCGAGACTCTGCGGGTGCGATGGGGCGGCGACCACCTCATGGCTTGACGTCTTAACTGCAGGAGGTGTCCCGCGCGATGGCCCAAGGGAGAGGTCGCTCCACATCCCGGCGCCGGCGATTGTGCGGAAGATGCAAGTACCGGGACGGTGTGGCGGCGGATCCGGTGGCTGGCCGTTGATGGCGGGGGCGCAACGCACAGCGCGATGCGGTCGTCCGTTATCTGGGCTGCGGGCCAAAGTTGCAGTCGTCCTCCTAGTCGAGATGTCGGGCACGTGTGGCAGGTCGAACGGCTGTGAGGGGGAGGTGATGGTCGTGCCTGCCGCGCATAGGCTCGTGCGCATGCCGACCGAGGACAAACCCCAGACCGTCAAGACTGGCGAGACTGCACGGACGTGTATGACCTCCTTGAGCAAGTCCGCCTGCGGCCCGGCATGTGGCTGCCTGGCGGATCGCTTCACCGCTTGCAGGCCATCCTCATCGGCTACCAGGTCGCCGTCGCCGTGCACTCCGTTGCCGACCCCTGCGACTTCTGGCCTGGCGGGGATTTTGCCCAATGGCTCGGAGAGCGCCTCGACGGCAACAGCCCGCTGGGCTGGGCCTCCGACATCGAGCGCCATACTCCTGTCGGGCCCGCCCCGGCCCAGGAGTTCTTCCGGTTCCTCGACGCGTATCGCCAGGAGACGGCACCGGGCGCGGCTGCCGATCGTCTCCCCGTAGAACCCTGACGCCACAGGGCACCCCTGGCCGCCACGGTTAAGTGTTGCGGTGTTGCGGTTGGAACGCTGTAACGCTTAAACGTCATTTCACTTGGCCAGTCTGCGGTGACATATCAGGGTCGCGGCGATGGCCGTGAAGGCGAGGAAGTGTTCTGGCTTGCGCTCGTAGCGG
>NZ_JBFAPE010000035.1:0-58257 GCF_040675615.1 Streptomyces sp. NPDC049585 | reverse complement strand
GAGCAGCCGGTGATGACGACGTAGCGGCCGCCGAAGGCGAGCTGGCGGGCGTGTTCGGCGAACAGGTCGTGCAGGTCGACGTACATGGTGGACTCGTTGTTCCAGATGCCCTGGAACGCGCCGGTGGGCAGGCCGGTGTCGAGCATGTTGCGGAAGTGGTAGCGCACCTTGGTGTCCACGCCGCGCTTGCGGGCCTGTTCGTTGGCGAAGTCGACCTGGGCCTGGGAGATGGACACCCCGTCCACCTCGCAGCCGAAGCGGGCGTTGGCCATGATGCTCGAACCACCCCGGCCGCAGCCGGCGTCCAGCAGACGGTCACCGGGCTGAATGGGGCCGAGGTGGTCGAGCAGGACGTCGGCCTGGGCCGACTCCAGGCGGTGCAGCTCCTCGATGATGCGCGCGTCCCGGGTCTCCTCGGGACCCTCCAGGACGGACGGGTCGTACTCGCCCAGCCCGTAGTGGTGGTGATAGAGACCGTCGACGTCACCGAGAGAGAGGTTGACGGGGTCCTTCTCGTTGTTCCAGTACTCGGCGACCGCCTTCTGGTAGGCGGTGCGCAGGACGTGCGCGTGGGCGGGGGCGTCAGGGGTGGTGGTCATGGTGGGAGCTCCTTATGACGTACCGGTGGGTCCAGGACGTGGCGTGGTTCAGGGGGGACGAGCGGGTCAGCCGCCGGTGGGGCAGCCGACCTCGACGTTCTCCAGGACGCCCAGCGCGTCGGGCACGAGAACGGCGGCCGAGTAGTAGGTGCCGACCAGGTAGGACACGATCGCCTGGTTGCTGATGCCCATGAAGCACACGTTCAGCCCGGGCTCGTACTCGTCCGGGATGCCGGTCCGCCGCAGCCCGATCACGCCCTCGGCGTCCTCGCCGGTGCGCATCGCCAGGATCGAGGTGGTGCCCTGGTACTCGCGCGGCGCGAGCTCGTAGTCGACGAACGTGCCCGGCAGCGTGGGCTCCCCGGTGTGGCCGGAGGACAGCGCGATGTCCGCCTCGCCGCGCCGGTTCTGCGGGCGCCCGCCCTCGGCGCGGCGGGCTCGCACGTGCGCGCGCAGGGGCTCGCTGCGCCCGGCCACCTCGTCGTCCGCGAAGCCGCGCAGCAGCGGCAGCTCGCCCAGTTCGGCCGGGACGACGGAGACCGCCGCCCCTTGCTGCACGAAGGTCACCCGTCCGTCGCCGACCGTGCAGACCAGGCGCCGGTCGACGCGGTACGTCCCGTCGGCGGCCTCCACCCAGGGCAGCGTCCGCAGCAGCCAGCGGGAGCTGATGCCCTGCATCTGCGGAACGCTCCCGGTCGTGGTCGCGAGGTTGCGCGCGGCGGCGGTGCCGAGGCTCAACTGTGCGGCGGTGCTCGGTTGTTCGCGCTCCGGGCCGTCCGGCGTCACCGCGGTCGTCATCGCTGGTCCTCTCCACGGTAGTTGGGGGGCGCCGTGCCGAGCACAGCCTCGATGCAGGCCGGACGACCTGCCGCGGAACTGCGCGCCGCAAGTGAAGCAGCGCGTCACGGGGGCGGGCGAGGTGGCCGGAAGGCATCCCTCCTGTTTTCGCCACCCGCCGCGCCCGCCGCGCACCGCGAATACCGTGTTCAGCCCAGGGTGGTGCCCGCAAAGATCGGATATCCGCGCTCCTGAGGACGGCCGGAACCGCGCGAACTGACCCTTGCCGCCCGAGCCCCTGTACGAAGATCACCCCGGGCGAAGGCGCACGTCAGGGCGCGCGCCCCGGGGGCGGGCGACCTTGTGCCGCTCCGCCGGCGACTGCTATCCCTTCGGCGAGGACAGCGTGAAATGAAGCCCCCTTGGACGGAGTTGTGGATGACGTCATCAATCCCCGGCACTACCGACACGCGCGGACTGGTGGCGCGGCTGCTGTCCGGTCCGACCGGGATCGGGACCGACTCCCTGCGCTTCGCGCCTGCCGTCACCCCGGTGCCGGCGGTGGAGCCGGCGGCGGTTTCGGCCGCTGCGCAGCCGCAGCTCTCCGTCCCTCACCCCTCCGTCCCTCAGCCCTCCGTGCCTCAGCCTTCCGTTCCTCACCCCTCCGTGCCACCATCCCCCGCGCCACCGTCCTCCTCGCAGCGGATCGAGGGGCTCTACTGCCCGCCGGCCGTCCGTGACGACCGCGCGCTGGCCGACGAGGTCAACGACCGACTCGTCGAGTGGGCCGAGAAGGAGGTGGGCCTCTACCCGGAGACCGAGCTGCGGGAGGCGCTCGTCGGCTTCGACGCAGGACGGTCGGTGGTCCTGTGCCACCCGGACGCGCCCGGCATCGATCACCTCATGGCCGCCGCACGCCTGCTGATCGGCGAGAACGCCGTGGACGACTACTTCTGCGAGGTGCAGTACGGCGGCACGGCGGACCGCCGCGGCGCGGCGCTGGCCGTGGCCCAGTCGGCGATCGACCCCGCCCACAACACCCCGCGCTACGAGGCGGACTGGCGGACCGGGCTGGAATCGCACCCCGCCCTGCGCTCGATGCGGTCGGCCATGGACTACTTCTACGCCCTGGCCACCCCGGCACAGGCGCACCGCTTCCGGCACGACATCGTCAACCTCTACCTCGGGTACAACGCCGAGGGCGACTGCATCAGCCAGGAGCGCACGCCTGCGGTGTGGGAGTACCTGGTGCAGCGGCAGTTCAACAGCTTCCGTCCGTGTCTGACCCTCACCGACTCCATCGGCGGCTACGAGCTGCCCGCGCACGTCTTCGCCGAGCCGGCGGTCCAGCGGGCCGTCGCCCTGTCCGCCAACGCCTCGACCATCTGCAACGACCTGTATTCGCTGCGCAAGGAGCAGGCCAGCGGGCGCTTCCACTACAGCCTGCCCACCGTGATCGCCGCCGAGGAGGAGTGCTCCATCGAGGACGCCTTCCAGAAGGCGATCGCGGTCCACAACGAGATCGTCCACCTCTTCGAGGAGCAGGCCGCCCTGCTCGCCGCCACCAATCCGCTCGTCGCCCGTTTCGTGGCCGGACTGTCGAACTGGATGAGCGGCAATCACGAGTGGCACGCGGGCAACGTCGGCACCCGGTACGCGACCTCTCCCTGACAGCACCGTGCGGTTCTGCTCGGCTCGGCTCGCCGGAAGAGCTACTTCCGTTCCGCGCACACGTAGGTGCTCGTGGCGATCCAGAGCTGGTTCGTCTGCTGCGGGCAGCTGCCCCATGGGGCGGCGACGGTCGTACGGATGGGTGCCGTGCGGACCTTGTACTCGCCGGCGCGCGACCAGCACGGCACCTTGATCCAGTCCTGTTTGTCGCGGTGGAGACAGTCGCCGGCCTTGGCCGACGCCGCGGAGCCGTGCAGGTAGTGGCTGACCCAGCCGGAGAAGCCCGAGTTGAAGGCGTACAGCAGGAGGGCGACGACCAGGGCGGCTGCTCCGTAGCCCCAGTTCCGGGCGGAGGAGTCGTTCGAGGCCGTGGACGTCGCGGGTGCGGACTTCACGGGCGTGGACTTCACGGGCGTGGACTTCGCAGGTGTGGACTTCACAGGCGTGGACTTCGAGGCCGCGGGCTTCGGGGGCGCGGACTTCGCGGGTCTCGCGGGCGAGGGCGTCGGGCGTTTGCGTGGGGGCCGCTCCACGATGCCGTCACCGATCAGGTTCAGCGCGTCGCCCTTCCGCTGGACGGTGAGGGTCGTGGGGTGGCGGGGCTCGAGCCGCAGCACGCGGGAGACGCTGCCCAGGTGGCCCGCGTTGACCCGGAGGGTGCGGGCGGAGGTGGTCCCGGTCCGGAAGACGGTGGTCGCGCTGTCGGCGACCCAGCCGAGGTGGTCCACTCCGAGGTAGAGGTGGACCGGTTCTCCGCACCGGTTGGTGACCTTCAGCGTCGCCTTGCCGGCGGATTCCTCGGCGGCCGGGGAGGCGGGGACGATTTCGGTGGGAGTTCTTTGCTGCGGCGTCTGCTGCTTCGGCTGCTTGCCGCTCGTCTTGAGCAGGGCCACTGCCTCGGCCATCGTCGGCCGGGCCTTCGGGTCCTTGGCCAGGAGCGCGGATATCAGGGGCTCGAGGCGGCCGGCGCGGCGCATCGGCGGGGCCTCGTCGTAGCGGACGGCGTGGGCGGAGGCCACCCAGGAGTCGCGCAGGAACGGCGAGACGCCCTCCACGGCCTCGTACAGCGTCACCCCCAGCGAGAACAGGTCGCTGCTCGCCTTGCCGGGCTGGCCCGCGGCGCGCTCGGGGGCGAGGTAGGGCGCCGAGCCGATCACGACCCCGGTCGAGGTGATGCCGGTGCCGGACTCGGGGGCGGCGATGCCGAAGTCGCCGAGCAGGACCTGGTCGTCCTCGGTGACCATGACGTTCGCGGGCTTGACGTCGCGGTGCACGATGCCGAGCCGGTGGGCGGCGTCGAGCGCGGCGAGCAGGGCCGTGGCGACCCGTCTGGTTTCGGAGACCGTCAAGGGGCCGGACCTCAGGCGATCTTGGAGTGTGCCGCCGGCGACCAGCTGCATCACGATCCAGGGAATGTCGCGCTCGACGACCACATCGTGAACGGTGACGATGTTCGGGTGGTCGCGCAGCCGGACGGCGCTGAGCGCCTCCAGCTCGGCGCGTTTGAGGAGCGCGGCCCGCTGTTCGGGCGGCATGGGCCCGGTGAGCCAGAGCTCCTTGACCGCGACATCGGTCTGCAGACGGGCGTCGTACGCCTTCCAGACGCGGCCCATGCCGCCCGAGGCGATCGCCTGCACCAACTGGTAGCGGCCACCGATGACGTCGCCCGCCTGTGCCCCCTGTGTCACTGTGCCCCCGCTCACCGTGAATGTGTGCGGCGAGAATATAGCCGGGGGCGCTGCTTCAGCCCGGGGGGAAACAGCACCTGACGGCAGCCGGGGCGTTCGCAACAGCAGTGCCTCGACAGGCCGTTGGGCCGTGAAGGGCGCGGCCGGAGGCGGGTGGGCCCGGCCTCCCGGCGCTGACCGCTCCTCAGGGCGCCGGGGTGGGCATGGTCTTCTTGCGGGCACGGTAGGCGGCTGCCTTGATTTTGTTGCCGCAGGACTCCATGCCGCACCACTGGCGGCGCTTGCCCCGCGAGCGGTCGATGTAGGTGCGGGTGCACTCCGGGTTGCCGCATTCCTTGAGCAGGGGCACGTCCGTCCCGCTCAGGAGCTCGATGGCGTGCCTCGCCACCATGGAGAGGGCCTCCTCCGGTGTGGCCTGCGTCCATCGCCCGGACGGGGTGAGCTGCGGCGCCGCGGGGGGCTTGCGGGCCGCGTTGTTCACCACTGCCAGGGCCGCCCTGTCGTACTCCTCGCCGAGCCGACGGGCGGTCACCAGTTGGTAGACGGCCTCCCGTACGGTCGTCGCCTGCTCGACATCGGCCTGTCGGGCGGGAGAGACCGCGTCGACGAGGCCGGACTCCACGTACCAGGCGTTCAGCCTGTCGGGCGTCGTGAACATCTCGAAGCGCACGGAGCGGCGTGCTCGCAGGGTTGCGGCGAAGTCGAGTGCCGGGTTTCCGCACACGAAGACATGGTCGAGATTCACATCACCATTCTGGCAGGTGACGGCAAGGTGCGGCAAGATCCGCCGCCTGCGCGGTCACAGGCCGAGGTCGACGGCGAGGCAGGAGAAGGACGTCCACGATCTCTCGGGGTCGTGGGCGTGACGTGCCGGGTCGTTCGTCGTGACGGCCTTCTCCTCGACCATGTCCTCGTAGCGTATGCGCGCGGGCAGCCGGCCGAATCGTGCCCGGCGTACCGCCGCGGCGCCGTCCGTGGTGTCCCTGTTTTCCATGGGTGAGCTCCGTTCGGTGTCGGTTCGGTGTCGGTTCGGTCTCCGGCTATGACGTGTTCGGTTTCGGCTTCGGCTTCAGAAGTGGTCCACGTCGACGACGGCCCGGGCGAAGGCGGTGGGCGCCTCCTGGGGCAGGTTGTGCCCGATCCCCGGCAGGGTGCGGTGTTCGTACGGGCCCGTGAACCTGTCCCGGTAGGAGGAACCGTTGCCGGCCGGTGTGAAGGGGTCCCGTTCGGCGTCGAGGGTGAGGGCGGGCACCTCGATGAGCGGCCTCGCGGCCAGCCGCTTCTCCAGTGCGTCGTAGCGGCGCTCGCCGTCGGCGAGGCCGAGCCGCCAGCGGTAGTTGTGAATGACGACGGCCGCGTAGTCGGGGTTGTCGAAGGCTGCTGCGGTGCGCTCGAAGGTGGCGTCGTCGAAGTCCCACGTCGGGGAGACGGTGTCCCAGACGAGCCTGGTCAGATCGTGCCGCAGGGTCTTGTCCTCCATGGCGAGCCGGCCCCGCTCGGTGGAGAAGTAGTACTGGTACCACCAGGCGTATTCGACGCGGGCGCCCAGCGGCTCCAGGTTCGCCCGGCGGTCGGTGACGAGGTATCCGCCCGCCGAGACCAGCGCCTTGCAGCGTTCGGGCCACAGCGCGGCGACGATGCCGGCCGTGCGCGAGCCCCAGTCGAAGCCGGCCAGCACGGCCTTGTCGATGTGCAGGGCGTCCATCAGGGCGATGAGATCGAGGGCGAGGGCCGACTGCTGGGCGTTGCGGAACGTCCGCTCGGAGAGGAATCGCGTCGTACCGTGGCCGCGCAGGTACGGGACGATCACCCGGTAGCCCTCCTCGGCCAGCAGCGGGGCGACGTCGACGTAGCTGTGGATGTCGTACGGCCAGCCGTGCAGGCAGACGACCACGGGGCCGTGGGCGGGGCCGAGTTCGGCGTAGCCGACGTCCAGCAGACCGGCCCTGATCTGCTTCACCTGCGGAAAGGCACTGGTGAAGGTACTGGTGGGTGCCCCTGGGGCCGCCGCGGGGGCGGTCGGTGCGGCGGTTGCGGTCTGCGGTCGCTGCAGGCCGGCTCCGGCCAGGGACACGGCGGTCGCCCCCGCTCCGAGCCCGAGGGCCCTGCCGAAGCTGCGTCTGCTGACGCTGCGTCTGGTGAAACCACGACTGTCGATCATGCGAATCACTCCGTGCGTTCGTGTGCACCGGCTTCTGCGGGATCGACTCTCGCACAGAGAGCATCACCAGTCCAGCAGGTGACGCACGTTCGCGTCACGGTGGCCGGCCGGCCGCACGCCGACCGGGCCGGCCCCCGCCTTTCAGGACGTAGCGCTCCGTATCTCGCGGGACAGGTCGATCAGTTCACCGGCGAAGAGATCGACGACGCGCTTGCGGAACTCCTCGGGCGTCAGCCGTAGGGGAACGTCGTCTCCGACCCGGCCGACGATGACGCCCGACGGCGCCTCCGCCTTGGCCTCGTCCTCCTCGTCGGTGGTGTCGAGGGTGCCGGCGAGCGCGCCGGCGACCGCGGAACGGGCCGACTTGGCCACGCTGAGGTCGTCCAGGGCGAAACCGATGTAGGCGGCGATCAGCGTGCCGGAGTCGTCGACGACGCGGATCCCCTTCGGGATGCCGTTGCCCCCGCGTGCGGTGAGCGTGACGATGCCGGACTCCGCGCCGGTCAGGGAGAGCACCGCCCGGGTCGTCCGCAGGTCGGCGAGCGCGTCGTCCGACTCCTTCCCCGCCAGGCGTTCCGCCGCACGACGGCCCTGGGCACCCCCTTCCGCCGCCCTGCGGTCGGCTTCCGCGCCTTCCGCCTCGCGGATTCCGGGCACCTGATGCTTCTTTGTCATGACGACCACCCCTCCCGCTCGCTCCCCGGCGTGCCCGTGTCGCCTACCCCGGCATCGGGCGGCAATGCGGCCCGCGCGGTGGGCAGGGCACCTCCCCCGCGCGGCGCACTCCCCCTCCAAGGGTGAAGCTCGGAAGACGACTTGGCGCCCGGCGCCTTCTCCTCGATCCTTGACACTATGAGAAACACCTTGCGTGCCCTGCTGGTTGCCGTGGCCACCGCGGTCGCCCTCCCGCTGCCGGCCCCCGCGGCGCACGCCGCCGACGGGTACGACCGCTGCCCTGCCGGCTACTACTGCATGTTCTCGGGCCTCGACGGCACCGGAGACATGATCAAGCTGCGGGGGAGCACACCGGACCTGTCCGCGCTCGGCATGAACGACCGGGCCAAGTCGGACTGGAACCGGACCTCTTCGACCATCCACCTGTGGTCCGACGTCAACTACAGCGGCTGCACCGCCGTCACGTCCGCCGGGCCGACCGGCAAGGGCAACTTCTTCCCGGCCTACCGGGACTACTTCAGCTCTGTCCAGTTCGACGGTCCGGGCGGGCAGAGCTGCGGCACACCACCCGGCGAGGGGCGCTGACCCGCGCGCCCCGGTGGCTACCCTGGTGGCATGGAAGCCATGCTGGTCAGCGCGTGTCTGCGCGGGGTGCCGTGCCGGTTCGACGGGAAGCACAAGGCCTCGCCGGAGGTCGAGGACTTCGTGGCCGGTCGCACAGTCGTGCCGTTCTGCCCGGAGGTCGCGGGCGGGCTGGTGACACCGCGGCGGCCCGCGGAGCTGGTGGGTGGTGACGGGTACGACGTCCTCGACGGGACGGCGCGCGTCGTCGAGGACACCGGGCGGGACGTGACGGCGGAGTTCCTCGACGGCGCGCGCCGTGCACTGGCGGCGGCGCGGAACGGCGGCTGTACCGAGGCGCTGCTGATGCCGCGCAGTCCCTCCTGCGGACGCGGCGCGGTGTACGACGGGTCGTTCGCCGGGAGGCTGGTGCCGGGGGACGGGGTCACGGCGGCGCTGCTCCAGCGGAACGGGATCGCCGTGCGTCCCGCGCCCGGGGTGTGACGCGGTCCCCCGACCGGCTCGGGCCGCTGCATTGCACACAGTCACGATTTCCAGCAGGCTGGAAGAGCACGGCCGGTTGAATTGCACCCCTTCCTGCGCATATTTACGCTGCTAATGCCCGCCGAATATGCCGTCAAGGAGTGAGATCACGGGAAACCCGACAATCTCTCCTGACCGGGCGCTTCCCTCCTTCGAGGAAGCCGAAGGCCTGGGACCGCAGGACAGCCCGTTCGTCCGCGACCTGGTGGCCGTGCTCGAGAAGCACGGGAACCTCGACAGATTCGGCCTGTGCCTGCTGCACGACCACTTCCCCGTCGCCGACGACGAGGTGCTGGTCGAAACGCACGACGTCGCCGCACGCACCCTGAGCATCACCGTCGAGAAGGCCGTGAGCACCGGCCACACCAAGCCCTCCCAGTGGCACTTCGTCAAAACCGGTGGAACTGGCGGCGAGCCCGAGGGCCAGGCCTGCCAGGTGATCCTGCAGTGCACTCCCGTCAGCGGCTGCCCCGGTAGTACGGGCACCGCCTCGTGAGACCCTCCCGGGCGCCGTACGACGGCAGGCGGCACGGCCCGCACCGCACAGGCCGGCACACGCCGCCGTGACCACCGGCGCCCGGGCCCATCGAAGACGGCGGACCGGACGCTGCCACGGCCCTGCGCGGCGGGGAGCGTGGCTGCGCTGCGCGCTGCTGCTCGCCTGCCTGATCTGCTGGTGGGGCGGTCTGTCCGGTGCGTCGTCGGCCGCCGGGGCCGTTCGGGCCCCGGCGGCCGACGACTGCCACACGACGCAGCTGGCCGCCACCCACACGCAGGTCCGGCTGCGGCTGGAGAACCGGGCCCGGACCGTGCCCCAGGCCACGGGGCTGATGACGGTACGGGTGCCGGCCGGCTGGATGTACGCCGACGACCTGCTGCTGGGCGAAGAATCCGAGGACTACCGGCATGCGATGCGCTGCCTGCTGCGCGGGCCGACCACCATGCAGCGCCCGGAGGAGTGGCGCCCGCACGGTCCGCGGGTGCAGGCCGGAACGTCGTGGGTGGAAGTCCGCTACGAGACGCTCTTCCGCTTCCACGCCGGCGGACACTTCTTCATCGGCCCCTGGGCGATGGACGTCGGCAACAGTACCTGGGGCCTGCAGCTCGCCGTCCCGCCCGCCCTCACAGCCGCCTACTGGGACCGGGTCGAGATCGACCTCGGCGGCCTCGGTACCGCCGCCGTCACCCCCAAACCGGCGACCGCAGGAAGTGGGCACCTGGTGTGGACAGGGTTGCACGGCTCGGCCGGCCACGCCCCGGTGGTGACGGTGAAGGTGACCCCTCCCTGGCAACGGGCCTGGACGGCCATCAACACGAACAGTGAACCCTGGCTGGTCGCCAACGCCGCCGGCATGACCACGTGGTGGGTGGGCACCTCGATCGTCCTGGTCCTGGCCGCCCTGCGCGCCCTCCGTCAGCCCGCCGGACCGCAGCTCAGCGACCTGGAACACAGCAGCAGCACCGCCCTGTGGCGGTGGGGTGTGCTCAAGGCCGCTCTGGGCGTGATGATCCTGCTGCTGTACAAGGTAATCGTCGACGCCGTCCACGCCGCCGTCAGCCGGCCCCCCGGCTGGCTCGGCTTCACCATGCGCTGGCCGGTGCTCATCGGCGCGGTGGCCGGGTGGCTCCTGGTCGTCACGGCACGCCCGAAGAGGTCTGTGCTGGTGGCCTCCTCGGCGGTCGCGGCGGTCGCCGTCGCGGTGACCGTGACACCGCCCCTGCTCGGGCTGGCCCCGCAGATGACCGTTCCCCGTCACCCGTCCGACACAAGCGGATTCGTCGTGCTGGTGGTGCTGGACGCAGCCCTCCAATGGCTGTGGCTGGTGGGCTTCGTCGTATGGGCCTGGCACCTCGCGCACCAGGGCGGCCTGCTGCCTCCGTCGGCCCGCCCCTGGCGACTGCGCCGGCTCGGCCCCGCGCTGGTGGCGTTGATCGCGCTGCTTCAGGTGTGGGCGGTCTGGGTCCTGGAACGCAAGTGGCAGCGCACCACCTGGCTCGCCGCTCACAATGTGGCCTCCTACCACACTCAGCACCTCGCGGCCCTCGACCGGGACGTGGCCTCCTACGCCGCGCAGATCCCCACCTGGTACTACACCCACACCTGGGTCCTGACCGGCCTGGCCATCGTGGCCCTGCTGCGGGCCAGGGACCTCGCCCCCGCCACGCCCTTCGCCAGCCCGGCACCACTGGACCGGCTCCTGCTGGCGGTGTTCTTCGCCGTCGTGGTCGCCTGGCGCCAGGGTTCCTACGCCGGCAGCCAGGCGTTCGCCGCGATCTGGCTCGTGCTCGACATCGCCGCGCTGTACGGCCTGCTCGCCGTTGGTCAGCGCCGCTCGGTGCTCACCCAGCATTTCGAGGGCTGCAGCGGCGACTGTTCCCCACAACTGTGCGAGACCATCACCGAAGCCGAGCGCGACGAGCTCATCGCCCGCGCCCGCCGCTACCGTGAACTGACCGCGGCCCTGCGCGCCATGGAGCAGCAGGGCGGCGAGGGCGCCCTCGGCCGGCACGCACTCGAGAAGGAACTCAGCCGGCTCCACCGCTGGCGCCCGACCTCCGACACCGATGCCGCACGCCCCTGGCTGCCGTTCCAGGTCACCGTCGTCGACGTCGCCCTGAGCTGGGGGCCGCACGCCAAATGGTGGGACAACGCCCGCCATGCCGCCGTCCTCGCGGCCGCGTTCGGCCTCCCGGGCAGCATTCTCATGGTCTGGATGGCCTACTCGCCCGAGCCCCAATGGGAGCAGCGGGGCGTGTACCTCTTCGGCGCCCCCGAGATGCTCTTCATGTTCGTCTACTGGGAGTTGGTCTGGGCCGGTGCGGGCCTGGTCCTCGGAGCACTGTGGCGCCTGCTGCCGGGCCGTCGCGGGCCCGCCCGGGCGTACGCGCTGACGGTCGCCTATACCCTGCTCATCGCCCTGGGCATCGTCGGCAGCCTCATCACCAATCAGGAGATCGGCAACGTCGCCGTGGCCATCTCCCTCATGCTCCTGGTGCTCACCCTCACCAGCCTGGCGATGGATGCGGACACCTTCCGCTCCGAACGCCGTTTCTGGCCCAACCGCATGGCGCTCCTGTTGTCCATCTACCAGATCCGCAGCTTCTCGGCGCAGGTGGCCTACATCCTGATGCAGCTTGTTGCCGTCCTGACCATTCTCAAGTTCTTCGCCGGAGGCGAGATCCGCTTCAAGTGATCGGCCGGTCCGTTCGTACGGGTCCCGTCAGCCGGTCGGGGTGACCAGCCCCGCCTCGTAGGCGGTGATCACGAGTTGGACGCGGTCCCGGGCGCCCAGTTTGGCCAGCAGCCGGGAGACGTGGGACTTGGCGGTGGCCACGGTGATGAAGAGGTCCTGTGCGATCTCGGTGTTCGACCGGCCGCGGCCGACCAGGGTCAGCACTTCCCGTTCGCGTTCGGTGATGCCCTCGACCGGTCGTGGGGAGCGCTGCGCGGCACCGGTGGGTTCGGGGCGCGCGGCGAAGTCCGCGATCAGACGGCGCGTCACGCCCGGGGCGATCAGTGCGTCGCCGGCGGCGACCACGCGGATCGCCGCGAGGATGTCGTCCAGCGCCATGTCCTTGACCACGAAGCCGCTCGCGCCGGCCCGGAGCGCGCCGTGGACGTGGTCGTCCTCGTCGAAGGTGGTCAGGACCAGGACGCGGGCGCTCGCCGGGCCGGCCGTGATGCGGCGGGTGGCCTCGATGCCGTCCATGCCGGGCATGCGGATGTCCATCACCACGACGTCGGGGTCGACCTCGCCGACCAGCCGGACCGCCTCCTCGCCGGTGGCGGCCTCGCCGACGACCTCCAGGTCGGGGTGGTCGGCCATGATCACGCGCAGGCCCGACCGTACGAGCGGCTGGTCGTCGGCCAGCAGGACACGGACGGTCATCGGGTGGCCTCCGCCGGAACGCCGACGGGTGCGGGCAGCGGCAGCCGGGCCGCCACCCGGAAGCCGCCCTCGGGACGCGGGCCGGCGCTGAGGTGACCGCCGAGCAGGCCGACGCGCTCGCGCATGCCGACGATGCCGAAGCCGTGGGCCGGGCCGTTCCCCGTGGCACCGTGCCCGTCGTCGACGACCTCCACGGACAGCTCCTCGCCCCCGTGGTCGACGCTCACCCGGCACTGCCCGGTGCCCGCGTGGCGGACCACGTTGGTCAGCGCCTCCTGCACGATGCGGTAGGCGGCAAGGTCGATGTCGGCGGGCAGCGGACGCTGCTCCCCGCTGCGGTGCACCTCGACGCGGACTCCCGCGTCGGCCGTCGCCGCCACCAGCCGCTCGATGTCGGCCAGCCCCGGCGCGGGTGCGAGCGGCGACCGCCCCGAGGCGGCCGTCGCCGCGTCCGCCTGACGCAGCGACACCAGGGTGCGGCGAAGACCCGACAGGGTCTGCCTGCTGGTGGCCTCGATGACGCGCAGGGCCTCGCGGGCCTCCGCCGGCTGGGTGTCGATGACCCGGCTGCCCACGCCGGCCTGGATGGCGACGATGCCGATGCTGTGCGCGACCATGTCGTGCAGCTCCCGTGCGATCCGCAGCCGTTCGGCGGTCACGGCCTCGGCTGTCTCCTGTGCACGCAGTGCCACCGCGTGCTCGCGGCGCTCGCGAGCGAGCAGACCGGCCGTGCAGGACGCGGCCATCGCCAGGAGGGCGATCATCTCGTTGACGGTCAGGGCGTCCCCGTGCGCGAAGACGGCGATCACCAGGAGCTGTACGACGAAGGACACGGCCACGGCGGCGATCGAGGCCCGCCGTGCGCAGGTGGCGACGACGAAGCCCAGGACGAGGTCCACCGCCAGGTACGACAGGAACCGGCCCCCCGAATCAGGCTGAACGGAGCTCGGTGCGCCGGCCACCACGGCGGTGGATCCGAGGAGCGCCACGGTCAGCGCCGCCAGCGGCGCCCGTCGTACCGCTCCGAGGAGCAGGCTCGCGGCCAGCAGTGCCCCGACACCGTGGACCGTGCCCGACGCCCGCGGCGCGCCTGTCACCAGCAGGCCCACCGCAAGGAGGTAGGTGACGGCCCCCGCCCAGGCCACGGTCTTCGTTCTCGTGTTCACGCCGGGAGACTAACCGGCCGCCCTCCACACGGCATCGGCCCGGGGACGTACGCCCAGGGGCGAATCCGGCCGCACGATTGCCGCCCACGGCCCCATGCCCGGCGGGGCGCCTCCCGGCAGTGTTGCCGTCGTGATCGAAGTCAACGAACTCACCAAGCGCTACGGCAGCAGGACGGCCGTCGACCATCTCTCCTTCACCGTGCGCCCGGGCCGGGTCACCGGATTCCTCGGCCCCAACGGAGCCGGCAAGTCCACCACCCTGCGGGTGATCCTCGGCCTGGACGCGCCCACCACGGGCACCGCCACCGTCGGCGGCGTTGCCTTCCGCCGTCACCCGCGCGGGCTGCGGCACGTCGGCGCCCTTCTCGACGCCGGTCGGGTCCACGGCGGCCGCAGCGCCGCGGCCCACCTGTTGGCCCTGGCCCGCAGCAACGCCATCCCGCGGCGCCGGGTGGACGAGGTACTGCAGGAGGTGGGCCTCACCGAGGTGGCCGACCGCCGCATCGGCGGCTTCTCCCTCGGCATGAAGCAGCGGCTGGGCATCGCCACCGCCCTCCTCGGCGACCCGCCCGTGCTCGTCTTCGACGAGCCGATCAACGGCATGGACCCGGAGGGCGTGCTGTGGGTGCGCCGGCTCTTCCGACGCCTGGCCGCCGAGGGGCGCACGGTGTTCCTCTCCAGCCATCTGATGTCGGAGATGGAGAACACCGCCGACGAGCTCGTCGTCATCGGCCGGGGCCGCCTGATCGCCGCGGAGTCGGTGGAGGACTTCGCGGCCCGCGGCACCGGGCGCAGTGTCGTGGTGGCGACGCCGCAGGGCGCCGAGCTGACGGCCGTACTGACCGCGGCGGGCGCCTCGGTCGGGCCGGAGGGCTCGGCCGGTGCCGAGAGGCTCGTGGTGACCGGGCTGCCGGCGCAGCGGATCGGCGCACTCGCCTTCGAGCACCGCATCCGGGTGGACGAACTGACCACCCGCACCGCCTCGCTGGAGACGGCCTTCATGGAACTCACCGCCGACAGCGTCGAATACCTGGCAGGACAGACCCGATGACCGCACTCTCCTCCGTCCCCCCGGCCCACCCTGCCGTCGCAGGACCGCCCGCCCGCTTCCGCGACCTGCTCGCCTCCGAGTGGATCAAGATGCGGTCCCTGCGCTCCACCCCGTGGACGATCGCGCTCACCGTCCTGTTCGTCCTCGGGTCCGCGGCCGTGGCCGCGACGACGGACAGCACCGCGGAATCCAGCCCCACCGAATTCCTGCCCTTCGATGCCTATCCGCCGGCCGGCTACTGGACGCTGATGCTCGTCGCCAGCTGCGTCGGCGCCCTCACCGTGGTGAGCGAGTACAGCAGCGGCCTGATCCACACCACCACGGTGGCCGTACCCGCCCGGGGCTCGGTGGTCCTGGCCAAGGCGGCCGTCACCGCCGCCGTATGGACCGCGGTCGGCACGATCACCTCGACCGGTTCCTTCCTCGTCTCCCAGGCCGTACTGAGCACACGCCACGCCGGCGTTGTGCTCACCCACCCCGGGGTGGTCCGGGCGCTGGTGGCCTCCGCGGTGCTGGCCCCGGTCTGTGCACTGGTCGGCCTGGGCCTGGGCGTTGTGCTGCGGCACGCCGCAGCGACCATGGTCACCAGTGTGTTCGTCCTGCTGATGCTGCCCACCATGTTCTCGGAGAGCAATCGCTGGTCGGCGGACATCAAGCACACGCTGGTGTCATCCGCCTGGAAGCGCCTGGTCGAGACCTGGGAGCCGGGCCCCGACTCCCTGGCCTACACCGCCACGGTCCCCGGCTCGTGGCTCGTGTACGTGCTGTGGCCGCTGGTCGCGGTCGTACTGGCCGTGTTCGTCGTGAGGCGCCGCGACGTGTGAGCGGTCCTCGTGAGGGCTTCCCCATCTCGGGGTTGACCTTGCCCTCCAGGGCAAGGTTTAACGTCCTTCGAGGTGAGAGGCATGCGCATCAGTGAACTGGCCCGCCGGGCGGGCGTGACGACGAAGGCCGTGCGGTACTACGAATCGCTGGGGCTGCTCGCGCCCGAGCGGCTGGCCAACGGCTACCGGGACTACACGCAGGAGGACGTCCGGCTCGCACGGGAGATCCGGGCGCTCAGCGGGCTCGGCATCCCTGTCGAGGGCACCCGGCCGTTCCTGGACTGTCTGACGGCCGGCCACCGGCACGCCGACGACTGCCCGGCCTCGCTGGCCGGCTACCGGGACGCCATCGACGACCTCACGCACAGGATCGAGGGACTCACCGCCCGCCGGACGCTGCTGATGGCGCACCTGCGGGATGCCGCCCACCGCAACAGCCGCGCTGCACCGATGCGCACTTCACCGATGTGCGCTGCACCGATCGACGAAGGAGACCACCCGATGCCCGACCACGCGCATGTGCCCGCCACCCCGCCGGTCCCCCTGGACGACGGCGCGGCCGCGCATCTGCCCGGCATGACGATGCCGCGCCTGGAACTGCAGGGGACCGGCGGGAAGACGATCGGGCTCGACGCGCTCGGGGCGGGCCGGACCGTGCTCTACGTCTACCCGCTCACCGGTCGTCCCGACGCCGACCTGCCCGAGGGCTGGGACTCCATTCCGGGAGCGCGCGGCTGCACCCCGCAGGCCTGCGGGTTCCGCGACCACCACCAGGACCTGCTCGCCGCCGGCGCGGACGGCGTGTACGGCCTGTCGAGCCAGGACACCGCCTATCAGTGCGAGGTCGTCGAGCGGCTCCGGCTGCCGTTCGAGATGCTGTCCGACCCCGGGCGGCAGCTGGCCCGGGCGCTCGGGTTGCCCACGTTCGAGGCCGGTGGGCTGACGCTGTACAAGCGGCTGACGCTGATCGTGCGCGACGGTGTGATCGAGCACGTCTTCCATCCGGTCTTCCCACCGGGCGAGCACGCCGAGCAGGTTCTTGCCTGGCTGCGGGCACAGGGGTGAGGGCGACCGGCCGGTCGTTGCACCGCGGCGGTGTCAGGCGTCGAGCGTGAGGGCGTTCTTGGCCTTCTCCAGTGACTCGTCGGCCGGTGTGCCGCCCTGGTTCTCCAGAGCGAGGGCCTGGTTGAGGGCGACGAAGGGGCGCATGCGCTCCTCGTAGCGGGCGAAGGCGACGGTGTGGTCGCCCTGGGCCCGGGCGAGTTCGTCGGCGAGGACGTATCCGCCCACCAGGGCCAGGCTCGTGCCCTGGCCGGAGAGCGGGGAGGCGCAGTAGCCCGCGTCGCCGGCCAGCGCGACGCGTCCGCGAGACCAGCGGTCCATGTGGATCTGGGCCATCGAGTCGAAGAAGAAGTCGGGTGCCCGGCGCATGGCCTGGAGCAGGCGCGGCGTCTCCCAGCCGGTGCCGGCGAGGCCGGCGGTCATGAGGGCCTTCTGCTGCTCGGTGTCGCGGTGGTCGTAGGCGAGGGGCTGCTCGGAGCGGAAGCCCAGCGTGGCCCGTATCTCGCGGTTGTCGCGCACCGGGTAGACGCAGTAGGTGGCGGCCTCGTCGTCGAGCCAGATCTGCCAGTTGTCCAGGTCGAGGAAGTTGTCGGTGCTGAAGACCGTGACGTAGGCGCCGAGGTGGCGGATGAACTGGTCCTCGGGTCCGAAGGCGAGCTGCCGGACCTTCGAGTGCAGTCCGTCGGCGCCGAGGACGAGGTCGAACGTGCGGTCCGCGCCCCGCTCGAAGCCCACCCGCAGGGCGGCGCCGTCCTGGTCGTCGAGTGCGGCTGTGGAGTCGTCGAAGAGGAACTGCACGCCAGCCTCGCGGGCCTGCCGGTACAGGAGCCCGACGAGGTCGTCGCGCAGCAGCTCGATGTCGTCGCTGTCCAGTCGGCCGCTGCTGTAGGTCATTTCGGTGGAGCGCCACTGTTCCACTCCCCGCGCGTCGAGCATCGACATGCCGCGCATGCGGGTCCGCAGGTCGCGGGCCTCGCCGAGGATGCCCGTCCGGTCCAGGACGTCCAGGGCGACGCCGCGTACGTCGATGGCCTGGCCGCCCGGGCGGACGTCCGGTGCGCGCTCGACGACGGTGACGGCGAATCCGCTGCGGCGCAGCCAGTGGGCGAGGGTGAGGCCGGCGATGCTCGCACCGGAAACGAGGACGTTCTTCACGGGATGCTCCTTGGTCGTGGGCGTCATGGCCGTCGCGGCCGTGGCTACGCCGTACGCCACTGAATGTACAGCGTACGCACAGCATGGAACAAGGGACGGCCTGGATTGCGCGCTAATCTGTACTAGGACAGAGGGAAGGGGATCGATCCGTGGCCGACCACCAGCTGCCGCCGTACCTGCGCATCGCCGCCGAGCTCCGCCGCCGCATCGCGGAGGGTGAACTCGCCCCGGGGGACCGCGTGCCGTCCACCCGGCAGATCGCCAAGGAGTGGAACGTCGCCCTGGCCACCGCCACCAAGGTGCTGACGGCCCTGCGCCAGGAAGGCCTGGTCGAGGCGCGGCCACGGGCCGGCACGGTGGTGGCGGCCCGCCCGGGACGCGCCGCCGCCGCGCCCGTACCGCAGGGTGCGCCGGCCACTGCGCCCGCTGCCGACGGCGAGCTGACGCGGGAGCGCATCGTGCGGGCGGCGATCGCGATCGCCGACGAGGACGGGATCGCCGCACTGTCGATGCGGACGATCGCCGCCCGGCTGGGTGTCGCGGCCATGTCGCCCTACCGCCACGTCACCGGCAAGGAGGATCTCCTCCTGCTCATGGCCGACGCCGTCCTGGCCGAGGCGTCGTACCCCGTCGACGCGCCGCCGCACTGGCGCGGCCGTCTCGAAGCCGGCGCCCGGACGCTGTGGGCCCTGCACCGCGCCCACCCGTGGCTGGCCCGGATCGCTCCCCTGACCCGCCCGGTGGCCGTGCCGAACCTGATCGCCTACTCGGAGTGGATGCTCGGCGCCCTCGACGGTCACGGCCTGGCCCCGGCCGCCATGTTCAACATCAACGTGCTGCTCTACAGCTACGTCCAGGGCACGGCCGTCCACCTGGAGCGCGAGGACCGGGCCCGGCGCGCCACCGGGATGTCGGAGGAGCAGTGGATGGACGCCCAGTCGGCGGCCTTCGACTCCCTCATGGCGTCCGGCGCCTACCCCACGTTCACCGAAGTGATCGGCGCCTTCGGTGAAGAGGGCTACGACCTCGATCTCGACGAGGTCTTCGAACTCGGCCTGACCTCGATGCTGGACGGACTGACCGGGCTCATCGACGGCCGGCCGGCGCCGGCACGGGCTTCTCGAGAAGCGTGAACGACTTCGGCGCACCGCCCGGCTGCGGCTTGCCCTCCTTGCGGCCGACGGCCCGGTAGCCGGCGCCGAGGTAGTAGGCGTTCAGGCGTGCGTTGCCGGCGAGGCAGTCCAGACGCACCAGCGTCCTGCCCGCCTCGGCCACGCGGTGTTCCGCGGCCTGCAGGAGCCGGCGTCCCGTTCCGGGTGCGACGCTGCCGTGGTCGACCATGAGCCGGTGCACATAGCCGGCCGTCGGCGGCTGCGGGCCCCAGGCGTCCTCGTCCTGCCACCACAGCTCCCAGGCCCCGACCACACGGCCGGCGGCCTGCGCGAGCCACACCTCCCCGCCGTCCATGACCCGGCGGAAGTGGTCCGCGTCCAGCTCGCCGGGCCGCCACTGGTCGCTGACGCCCCGGGCCAGGATCCACCGGGCCGCGTCGTCGCGCAGGCGCACCAGAGCGGCGAGGTCGGTGTCGTCGGCGAGGCGGAAGCACAGATCGTTCACGCGGCGATCCTCGCACGGTCCCTCAATTGGTCCGGGACGGTGTCGGCCTCACTGGTTGTCGGCCGGGTCCAGCAAATGCGGGCCGTTGTTGCGGACGTTGTTGACGGCCGTGGACACCGCGCGGGCGTCGAGGTGACCGGCGGCCGGCGTGGTCAGCAGCGCGTGGAGCTCGGCGGGCTCGTCGTGAGCGGGGTCGAGCCAGGTGTCCCAGTCGTCCGGTGCGACGGCCAGGGGCATGCGGGGGTGGATCCGGCCGGCGGCGTCGGTGGCTTCGGTGGTGATGACGGTGCACGTCGCCACCCATGCGGCCGGGTCGTCGTCCGGGACGCCGGGGTCGCGCCACCATGCGTACAGCCCGGCCATCGCCATGACCCGGCCGTCGGTGGGGGTGATGAAGTACGGCTGCTTGTACGCCTTGGTCCTCCCCGTGGCCGGCACGGACACCCATTCGTAGAAGCCGTCGGCCGGCAGCAGGCAGCGGCGTTTGGCGAACGCGCTGCGGTACGCCGGCTTCTGCGCCACCGTCTCGGCCCTGGCGTTGATCATCTTTGCGCCGGTGTCCAGGCTCTTCGCCCACGACGGCACCAGGCCCCACCGCAGCGGTCGCAGCCGCCGCACCACCTCGCCCGTGTGCCGGTCCGTCCTTTCCAGGACAGACCACACGTCGTCGGTCGGCGCGACGTTCCAGGACGGGGCCAGGGCCTCCTGCGGCTCCCAGGACGTCACCCGGAACAGGCCGGCCAGATCCTGCGGAGCGCGAGTGGAGACGTATCGACCGCACACGCGTCCCACCCTACGCCGGGCGGGCGCTGCGGCACGGGCGGCTCGTCAGGCGTCGACGCTCGTGATGACCGCGAACGGGGCTCCGACGGGGTCGAGGAACATGGCCATGCGCCCGATGCCGGGGGCGTCCATGGCCGGGATGATGACGGTGGCGCCGTGCTCCGTGGCCGCCGCCACGGTGGCGTCGCAGTCGGCGACCTCGAAGTAGGGGTGCCATTCGGAGCGGGAGCCCGCGGCCAGGTGTTCCGCGGGCAGCTGCATGAGGCCGCCGTGCATGGTGTCCACTCCCCCGCCCGCGGGCCCGGCAATGCTGTAGGCGAGGTCGCCGCCCACCGGCAGGTCGCGGGTGTCCCACGGCAGGACCGCGCGGTAGAACGCCTTCGCCGCCGCCAGGTCCGTGGTGTACAGCTCGACCCAGCTGGTCGAGCCGGGGGCGTTGACCAGGTCCATCCCCGCCACGTCACCGGCCTGCCAGACGGCGAACTCGGCGCCGGTGGGGTCGGTGAACCCGGCCATGCGGCCGGCGGTGAAGACGTCTCCCGGCGGGATGCGGACCTCGCCGCCCGCCTGCTCCACGGCCCTCGCCGTGGCGTCGGCGTCCTCCGTGCGGAAGTACACCGTCCAGGCCGGGCCGGCCCCCTCCTCCGTCAGCGGTCCGACGCCGGCGACCGTTCGGCCGTCCAGGCGGAAGAAGCCGTAGCCCACGGCGGGGCCCGCCGAGGCGTACTCCCAGCCGAGGACCGCGCCGTAGAAGGAGATGGCGGCGTCGAGGTCGGGGGTGCCGAGGTCGAGCCAGGCCGGCCCGCCGGGGACATGGGTGGACGTCAGCATGGGGTGTCCTTCCGGCCGCAGGAGCGCGTCGGGTCCCAGCATGGCAGGGGGCACCGACAATCCCGCCGAGGCGCGGGCGCGCTCAGCGCCCGACCGGAGCTTGCCCGTCCGCCAGTTCACGGGCGTACGGCGGCTGGGCGCCGGCCCGGGAGCAGGTCAGTGCGGCGGCGCGGGCGGCGAAGGAGAGGACGTCGTGCCACTGGTCCGCGTCCAGGGCGGGTGGGCCGGTGAGGGCGCCGTGGTGGTCGAGGCGGTGCAGCAGCGCGGCGTTGACGGTGTCGCCCGCCCCGATGGTGTCCACGACGTCCACCTCCGTCCCGGGGACGGACACCTCGAGGCCGTCGCGGGTGCGGACGGTCAGGCCGGCGCCGCCCCGGGTGAGGACCACGGCGTACGGGCCCGAGGCGAGCCACTCCTCGACGGCGGCCGCGGTGTCGGTGGACTGCGCGAGCCAGGCCGCGTCCTCCTCGGAGAGCTTGAGCAGGGTGGTGCGGGGCAGCCAGGAGCGGAAACGGGCCCGGTGGGCGGCGGGGTCGGGGACGAGGCCGGGCCGGATGTTCGGGTCGAGTGCGGTGAACAGGCCGCTGTCGAAGGCGCGGCGCATCAGCTCCTCGTAGGCGGTGGCCCCCGGCTCCAGGACGAGGGAGCAGGTGCCGAAGGCGATGGCGCGCGCCGTGGCGGGCAGGGCGGCCGGGAGCCGGAAGAGGCGGTCCGCGGTGCCCTGCGCGTGGAAGGTGTACGTGGCGGAGCCGCCGTCACCGACGTGTGCCACCGCCAGGGTGGTGGGCTCGGGGCCGCGCTGGACGAGGGAGGTGTCCACGCCGTCCGCCGTCAGGGCGCGCAGGAGGGCCTCGCCGAAGTGGTCGGTGGACAGCCGCGAGCAGAAGGCGGCCGGGGAGCCGAGGCGGGCGAGGGCGAGGGCGGTGTTGTAGGGGCCGCCGCCGCGCCGGGGCAGCAGGGCGGGCAGCTCGTCGTCGGCTGCGGGCCCGGCGGGGACGAGATCGATGAGGGCTTCCCCGGCGACGACGATCACGGGTGGTGGGTCCTTTCGACGTGTGGTGGTGGGGGCGTGTGCTGCGCGGTCAGACCGCGAACCAGACCTTCTCGATGCGGTCGGCGCCGACTTCGTACAGGGCGACCGCGGTGCGCACACCGTCGCCCAGGAAACCGGTGACGACCTCCTGGTCGATCACGAGCCGGCCGTGGACGACCCGCGAGACGAGTTCGGCGTGCAGGTGCGGGCTCGCGTCGAAGAGGGCGGCGTAGCGTTCCCGGAAGGCCGGGCCCGAACGGTCGGTCAGCACCTCGCCGGACGGGAAGGCGTGCACGGGGACGTCCGGGGCGTAGTAGCCGAGGAACGCCTCCAGGTCACGGGCGTTGTAGGCGGCGAGCTGGCCGTCGACTATCTCTTCGGGGGACAACGGGCACACCTTTCGTCGATCACTTCTCCTGGAACGATTGTGGATCACGCCGGTGTGTTCAGGGCAGGGCCTGCGTCTCGATCCGCGGCCGCACGCACGTCGCCGCCCTTGCCCCGCCGGGTCCTGGCGGCGGTGTCGTGCGCCGTGCTCGCGGCCCTGAACCGCGGCACAGGACAAGTACTGAACATTTGTTTGACGCCCGGTCACCGCCGACGAGAGACTCGACGGTTGATAACCGGCCAAACAAACCCGATGGAGCCGTATGTCCCAGCCGACGCCGCCCCCGTCCCGTGCCAGCCGGAGGACGATCCTCGCCGCCCTCGCGGCGGCGACCGCCGCAGCGCCCCTGCTCACCGCGCTCGGCACGGGAACCGCCCACGCCACGGGCGCCGATGACCACTTCGCGTCCAACACCGACCTGTACACCCGGCTCCCGAACGGCGAGGGCACCGACTACGCGCGCCGCTACAAGCGGCACGAGATGGCCGACGCGAGCCTCGAGGGGCGCTTCCCCTTCGCCCGCACGACCGTCATGGCCCTGCACGGCGGCGGCATCGAGGCCGGTACGTCCGAGCTGTGCCTGGCCGTCGCCGGCTACCACCCGGCCACGCTGGAGCCGATGCAGGCCGACGGGGCCGTCCACGACTACTGGATGTTCGAGGGCCTGCGCAGCAAGGACAACGACGAGCTGCACGTCACCTCCCGCAACTGCGACGACCGCGTCGCCCGGGCCATGGCCGCCGGCAGCCTCAACGTGCTGAGCCTGCACGGCTGCACCGCCGCCCAGGCCGGTGCCCCCGCCTCCCGCCCCGAGGCGGTGGTGATCGGCGGCCGCAACGCCGACTTCCGGCGCCACCTGCAGCAGGAGCTGGCAGCCGCGGGCTTCCAGACCGTCGACGGCACGAAGATCTCCGCCCTCGACGGCGACGACCCGCAGAACATCTGCAACCGCACCCTGCTGGGCAAGGGCGCCCAGCTGGAGCTCACCACCGAGCTGCGGCGGAGCCTGTTCGGCACCTTCACCCGCCAGGGGCGGGGGCAGAGCACCAACGTCGCCTTCCGCCGCTTCACCGATGCCTGCCGTGCGGCGATCGCCCGGCTGGAGGCGGGAGCGGACCAGGTCATCCTCTAGGGCCTGTCCGGCGGATCGTGCAGCCCCGTCGGGGGCATGACGCTTTCGCGGGTCGCGTGACATGTGCGTGTAACGCGACCCGCTTCCCACCGCGTGTATGGAGTGACGTCAGATCACGGAAGGAAACACGGTGGGGGAAGCACCCGGCGACTACCTGGAGTTCGCGACCGCGCGCAGCGGCTATCTGTTCCGTACGGCGTGCCTGCTCACCGGTGGCGACTGGCACCTCGCGGAGGACCTGGTCCAGGAGACCCTCGCCAAGATGTTCCGGTCGTGGCGGCGGATCAACCGCAACCATGCGCCCGTCGCCTACGCGCACACCGTGCTGGTGCGCACGTTCCTCTCGCACCGGCGGCTGCGCAGCTCCGGCGAGCGGCCGAGCGACTGGTTCCCGGACGCCGCCGGGCACGCCGACGACGCGGCGCTGCGGCTGACACTGCTGGACGGCCTGGCGCGGCTGGCCGCCAAGGACCGTGCCGTGCTGGTGCTGCGCTACTGGGAGGACCGCACGGTGGAGGAGACCGCCGCGGCCATGAAGCTCTCCCAGGGAGCGGTGCGCGTGCGCAGCCTGCGGGCGTTGCAGCGCCTGCGCGAGCTGCTCGGCGACGAGCTGTCCGAGCTCGCGGCCCGCTAGGGCCCGCCGTCGTCCCTCTCACCGCCTGTACGAGCCGTACGTACGAACGGAGCTGTCCCCCATGTCCCTCGACCACCACGACGACACGTTCGAGCGGCGGCTGCCCGCCGCCTTCGAGGACGCGGTCCGCGTCTGTCCCCCGCACTCCCCCGACCTGGTCGACCGCGCGACCGCGCGGGGCCGCCGGCTGCGCCGGGTGCGCGCGTTCCAGGTCGGTGCGGGGTGCGCCGCGCTGACGCTGGTCGCGCTCGGCGGCACGCTCCTGGGCACCGGCGGGGCCGGTGGGGCGGCGGCCCCCCGGGACGTCTCCCCCGCGGCGTCCGGCACCGCGCGGCCGGCCGCCACGCCGGTCGGCGGGGAGGAGATGGTCGCGACGCTGAAGAGCCTGCTGCCGAAGGACGGGACGGTCTCGGGCACGTCGGGCACCGGCTCGGACGGCTCGGGCAGGTCGGCCCCGGCCGCCAAGCTCACCTACACGAACGCGCGCGGCAGCTCCGGCATCGACATCGCCGTCCACCGCCAGGCCCCCGGCGACCGGCCGGACGGCTGTCTTCCCGTGCAGGTACGGCCGTACGACCAGTGCGAGGCCCGCACGTTGCCCGACGGCTCCGTGCTCCACACCACCAAGTCCTTCACCCATCCCAGCGGCAACACCGGCCAGCGGCGCTGGTACGCCGAGCTGGTCACCCCGGACGGCGCGGTGCTGTTCCTGCAGGAGTTCGGGGGCGGCGAGGAGAAGGGATCGGACAGCGGCGCCGAACCGGTGCTCGGCCTGGAGCAACTGGCCGCGATCGTCCGCAGCCCGGCCTGGCGCAAGGCGGTCGCCGCCGTGCCGGCCCCGGCCTCCGGCGCGCCCCGGCAGCAGGGCGTTGCGGGCGAGCACCTGACCGAGGTCCTGACGTCGCTGCTGCCGCCGGGCGGCCGGATCACGGACCGCAACGCCGACGCCGGCCTCGTTCAGTTGGTCTACGACGACGGCCACGGCAAGGCGATGATCGAGGCGGATGTGCAGCAGGGCATGACCGACCTGCTGGCCGGGCAGATGGACTGCCCGTCGGGCTCCGACGACGCCGACTGCCGCAGCCGGACCCTCCCCGACGGCACCCGGGTCAAGGCCACCCGCGCGCCCTCGGAGAAGGGCGGCTCCGCCGTCGTCCGGTCCGTCGACACGCTGCGCCCGGACGGCCGCCGCGTTCTCGTCCGCGAGATCAACTCGTACGCGGAGAGCGGCCCGGTGACGCGTCCGGAACCGCCGCTGGGCCCGGAGCGGCTGGAGACCATGGCGCTCGATCCGCGATGGTTCCGCTGAGGCGGCGAGGTGCGGGGGCATCGTGGCCCGTTGTCGTCTTGCCCGCGCCGCCCCGCAGCGGATTGGCTGCGCCCCGGAACGTACGACTGGCGCACGGTGTGGGGGAATCATGCGGCGTTCGAGACGATGGGTGTTCCTGACGGCGGCACTGGCGACCTGGGCGGCGGCCGCGGTGCCGGCCGCCGCCTCCGGCGGGCAGCAGCCGCGCCCGCGGACGGAGCGGGTGAGCGTGGCCGCGGACGGCACGCAGGCCGACGTGGCGTCCCATACCCCCGCGATCACCGCGGACGGCCGCCACGTCGCCTTCCTGACGCGGGCGAGCGTATTCGTGCCCGGCACCCCGCGCGGCAGGCATCTCTACCTCAAGGACCTTCGGACCGGCGCTGTGGAGCGGGCGAACGTGTCCGAGGACGACAACCCGGATCTGCGGTGGGTGTACGAGTACTCCCTCAGCGCCACCGGACGGTACGTCGTCTTCGCGTCCGCCGCCGAGGAGATGGGCCCCGGGCATGTCGTGGACAAGCACCTCTACGTGCGTGACCGGGCCACCGGCCGGACCGAACCGCTCCTGGACGACGGCCGACCGGGCGGTGCCGGCAATCCGGTCATCAGCGCCGACGGCCGCTATGTCGCCTTCGACTCCCCGCGGACCGACCTCGTCCCCGGCGGGGGCAAGCGCGAGTATCAGGTGTACGTGCACGACCGCGTACGGCACACGACCCGGCGGGTCAGCGTCGCCTCCGACGGCGCTGCGGCCGACGGCTTCTCCCACCTGCCGGTCATCAGTGCCGACGGCAGCGAGGTCGGCTTCCTGTCGGTGGCCGACAATCTGGGGACGGCCGGCGGCCCGCGGCCGGCACCGCGGGACACCAGCTTCTACGTGCACGACATGCGCACCGGGCGCACCCGGCCCGCCGCCCAGCGGCAGGACGGCACGCCGGCGGCCGTGGTGACCGAGCGCAGCCTGACTCCGGACGGGCGGTATGCGCTCTTCTGCTCCTCCACGCCCGGCATCGTGACCGGCTACACCGGCACGGTCCAGCAGTGCTACGCCAAGGACCTGCGCGCGGGCGTCACCCGGATGGTCAGCCTGGCCCCCGACGGCGCCCCGGCCGACGGCCACACCTCCGCGGTGGTGATGGGCGCCGACCACCGCCGGGTGTTCTTCACCTCCTGGGCGCACAATCTCCTGCCGGGCGGCGCCGGCGAGTTCTCGGCGGTGTACGCGCGGGACCTGCGTACCGGTGCCGTCGAGCGGATCGACGTCGCCGCGGACGGCACGGGGGCCGACGGCCTCGCGGGCGGGACCTCCGTCGACCGGTCGGGGCGCGTGGTGGCCTTCGAGAGCTGGGCGGGGAACCTGGTTACGGGAGACACCAATGACACCGGGGACGTCTTTGTGCGCCGGCTGACCTGACCGCGTTTCCCCCGGCACGGAATGTCGGGTATGAGGTGCGGCGGTGGACGGGTAGTCATCACTTGTACCCATCACGGCGTTTTGCCCGGAATGGCGAATCGGCGTGTGCAGTGATGTCCTCGCGCAGCCCGGAAGGCACCCGTCATGGCCGCCCCCGCCGTTCCGCCCGTCCGTCCCGTCGCCGGCCCGCGCGGCCTGCCGCTGCTGGGGAACCTGCCCGCGTTCGGCCGGGACCCGCTGGGGTTCCTGGAACGTCTGCGCGACGAGCACGGCGACGTGGTGAGCTGGTCGCTCGGTCCGCGGCGCGGCCTGTTCCTCTTCCACCCGCAGCACATCGCCGAGCTCCTCGGCGCGGTCGAGGTCACGTTCGAAACGCTGGAGATCGGCTGGGTGTTCCGGCAGGTGACCGGGCACAGCGTCATCCTCAGCCGGGGTGCGCAGTGGCGCCGCAAGCGGGCCCTCGTCCAGCCCACGGTCCGCCCGCGCCAGGTCCGCGCGTACGCCGCCGTCATGACGGACTGCGCCGGTGCGGCGGCCGACGGCTGGCGGGACGGGCAGTCGGTGGACGTCCACCGGGAGATGTCGCTGATCACCCAGCGGATCGTCCTGCGCACCCTGTTCGGCAACGATCTGGGCCGCCGGGCCCGCACGCTGGGCGATGCCATGGGGGTCGCCCAGCGTGCGGCGGGCGACGAGATCCGCAGCCCCACCCTCTTCCTGCCCGGGTGGGTGCCCACCCCCACGCGCCGCCGGGTCCTGCGGGCCGTCGCCGCCATCGACGCCGAGATCCACCGCCTCATCGCCGCCCGCCGCGCCGACCCGGCCGGCGCCGCCGGCCGCGACGACCTGCTGACCCGGCTGCTGCGGGCCCGCGACGAGCAGGGCCGGCCGCTGAGCGCCCGGGAGGTGCGCGACGAGGCGGTCACGCTCTGGGCCGCCGGCCAGGAGACCACCTCCACCGCGCTGACCTGGATCTGGTACCTGCTGTCCACCCACCCGGCCGCCCGGGCGCGACTCGAGGAGGAGCTCGATCGGGTGCTCGGCGGACGGCCGCCGGCCATCGACGACCACGAGGAGCTGACGTGGACCCGGTGGGTGGTCAAGGAGGCGCTGCGGCTGTACCCGCCCGCCTGGCTGATCCCGGCCGTCGCCGGCCCGTCCGCCACGCTCGGCGGCGCGCGCGTACGCCCCGGGACGATCGTGTGGTGCAGCCAGTGGACCACCCACCGGGATCCGCGCTGGTTCCCCGACCCCGCCGCCTTCCGCCCCGAACGCTGGGACCCGGCGGCCCCGGCGCCCGTGCCGGACCACGCCTGGTTCCCCTTCGGCGGCGGCCAGCGCACCTGTCTGGGGGCGCGGTTCGCCCAGGTGGAGGCGGCCCTCGTGCTGGCGACCGTGGCCCAGCGCTTCCGCCTCGACGTGACCCCCGGCCCCGTCACCCCCTACCCCGGTCTCCTCCTCCAGCCGACCGTTCCCCTGCGCGCGACCCTGCACGCCCGGACGCGCCCGCGGGCCCGCCGGGTGCAGGCGGGATGATGCATTCATGACCGACAACCGAGACCATGCGATACAGCAGGATGGCGCGGTCCTGCACGACACGTTCGCGGTGAGCCTGCGCCTGTCCGCGGCCCCCGGCGACGTCTTCCGCGCCTTCGCCGACGCCGAGGTGCGGCGGCGGTGGTTCAGGCTGCCGGGCAGCGGGGCGACGTACGAGCACGACTTCCGCGTCGGTGGCGGTGAGACCGCCTCCAGCACTTTCGCCACCTTCGCCATGGAGCCGCAGCAGCTGGCGTACTGGTCGCGGTACCTTGACATCGTTCCCGATACGCGCATCGTGTACGTCTACGAGTCGCACGTGGACGGGGTGCTGCGCTGGACCTCGCTCGTCACCGTCGAGTTGCGCGCCGATGCCGATGCCGGTGCCGACGAGACCGTGCTGACCTGGACGGAGCAGGTCGCCTTCGTCGCGCCGGCAGGCGACGGGAGCGACGATCTGCTGCATGTGCGTGGCGGCACGCGGCTGCGCCTGAACGGGCTGGCCGTGGCTCTCGCACAACGCCCTCGCACAGCAGTGCCCGATAGCTCGCACCCAGAGCTAAAATGATGGTATGCCCGCAAAGGGTGCGGATGTTGTGGAAGGCACGGCCGAGGAGCTCGCCGGGCTCGTGGCGGGGATCCACCGGCTGGCCCGGCGCAGGCTGTGGCAGTCCATGCCGGTGCCGCGGCTGCGGGGAGCCGAGGCCGAGCTGCTGCGCGTGGTGTCGGCGCGGCCCGGCATCGGGGTGTCCGGGGCGGCCAAGGAGCTGTGCCTGGCCGCGAACTCGGTGAGCACCCTGGTCAACGGGCTGGTCGCGGACGGCTTCCTGCGCAGGGAGAGCGACCCGCGGGACGGCCGTGCGGCGGCCCTGTTCCCCACGGCCGCGTGCGCGAGGCGGCTGCGGGACTGGCAGGAGCGGCGCGCGTCGCTGTTCCGCGAGGGCATGGGTGCGCTGCCGGCGCAGGACCGGGCGGCCGTGGCGGCGGCACTTCCCGCCCTGCGCCGGTTCGCGGACGCGCTGCGCGAGGAGGAGGCGCCATGAGCACCGAGGGCGGGAGCACCGAGGGCGGCGTGGCGGCCGTCCGCTGCACCGGGCTGACGTACTCCTTCGGTCGGACCAGGGCGGTCGACGGCGTGGACCTGCGCGTCGAGCCGGGCGAGGTCTTCGGGCTGCTCGGCCCGAACGGCGCGGGCAAGACGACGACGCTGCGGTCGATCACCACGCTGCTGCCCGTGCCCCCGGGCGTGATCGAGATCTTCGGGCGGGACGTCTCCCACCGGAAGATGACGGTGCGACGGCTGCTGGGGTACGTGCCGCAGCAGTTGTCCGCCGACGGCGGGCTGACGGGCCGGGAGAACGTCGACCTGTTCGCCCGGGTCTTCGACGTCCCGCGCCGCGAGCGGCACGAGCGGGTGGAGCAGGCGCTGGAGGCGGTGGGGCTCGCCGGCGCGGCCGACCGGCTGGCGGCGACGTACTCGGGCGGCATGGTGCGCCTGCTGGAGCTGGCCCAGGCGCTCGTCAGCGCGCCGCGACTGCTGGTGCTGGACGAGCCGACGATCGGCCTGGACCCGATCGCGCGCGGCAACATCTGGGAGCGCATCGCCGGCATCAGGGCCGCCACGGGGATGACGGTGCTGGTCACCACGCATTCCATGGAGGAGGCCGACCGGCGCTGCGACCGCCTGGCACTGCTGCACCGGGGGAAGGTACGGGCGCTGGGCACGCCCGAGGAGCTCAAGCGCGGGCTCCTGGCCGACCGCCGCGCCAGTGGGGACGGGAGCGGGGAGGGCGAGGGTGCCCTGCCGTCCCTGGAGGACGTCTTCCGTCATGTCGCCGGCGGCGAGCTGGCCGGCTTCGAGGACCAGCGAGGGGAGTTCGGTGATGTCCGCCGTACCCGCCGCACCGCCTCCCGCGTCGGCTGACGGCGCGGGGTCCGTCGAGCAGCAGTACGCGCTGCTGCTCCGCCCACCGCCCGCCCGCAGGGGGTGGCGGGTCCTGCCGGCGCGCGTCGTAGCCCTGTGCGTGGTCGAGCTGCGCAAGCTGCGCCACGACCGGGCGGAGCTGTACACGCGTGCCGTCCAGCCCGTCCTGTGGCTGCTGATCTTCGGGCAGACGTTCAGCCGGATCAAGGCCATTCCCACCGGGAACGTCCCGTACGTGGACTATCTGGCGCCGGGGATCATCGCCCAGTCCGCGATGTTCGTCGCCATCTTCTACGGCATCATGATCATCTGGGAGCGGGACTCCGGGGTCCTCACCAAGCTCCTGGTCACGCCCACGCCACGGACGGCGCTGGTGGCCGGCAAGGCGTTCGCCGCCGGCGTCAAGGCCGTCGTCCAGGGCGCGGTGGTCGTGGTGATCGCGGCACTCATGGGCGTCGCCCTGACCTGGAATCCGCTGCGCCTGCTGGTCGCCGCGGTGATCGTGGTGCTCGGTTCGGCGTTCTTCTCGTGCCTGTCGATGACGATCGCGGGGATCGTGCTGACCCGTGACCGGCTGATGGGCATCGGTCAGGCCATCACCATGCCGCTGTTCTTCGGCTCCAACGCCCTGTACCCACTGGCCCTCATGCCCGGCTGGCTGCAGGCGGTCAGCAAGGCGAACCCCCTCAGCTACCAGGTGGACGCCCTGCGCGGGCTGTTGATCGGCACCCCGGCCCATCTCGGCACGGACTGTCTCGTGCTGCTCCTGGCGGCCCTTGCGGGCATCACCGCGTCGGCGGCCCTGCTGGGCCGCCTGGCCCGGTGACGCCGGTGCGGTGACGTGACCGCTCGCCATGGTTGGTGATCATGCATGTACACCGACAAATCACGGCTGCGCGCGCCGTGATCGCCTCCCTGGCGTTGTCCCTGGCGACGACGACGCTGACCACCGGCTGCGCCAACGGTTCCGGTTCCGGTTCCGGTCCGGTGGCGGGCCCCGCCCAGCAGCCCGTACCGCTTCCATCGGCCGATGTGGTCCTGGACACGGGCCGGCTCGAGCCCGCGCTGCCGGATCGGTTCAGCGTCCCTGCGGACGTCTCGCAGTCCCGCACCAGGAAGGCGTGGGACTCCCACGACACCGCCATCTGCCGGTCCGAGCAATGGCCGTCCGCGTGGTGCTCCCAGGCCGTCGCCTTCGGACTCGCCGCGTACACCAACGCCCGCGACCAAGAGCTTTCGGTGCGGCTCATCTCCTTCCCCACGGCCAAGGCGGCCGAGGCGCTCTTCGTCGGCGACGGGACCGGGGGCGAGGTGGGGAAGAACCCTCCCGGCGACCGGATCGAGGGCTTCGAGATCTTGGCGGACGGCTCCTGGGAAGGCCGCGGATTCCACGCCCGCCAGGGGGCGGTGATCGCCAGCATCAAGTACACCTGGAAGCAGGGAACGAACATCCCCCCGGACCGCCTCATGGCGGTGACCAGGATGACGGTCGAGCGCATCAAGCAGGCACAGCACGGCGACGTGCCGAGCGCATCGGCCCGCTAGGTGCAGGGCGAGAACGACGGGTGCAGGCGGATACCTGCTTAGGCTTCCGCCATGAACGACACCACGCATGGCATAAAGATCCGACCGGGCGGCCTGGCCGACGCACCGGCCATTTTGGACATGCTCGACTCCGCGGTCGTCTGGATGAACGGTCGTGGCAACACCGAGCAGTGGGGCACGACACCGTATTCACAGAAGCCGGGCGGCGTGGAGCGCGTCGAGCGGTACACGACCGAGAACGTGCCGTACATCGCCGAGTGGGACGGCACGCCCGTCGGAGCCATGGTGCTGGACTGCGGTCCCAGCCCGCAGATGCCGATCGCGCCGGCCACGGAACCCGAGCGGTACGTCCGGCTGCTGGTCTCCGACCGGCGGTACGCCGGTCGGGGCATCGGTGCGGCGCTGCTGGCCCATGCCGCCGAGGAGACCCGGCGGGCCGGAGTGGAACTGCTGCGGGTCGACTGCTGGGCAGGCGGCGGGGGCGAACTGGTCGCGTTCTACGAGCGCAACGGCTTCACCTCCACCGACCGTTTCGTCTCCGGCTCCTGGCCGGGGCAGGTCCTGGCCCGGCGGGTGCGCTGACCATGTGATCTCTTGGGCTCACCCATTTCCGCCGGCACGGCCGGATGCGATCAGGTGCGCGAACCGGGCAATACCCCGGAAGAGTGAGCCGCCCCGGGCGGGTGATTCGAAAATGCCGCGGCGGCACGGAGGGGCAAGCAGCACACAGGGCGCGAGCCGTCCTTCGCATTGGTGTTCCGTCGTTCCCCCGTGCCACCTCGTGACGAGCCCTTGATCAGCGGCGTTGTTCCGGGCATCCGCATCGGTCACCGACTCACGGAGGGCGCCATGGATCCCGCGCCCGGCACTCCCGCCCCGTATGTCGCGTTCGAACTCCCTTGGCGCGCGGGTCGCGCGACGACCGTCGTGGTTGACGGTGCCGCTCAAGGAAAGGGAAGCCGTATGTCCTTCCAGCCGACCATCGTGGGCGCGCATCTGTACTTCGAAAGACGCGGAGAGGTGCTGCTGGGGCTGCGGCCGCCGGACGCGCTGTTCGGCGCGCACGCCTGGCACGTTCCGGCGGGGCACGTGGAGCGGGAGAGCGCCCGGGCCTGTGCCGTCCGGGAGGCGGCCGAGGAGCTCGGGATCACCGTCGCGGAGCCCGATCTGGAGCTCGTGCACACCGTGCACCTTCGTGGCCGCGAGGGCGGCCTGCCCCGTCTGCAGCTGTTCTTCCGTGTGCACCGGTGGTCCGGCGAGCCGCAGTTGAGGGAGCCGGACCGGTGCGTGGAGTGGCGGTGGTGGCCACTGCACGCGCTTCCCGACCCGATGGTGGAGTACACGGTCGCGGCACTGGAGGGCATGGCGCACGGCTGGCCGTACACGGACATGGGGTGGTCCCTGTGAGCGACGCGACCGTCAACGGGTCGGAGGTACCCGGCCCCCGCCGGGGTGTGTCCCTGCCACCGCCTCCGGCCAGGGCCGCGGCGGCGCCGGAGGGCGAGGAGGTCGGCGACGAGCTGAAGAGCGCGTACTGGATGCAGTGGGACGGTGAGGCCGCCCGCACCAGCGTGGGGCGGATCCTCGGCCGGCTGCCGTCGATCAGCCGCAGGGTGCTCGGCCTGGCCTACCGGGCCGATGCGCGGGCCACCGTCGCGGTCGTGGTGCTGCAGCTCGCCTCGTCGCTGATGAGCGCCTTCGGGCTGCTGGCCTCCGTGCGGGTGCTCTCGGCACTCTTCGCCCAGGGCGCGACCTCCGAGCGCATCCAGCACGCCCTGCCGTCCCTCGCTCTGGTCGCCGGGCTGCTGGCGGCGCAGGGCCTGCTCGACTTCGGTGTCGCCCGGGGGCAGGCGGTGCTCACTCCGAAGGTCCGGCGCGCGGTGGAGGAGGAATTCCTGCGGCTGAACTGCCATGTGCGCCTGGAGGCCGTGGACGACGCCGCCTTCGCGGACGAGGCGAACAAGGCCAACGACCGCGGCCTGTACTACATGCGCCAGGCCGTGCCGCAGCTGGTCTCGCTCGCGCACGCCGTACTCGGGCTGATCGGGGCCGCCGGCGTCCTGGCCGTACTGCATCCTTTGTTGCTGCCTCTTCTGGTGCTCTCCGTGGTTCCTCAGGGGTACGCGGCGGTGCGCTCGGCGCGGGCGCAGTTCCTCTCCCACAGTCGCTACAGCACCCTTCAGCGGCGTATCCGCCTGTTCACCTGGCTCCTCCTCGACCGCGACTCCGCATCGGAGGTGCGCGCCTGCACGGCGCAGCAGGCGTTGCTGGAGGAGCACGAGCGTTTCGCGCGGCGGATCGAGACGGAGGACGCCCGGTTGGGCCGGCAGGAGGCGAACGTCGCGCTGTGGGGCCGGGCGGTGGGCGGCCTGGCGGTCGGTGCCACGTATGCGGTGCTGGGGTGGATGACGGCGACCGGGTGGCTGCCACTGGCGGCGGGCGGCGGGGCGTTCTTGGCGATCCGCTCCAGCCGGGGCACGCTGGTGAGCGTCGTGCTGGCCATGCACCAGATGTACGAACACGCTCTGTGGATCGACGACCTGGAGCGGCACCTGGAGCGCTGCCGTGCCCTGCAGCCGCATCGTACGGGCAGGCGCCTGGCGGACCGCGTGAAGACCATCACCGTCACCGACGTCCACTACACCTACCCCGAGGCCGGCCGGGACGCACTGCGCGGGGTGTCGATGACGCTGACGGCGGGCTCCACGGTGGCCTTCGTCGGCGCCAACGGGTCGGGCAAGTCGACGATGGCCAAGCTGCTGGCAGGGCTGTACGTGCCGACCGAGGGCAGCATCTGCTGGGACGACGTGGAGGTACGGGAGGTCGACGCCGAGAG
Organism: Streptomyces sp. NPDC049585; assembly: GCF_040675615.1. Classification (NCBI taxonomy): domain Bacteria; kingdom Bacillati; phylum Actinomycetota; class Actinomycetes; order Kitasatosporales; family Streptomycetaceae; genus Streptomyces; species Streptomyces sp. NPDC049585. The sequence continues at coordinate 23,449 of NZ_JBFAPE010000035.1, read as the reverse complement.
CATCCAGGCGCAGGTCGCCATGGTGCTGCAGGACCCGGTCGCCTGGCCGCTGTCGGCGCTGGCCAACGTCACGATCGGTGCGGGGAGCATCACCGAGGCCGATCCGCAGCGGGCCCTTGCGGCGGTGCGGGAGTCGGGCGCGGACCGCGTCATCGCCGGTCTGCCGCAGCAGTGGGCCACCCCGCTGTCCAAGCGCTTCAAGGGCGGCCAGGAGTTGTCCGGCGGCAACTGGGCGAAGGTGGCCGTGGCCCGGGGCCTGTACCAGGACGCCGCGATGCTGGTGCTGGACGAGCCGACGGCCAGCATGGACGCCCGCGCCGAGCACGCGGTCTACGAGGCCGTCCTGCACGGCCGGCGCCGCCCGGACCGCATCACCGTCCTGATCTCCCACCGGCTGGCCAGCGTGACCGCATGCGACATGATCTACGTCTTCCGCGACGGGCGCGTCGTCGAGTCCGGCAACCACCTCACCTTGATGTCCCGCCGGACCGACAGCGGTGAACCCGGGGAGTACGCCCAGCTGTTCACCCTCCAGGCCGCCGCCTACCGGGCGGCGGCGGGAGCCGGAGAAGCACCGTGAGGGGCCTCGGGGGGCTCATGCCAGTAGTGGGCGAGAATGCCTTCCTTGAAGGGCGCGGGCGAGATGCTGAGGTCCCCCGAGAACGGCCGGTCCAGGGTGAGGACGAGCAGCACGCTCACCCCGATGAGCGCCGCGACCGCGCTGATGAACACGAGCTGCACGCGGATGCTGCGGATGCCGTACACCCAGGTGAGGGGGATGACGACCAGGGCGCCGCCGTAGACCAGTGCGGTCAGCAGGACCGGCAGCTGCTCCTGTGACGTCGCGAGCCGACTGCGGCGGGCGGCGGCGACGCCGCCGAGGTTGGAGACGGCCTGGCTGTAGTAGGCCTTCTCCGCCTCGGTGGTGGGTTCGTAGGTCTGGAAGGCCCGGTAGATGCGGGTGATCTCGGGGTTGGTCAGGCCCGGGTCCGGCTCTCCCTCGCGCATGCGCGGCCACTGCTTCTCGACGATGGCGTGGACGTAGTCCCCTATGGCGTCGGAGATCCGGTGCCGCTGCTCGGTGGGGAAGGCCGAGGCGTCCCGCAGCACCTCGGCGGTCTGGGTGGCCTCGGTGGCGACGTTGGTCCGGGCGACGCCGAGGGCCTCCCACTCGGCCACGATGACGAAGGCGAGGATGATGCCGTAGATCGCGCCGTAGATGCCGAGGACGACGCCGATCATCTCGTTGTGCCGCCCCTCGACGGTGTGCGGGAAGCGGCGGCGCACCAGCAGGCCGCCCGTCACGGCGACGAACACGATGCCGCCGATGAAGACGGTGGCCAGAGCCGGGGTGCTGAAGGTGTTGAGCAGCCAGAGTTCCACGGCATCCTTTCACGAGCGGGCCCTGTCGCCCCTGGGGGCATGCTGGTCGGGCACTGCGCCCGGGCGTGGGAGGGATCATGAAGGCTGCACAAGGCCTGCGCATGTGCTTCACCGGCGTGGCCGGGCCGGCGCGGCGTGTGGGGGGCGGCACGGGTGGGGCGGGAGAGGTGACAGGATAGGGGCATGAGCAACGTCTATTTCGACATCACCATCAACGGCGAGGCCGCCGGCCGCATCGTTTTCCGTCTTTTCGACGACATCGTTCCCAAGACCGCGAAGAACTTCCGTGAGCTCGCCACCGGGCAGCACGGCTACGGTTACGCCGGTTCGCCCTTCCACCGTGTCATTCCCGAGTTCATGCTCCAGGGCGGTGACTTCACCAACGGCAACGGCACCGGTGGCAAGAGCATCTGGGGCGGGGAGTTCGAGGACGAGAACTTCCAGCTCAAGCACGACCGTCCGTTCCTGCTGTCGATGGCGAACGCCGGCCGCAACACCAACGGCTCGCAGTTCTTCGTCACCACCGTCGTGACCCCGTGGCTCGACGGCAAGCACGTCGTCTTCGGTGAGGTCGTCGAGGGCACCGAGGTCGTCAAGAAGATCGAGTCGCTCGGTTCCCGTTCGGGCAACACCGCGGCCAAGATCGTGGTCGCCGCCTCCGGCACCGTCGGCGAGTAATCACGCGCCGGCTCATCGGCCCGCCGTTTCAGGCGGTCCTCGCCAGGAGAAGTGCCGACAGGGCGTCCGCGAATGCGGTGAGCCGGTCCAGGTGGGGGCCGCCGCGGGCCGCGCGGAATCCGTGGCGGCGGGCCCAGAAGGCGGCCTGGACGGCGTGGAGCTGGGCCCAGCGCCGGACGCGTTCGCGGTCGAGCTCCGCGGCCTCGGCGAAGACGTCGATCGTGCGGTGGACGGCCCTGGGCAGGTCGTCCGCTCCCGCGAGCGCGAGTGCGCGCGACTTCAGCAACGTCCCCCCGTCGTAGGCCGGGTCCCCCGCGTACCCCTTGGGGTCGACGGCCAGCCATGGCTCGCGGTCGGCGCGCAGGATGTTCCGGGCGTGGAGGTCGCCGTGGATCACGGTGTCGGGCTGGGTGCCGCCCAGCTCGGCGGCGGTGGCCACGGCGGCGTCCACGACGGGGCGCGGCAGTGCGTGCGTCAGTTCCCGGGCGTCCTTGCGCAGCTCCTCCACCCAGGCGCCGGCCTGCTCGCGCAGGCGGGGCAGGCCGGGCGGCGCGGGGACGGCGAGGCGGCGGCTGAGCCGGCCGGCGACCGTCACCACCTCGTCGCCGTCCCCGATCTCCGCGAGCGTCGTGGTCCGCGCGCGTTCCAGGAGCATCGCGTACCGTGCGTCGTCGCGCTCGTGCAGCAGGACGGCCCCGCGCCCTTGCCACACGGCGAAGGCGTCGGGTTCGTGGACGTTGCCGGGGTGGGGGAAGGACACCTTCATCACGGCGGCCTCCCCGGTCCGCCGGCGTACCGGGACGACGACGCCCACGCCGCCGTGCGTGACCTCGCCATCCGGCGTGCACTCCCAGCGCTCCAGCAGCTCGGCCACGATGCCGGGCAGGGCGGCGATCCAGACAGCTCCTGCCTCCCCCTCCCGGGCGACGGTGCTGCGGGCGAATTCCTCCGGTGTCGCGATCATCCCCGTAGCTTAAATACGTTTACCGTAAATGCGTTTGACCTCCGGCGCCGTCCGGGGTCGGATGGCGGCCCATGAGCAGTGGGCAGATGCACCCCGGCATGCACCCCGTCGACGACGATCTCGTACGGCGGTTGGTCGGTGGCCGGTTCCCGCAGTGGGCGGGACTGAAGGTGGAGCGGTTCCCCTCGGGCGGCACCGTCAACGCCATGTACCGGCTGGGCGACGACATGGTCGTACGGCTGCCGCTGGTGGAGGGCGGCGCCGGGGACGTGGTCCTGGAGCGGGAGTGGCTGCCGCGGCTCGCGCCGCACCTGCCGGTCGCCGTCCCCGAGGTGCTCGGGGCCGGGGAGCCGGGCGAGGGGTATCCGTGGCCGTGGTCGGTGTACCGGTGGCTGCCCGGGGAGGTCCCGGAGCCCGGGGAGCTGAGCGAGCCGGTGCTGCTGGCCGAGGATCTGGCCCGGTTCGTGAAGGCGATGCGCAGCATCATGCTGCCGGGCGCGCCGCGCGCCCATCGCGGTGGGCCGCTGGTCGCGCTGGACGCGGGGACCAGGGCGGCGATCGAACAGCTGCGCAGCATCCCGGAGGAGGGCGTCGACTGCGACGCCGCGGCCGCCGTGTGGGAGCAGGCGCTGCGGGCACCGGGTCCGCAGGGCCCGCCGGTGTGGCTGCACGCCGACCTGATGCCGGGCAATGTGCTGGTGGCAGGCGGCAGGCTGACGTCGGTCATCGACTTCGGGTGCATGGGCGCGGGCGATCCCGCGTGCGACCTGTTCCCCGCGTGGAATCTGCTGCCGGCCGGCGCACGGGCGGTCTTCCGCTCAAGCCTGGGTGCGGACGAGGCGACCTGGGTCCGGGGACGGGGGCGCACGCTGTCCCAGGCGCTGATCGCCCTGCCGTACTACCGGCGGACGAACCCGGCGATGGCACGCAACGCCCGGCATGTGATCCGGGAGGTGCTGGCGGAAGGCTGAGGCGGCACTTACCTGACAGGTCATCGACCCGGGCGCGGACCGGCGGCCATCATCGGGGCGTACGCCAGTGGCCAACCCCGCCCCCTCGGCCGGACACCGGAAGGACACCACCATGACCGCCTATGCCATAGCCCACCTCCGGGCTGCCGCCCCGCACCCGGAGATCGCCGAGTACATCGAGCGCATCACCTCCACCTTCGCGCCGTTCGGCGGCCGCTTCCTCGTCCACGCCGCGCAGCACGAGGTGATGGAGGGCTCCTGGCCCGGGCACGTCGTCGTCATCGGCTTCCCCGGCATCGCCGAGGCGCGGGCCTGGTGGGACTCCCCCGCCTACCGGGAGATCGTGCCCCTGCGCTCACGGCACGTGGAGGGGGACATCATCCTCGTCGACGGCGTGTCCGACGCCTATGACCCCGCCGACACGGCGCGGGCGATGCGGCAGGCCCTGGCCGGCGGGTGAGCCGTGCCCATAGGGCGTCACCGACCGCGTGGTGGGCGGTCGGTGCTCCCTGCGTCCGTGGTGAACAGCCTGTCCAGGTGGGCGTCGACCGCGGCGAGCACGCCCTGCGGGGCAATGACGTCCAGTTCCAGAAGGGTCGTGAAGCCGGTGAGGGCGAGGAGCAGGTCGGTCTCGGTCACCGGATCGCGGTCGGCGGCGATGTGGCCATCGGCGATCGCCCGGCGGAGCAGCTGCTCGACGAGGCTGCGGCCCTGGAGCAGCCCGTCGCGGGCGCGGGCGCGGACGGCCTCGTCGTGCAGGGCCTCCAGGACGTAGGCGGCGCTCATGCGGCTGGTCGCCCGGGCGTCCGCGTGCAGGGGAAGCATCTCCGTGATCATCAGCCGGAGCACGTCGCGGGGGTGCGGCTGGTCGCCGAGGTGCTTCAGGCCGCTGTCGACGCGCACGGTCGTCTGCTCGGAGGCGAAGTCCATGGCGAAGGAGAGCATCGCCTGCCGCGAGGCGAAGTAGTGCTGCAGCTGGCCGAGTGACATGCCCGCCTCCTGGGCGACCTCACGCATGGTCAGGTGCACGATGCCGCGCTCCTCCACCACGCGCCACAGGGCGCGGGCGATGGCCTCGCGGCGTTCGCGGTGATCCACCTGTTTCGGCATGTCCGATCCTCCGTCAGGTCCGGGTCTTTTCCCATACACTTGACATAATACAGCTGACCTACAAACCTGGGGAGGGTCGGACGGAACAGGGAGGGCGTCATGACGGAACACCCCCGGGTGCGCACCACTCACGGTGTCGTGGAGGGACGTTGGGCAGGCGGGCATGCGGTGTTCCGCGGAATCCCCTACGCCCGGCCGCCGGTGGGCGTGCTGCGTTTTGCCGCGCCCGCGCCGCCGCGGCCGTGGGACGGGGTCAGGCCGGCGGTGGAGTTCGGGCCTGCGGTACCGCAGTCGGGTCCGGCGCCGGCTCCGGCGGGCGGGCAGGAGGGCACCGACTGGCTGACGGTCGACGTCAGCACGCCGGACCCGGGTGCCGCGGGGCTGCCGGTGCTGGTGTGGATCCACGGTGGCGCGTACGTCTCGGGCACCACGAGCGACCCGATGTACGATCCGGCTGCGCTGACCGCGGGGGGCATCGTCGTGGTCGCCGTCAACTACAGGGTGGGCGCCGAGGGGTTCGCCCTCCTGGAAGGCGCACCGGCCAACCGCGGCCTCCTCGACCAGATCGAGGCACTGCACTGGGTACGGCGGAACGTCACCGCTTTCGGCGGGGATCCGGGCCGGGTCACCGTGGCCGGCCAGTCCGCCGGGGCGGGGTCGATCGCAGCGATGCTGACGATGCCGTCCGCGCACGGCCTGTTCCACCGGGCCGTCACGCACTCCGTGCCGGGCACCTACTGCACCCGCGCGCTGGCCGAGCAGGTCGCGGCCGTGCTCGCCGACCGGCTCGGTACGGACCCCACCACCGCGGCGCTCTCCTGCGTACCCCCCGGGCGGCTGGCCGCCGAGCTCACCGCCCTCGGTGCGCAGCTGTCGCGCCATGAGGAGCGGTGGGGGCGCCTCGCCCGCACGGGCGTCGCGGTGTGCCCGGTCGTCGACGGGGAGGTCCTGCCGGCGTCGCCCTGGCAGGCCCTGGCCGCCGGCCGCGGGGGCGGCATCGAGCTGCTGGCCGGTCACACCCGCGACGAATTCCGGCTGTTCAGCGTGATGAGCGGGCGAGCGGGCACCTTCACGGACGAGGACGCCGCCACGGCCCTCGACCTGTTCGCCCCGGTGCCGGGCGGTGCCGGCGCCTACCGCGCCGCCCACCCGCGGGCGACGGCCGGGGAGCTGGTGGAGACGGTGTACTCCGACGCGCTGTTCCGGATGCCGTCACTGCACCTGGCCCACGCCAACGCCGCGGCCGGCGGCACCTCGTACATGTTCGAGCTGCAGCTGGCCTCGCCGGTGCACGGCGGTGCCCTGGGGGCGTGCCACAGCCTGGACGTTCCCCTGGCCTTCGGCACGACCGGCAGTCCCACGGGGGCGGCACTGCTCGCGGACCCGCCCGCGCCCGAGGCGGTGGCGGTGTCGCGGGAGCTGCGCCAGGCGTGGATCGGCTTCGTCACCACCGGGGACCCGGGCTGGGCCGCCTACCGGCCCGGCGAGCAGCTGACGCGGGTGCTCGATGCGCGGTCCCGGACGACGCGCTATCCCGAGCAGGCGTCCTGGCGGATCTGGGAGGGCCGGCCCCCGACGCCTTTCGCGCTCATATAGCGCCTCGTAGGGCGGGCCGCGGCCGTGCGCGTGTGGTGGAGGACACGGAAATCCGCGTTGCTCGGGGAGGTTTGAGGCGGAAAGATCATTCCTCGTCCGGTACGGGCCGGTGCATCCCCCATGACCTCATCGAGGACTTCATTGATCGAGTACATCCTCCCGGCCGTGCCCGCCTGCATGACCGTCGGAGCCCTGGCCGCCGCTGCCGGTGTGATCGTCCGGCGCCGGCGCCTGAACGCCGCCTGGTACAAAGGCGTCACCGTCGAGGGACGGTGCCTTCGGACATTCCTGACGACGACCACATGGCAGCGCGGCACCCACCGGAGCACGAGCCGGACGATCAGCCACGCGTACGAGTTCACCACCCCGGAAGGACGCACCCTGCGGTTCGAGGAGAACGGCCCCTCCACCGTCTTCGAGGGTGACGTCGTCGCCGTCCGCTACCCGCCGGGCCGCCCGGACCTGGCCACGGCCCGGCCGCCCGGTGACCGCGGGGTGAAGGCCGCCTTCCGCCGGCAACTGGCCTTCCTCACCTTCGCCACGCTGCTGTGCGTGGCGGTGACAGCCGTCTTCTCCATGGTCGGGAGCCTGCTGACGGGCGTCGGCGACTCCCCCGGCCTCCCCTCGTCCCCCGGCTTCCCCTCCTCTCCCTCCGCACCGGCGCCCCTGCCCGCCGCGCCGTCCCCGCCCGCCCTGCCGCCCCTGCCCACCGGCCCGCCCGACGGTTTCCCCACGCCGCCGAGCGGTTGGCCGACCGGCATGCCGCAGATGCCGGAGCCTCCGGGCAGCCGGTGATCCCAAGATCCCATTAGAGTGTCCCGGCCACATCAGCACCACAGCACGAAACGGGGATCGGGACCATGGGAGCGCTCGGCAAGGTCAGAAGCCTGGGCGGAACGGTCGGCGCGGCGGCCACCGCGCTCGGCAAGGGCATCGCGGAGACGGTGCAGCGGGGCGTCGACACCGGGCGCGCCACCACCACCGCCTCCGGCGACTGGGTGGTCTCGGCCCTGCGGGCCCTGCCGGCGCCCGCCGCCCCCGCGCACGAGGAGTGGGAGTTCTCCCTCGGGGCGCTCATCTGCCGGCACCCCCGCATCCCCGCCGTCACCGCCAAGGCGCTGCGCTGCCTCGACGGGCTCGGTGCCGTGCGCTTCGGGCCCGAGTCCGTCGGCTTCGACGGCGAGGACATCCCGTGGTCGAAGGTCGTCCACCTGCACGTGCACGACGCGTTCAGCGCGATGACCACCGAGGCGCTGGACGCCGAGATCGACCGGATACGGGACCTGCTGCCGCCCCTGCCGGGGCGCAAGTGGGCGGTCACCCAGGTGGTGGAGGGGCTCGCGGCCGTCATGCTCGCCGCGCTGGAGCAGGCGGCGGAGCAGCGGCTCGACACCGTGGGCGTCGCCTGCGAGATCACCTACCGGGGCGCGCTCGGCCTCAAGAAGACGCTGCGGGCCAACCTGTTCAGTACGGCCCTGCTCGCCCAGCAGCCGCAGGTCATGCACAGCCTCGTGCGCACGGCGCAGGCCCGGGGCGTTGCCGTCCTGCCGGCGGGGCTCCCCACGAACGGGACGTCCGCGGCCGAGCGCGTCCACGCGCTGCGCGCCCGGACCGACGCGGTGGCGGCCCGGCTGCGGGCGGAGGAGGCGCACGACGGCGCGGGCCCGGTGGCCCTGGACGCCGGCCCCGGCCCGGTCCCGTCGCTGCCGCCCGGGCGGTGACGGGGGGGGCGGACGACGGCGGGGCCGGCCCCCCGCTCGGCCGTCCGCTGCTTTTCGACGACGCCCGCTCGGCGGTGCCGAGCGGCTGAGCGGGCGTCAGTACTCGAGGACGCCCGTCACGTCGTGGACCTCCGCCAGGAGCTGCGCGGCGCCGGCGCGGTCGGTCCGTTCCAGCCACGGGTAGTCACTGGCGCGGTAGTCGGGGAAGCGGCGCAGGTCGTCGGTGTCCATCCAGGAGTCGCCGGCGGCCGGGAACGCTTCGTCGCGGCCGCCTCGGGCGCCCCACACTCTGCGGACGATGCCCTGGGGTCGCCGACCGGCCTCGTGCCGGCGGTAGCTGCTCCAGCAGAGCCAGTAGCCCTGGACCCAGGCCTCCCGGTCCGCCTCCAGCTCCCGGGCCCGCGCGGCGTCGATCTCGCGCAGGTCCAGCTGCTCGGGGCGGTCCGGCGCTTCACCCACCATGCGGGTGCCGCACACGATGAAGACGGGCTCGAAGGCGACGGCCTCGGGGAACCAGCCCCACTCCAGGACGGAGAAGTACTCCCAGCGGTCTTCTCCGTCGCATCGCCACAGGCCCGTGGGACGGTCGGTGCCGGTGCCGGTATCAGTGCCGGTATCGGTATCGGTGTCGGCGCCGGTGACGAAGTAGCGGAAGGGGCTGCCGGGGCGGGCGTCGTCCAGGCCGCACCGCCCGAGTTCCGTCGCTCCCGGACGGCCCTTGAGGCGCTCCAGGACGGCGTCGGCCTCGGCCTGCGGGATCTGTTCCCAGTCGGTGCGGCCGTCGGCCTCCTCGGGGTCGGAGAGGATCCGCGTGCTGATCCACAGGTGGCTGTCGCCGGCGAACTGGCAGCGTGTCTCCTCGGGGCTGATCCGGCGTCGGATCACGCTCTGCGGTACGCGTTCACCGTCCGGGCCGGGCCGGTACTGCACCCAGTACTCGGCCCAGCCCTGGCGGTCGTCCTGCAGTTCGGCCGCCCTACCGGCGGACACGGGGTGCAGCACCTCCGGTGCGGGGATCCCGGTCACCCTGCGCCGTGCGCCGGCCGGCCGCCAGGCCCACTCGGCCGTCGACCAGTACTCCCAGCCCCGGGTCCCGGCTCGCCACAGGGCACGGAGGCGCCGGGGCGTGTCCCCGTCGCGGAGTTCGACGAAGTAGTCGTACGGACCGCCACTCACAGCGCCACCTCCACAATGAGGCGTCCCGACGCGGAGACCTGGACGGAGACGGCGGTCAGATCGGCGACGACCGCGTCCGCCCGGAGTTCCGCGGCCGCGTGCGTGGTGGTCAGGGCGATGGCCGGCATGCCGGCCGCGCAGGCGGCGGCCAGGCCCGCGGGGGAATCCTCGACCACGACGCAGCGCGCGGGTGCCACGCCGAGGCGCTCGGCGGCCAGGAGGAACGGCTGCGGGTGGGGCTTGTGGTGGGTGAGGTCGTCGGAGGTGACGAGGACCTTCGGGTGGATGCCCGCACCGGCGAGCCGGGCCTCGGCCACCTTGTGCGCGCTGGAGGTCACCACCGCCCACCGGTCCGCCGGGAGCGCGGCGAGGAGTTCGACGGCGCCGGCGACGGGGGTGACGTTGCCGGCCAGGGCGTCGGCCCGCTCCGCCTCCTGCAGGCGCCGGACGCCCTCGGCCACCTGGTCGGCCGGCAGGAGGTCGGCGATGACGGCGGCGGCCGAGCGGCCGTGCACCTCGACGCGGGCCATGGCCTCTTCGAGTGTCATCCCGTACGACTCGAGCCACTGCCGCCACACATGGACGACCGATCGCAAGGAGGAGACCAGGGTTTCGTCGCAGTCGAACAGCAGGGCATCGGCCGGAAATCGCATGGGGCGGAGCCTATGCGGTGCGTTCGCCGGCTCCCGGGGCAGGGTGCGTTCACCGGGCCCGGTGCACCAGGTCCAGGATGGCCAGGTCGTCGTCGCTCAGGCGCAGGGCACCGGCCGCCACGTTGTCGGCGAGGTGGGCGGGATCGCCGGTGCCGGGGATGGCCAGCAGGTGCGGACCGCGGTGCAGGGTCCAGGCGATGCGGACCTGGGCCGGGCTCACCCCGTGGGCCCGGGCGACGGCCCAGGTCCGCGGGTCGTCGCCGCCTTGCGCACCGCCCTCGCGGCCGGAGCCGGCGATCGCGTAGAACGGCACGAAGGCGATGCCCAGCCGGCCGCAGGCGTCGACGAAGGCGTCCTGGTCGGGCCGTACGGCGAGGCCGTACATGTTCTGCACGCACACCACGGGTGCGATGGCCCGGGCCTCGGCGAGGTGGGCGGGCGTGACGTTGGACAGGCCCAGGTGGCGGACGAGCCCGGCCTCGCGCAGCTCGGCCAGGGCGCCGAACCGCTCGGCGAGAGAATCGTCGCCGACGATGCGCAGGTTGACCACGTCCAGGTGGTCGCGGCCGAGCTGACGGAGGTTCTCCTCGACCTGACCGCGCAATTGACGGGCGGTGGCGTGCGGTTGCCAGCGTCCCGACGGGTCGCGGCCGGGCCCGACCTTGGTGGTGATGACGAGGTCGTCGGGGTAGGGGGCGAGGGCCCGGTTGATCAGTTCGTTGGCGGACCGCAGGGGGGAGAAGTAGAAGGCGGCGGTGTCGATGTGGTTCACGCCGAGTTCGAGGGCGCGGCGCAGGACGGCGACGGCCTGGTCGCGGTCGCGAGGGACGGCGTGCGGGACGAGTGCGCCGCCGGTCTGCGGCAGGCGCATGGCGCCGAAGCCGATGCGGCGGACGGGGAGGTCGCCGAGCATCCAGGTGCCTGCTGCCGCAGCCGGGGTCAGGTGTGGGGCCGGCTGCGGGGGCGTCCGTGGGGGCGTCTGTGGTGTCTCCTGTGGGGTCATGCCGGAATGATCGGCGGCCCCGTAGAGTTCGGGCCACTGATTCACGCATAGGTGAATGTTCACGGGGGTGGCGTGGCGGATCTGGTGTTCTCGGCGGGCGATCTGGCGCAGATGCGGTTCGCCGTCTCGCCCATGTGGGAGGTCGGCCCGAGTTTCCGGCTGCTGGCCTCGGGGGGCGCGCATGCGGTGCACGGGGCGTGGGCCGGCCGGGTGCGGCCGCGGCTGGTCGCGGCCGGGCTGGAGCGGGGGTGGCTGGCGGAGCTCGTCCCGCCCTCGGGTTACGTGCCGGACTTCCTGAACCCGACGCCCCACCGGCCCGCGCCCGATCTCGCGGAGGAGCTCGCGGGCATCGCGGCCGCCCGGGCCGAGGACGTGCGCGGCGACCTGGAGCGCCTGCGGCGGGAGCAGGGCGGGCTGGGGCCGCGCGCCCGGGCCCTGTACGCCCGGCCGCGGGAGCGCCTGGCGGAGGTCGCCGAGGAGATCGGGCGCTACTGGCAGGTGGCGCTCGCGCCGTACTGGGCGCGGATCCGGGCGGTGCTGGACGCCGACGTCACCCACCGGGCCCGGCAGGCCGCCGGGCAGGGCGCGGCCCGTGTCCTGAACGACCTGCACGCGTCGGTGCGCTGGGACGAGGACACCTTGCGGGTGCCGCGCCGGCCGGCGGAGCTGTCCCGGCGGGCGGGCCGGGGGCTGCTGCTGATCCCGTCCGTCTTCACGGGCCCGGGGCCGTTCACGCGCATCATCCCGGTCGATCCGCCGCAACTCGCCTACCCGGCCCGTGGTTTCGGGTCCCTGTGGGAGCCGAGGTCCGCGGCCGCACCCGGGGCCCTGACCGCGGTGCTCGGCCGGTCGCGGGCGATGCTGCTGGCGGAGCTGGACGGCCCGGCGTCCACCACCGAACTGGCCGGCCGCACGGGCCTGTCGCCCGCCGGGGTGTCGCAGAACCTGACCGCGTTGCGCGGGGCGGGGCTGGTCAGCGCCCACCGGGTGGGGCGCTCGGTGCTGTACGCGCGGACGTCCGTCGCCGACTGTCTGCTGGCCGCCGCCCGCCCCTGAGGGCGCCATGGGCGGCGGCCGGCGGTCCGTCAGCGGCTCGTGGCCGCCACCGGTGTCTCGCGGTCGGCGGGGCGGACCGTGGTGACGGGGGCCGTGGTGCGGCGGACGAGGAGCAGGGCCGCGAGGCCGCCGAGGATGCCGAGCGATCCCGAGACCAGGAACGTCTCGCGCAGGCCGGAGGCGAACGCCTCGTGCGCCAGCGCACGTCCGGCCGGGCCCGCGTGGGCGATGACGGCCGCGGCCTGGCCTCCGGCGAGGGCGTCGGCCGTGCCGGAGGGGTCGGGCACGGAGGGTCCGTGGTCCTTGAGCGCCCCGGTCAGGCCGGCGTGGAAGACGACGCCGAGCACGGCGATGCCGAGGGCGTTGCCGAGCTGGCGGGCGGTGTTGACGGCGCCGCTGGCCATGCCGGCCCGTTCGGGTGCGACGGAGGCCATGGCGGTGGAGGCGAGGACGGGGGTGGCGAGGCCCACGCCGACGCCCGTCACGGCCAGGCCGGCCACCAGGGTGGTCCAGTCCGAGTCGGCGTCGACGGTCGCCTGCAGCAGTGCCCCGGCGCCGATGAGCAGCATGCCGGCCCCGATGGTCCAGCGGGGCGCGACGCCCTGCAGGAGGCGTCCGGAGAGGGAGGCGACGACGAACGCGGCCGCGCTCATGGGCACGCAGGCCAGGCCGGCGGCGACCGGGCCCATGCCCTTGACCGACTGCAGCCACAGCGAGATGTAGGCGAGGTAGGAGAAGGCGGCCACGGACAGCAGGACGCCGACGATCATCAGGCCGGTGAAGGAGCCGCCGCGGAAGAGGGAAAGGTCCAGCAGCGGCTGTTCCCGGCGCCGTTCGACGGCCACGAAGGCCGCCAGGGCCACGGCGGCGAGGGCGAACAGCCCCAGGGTGGTGGCCGAGGTCCAGCCGTTGTCGCCGCCCTTGATCAGGGCGTACGTGACGCTGCCCGCGGCGAGCGTGAAGGCCGCGGTGCCGGGCAGGTCCACGCCGCGGGAGCGGGCACCGGGCAGGTCGGCGACGTAGCGCAGGGTCATGGCGATGGCGAGCACGCTCAGGGGCAGGTTGACGAAGAAGATCCACCGCCAGTCGAGGTGCTCGGTCAGCAGCCCGCCGAGGACGGGGCCGGCCGCCGAGGCGGCGCCGCTGACCGCGCCCCACACGCCGAAGGCCACTCCCCTGTCCCGGCCCTGGTAGATCCGGCCGATCAGGGCGGTGGTGGTGGCGAGCATCGCGGCGCCGCCGACGCCCTGGACGCAGCGGAAGGCGATGAGGGCCTGCGGGCCGGACGCCAGCCCGCAGGCGAGCGAGGCCAGGGCGAAGAAGCCCAGGCCCGCCACGTACACGCGCCGGTGGCCGGCCCGGTCGGCGAGCGCGCCGATGCCCAGCAGCAGGGCGGCGAGCGCGAGCGCGTAGCCGTCCATGACCCACTGCAGGTCGGCGAAGGACGTGTGCAGGCTCGCCGCCATGTCGGGCAGTGCCACGACCACGATCGTGACGTCCACCAGCAGCATGAACGTCCCCAGGCACACCGCGGTCAGCGGCAGCCACTTGCGCATGGGATTCCTCCGTTGACTTCTGTTGACTCACCCGCCCCACCAGGAGCGGAGGCAGGTGTCCTCGAAGGTCGCACCACGGGGACGGTTTCCGGAAATCAGACCTCACTCCGTGACGGAATCCGACAGGGACCTGGGTCCGTCATGATGGAAACCTGTCATGATGGAAACCATGGACAGCGATGCGTTCGATCCCCTCGACCGGCGGCTGGCGCATGCGCTGATGATCGACGGGCGCGCGGCGTTCAGCCGGATCGCGGCCGTCCTCGGGACCACCGACCAGACGGTGATCCGCCGCTACCGGCGGCTGCGCGGGGCCGGGCTGCTGCGGGTGCTGGGGCTGCCGGTGGCCGAGCGGGTGGGGCTGCTGGAGTCGCGGCTGCGCATCCAGTGCGCGCCCGGTGCCGCCCTCGCCATCGCCGAGTCGCTCGCCCGCCGGCCCGACACCGGCTGGGTGAAGATCTTCTCCGGGGGGACGGAGGTGGGCTGCCTGGTGGCCTCGCGCACCCGTGAGGACCACGAGGCGCTGCTGCTGCGCAAGCTCCCGCGCACCCACCGGGTCATCGGCGTCTCCGCCCAGAGCATGCTGCACCGCTTCTCGGCGGAGCCCGTCCGCTGGCTGGGCGCCGACGGCCTCGACGAGAAGCAGATCGAGGCCCTGACCCCGCCCCCGCCCGAGGCCGGTGAGCCGGGCGGCGACGGCGAGGACGGCGTCGTACGCCTCGACGCGCAGGACCACGCGCTGCTGGCCGTCCTCGCCCGGGACGGGCGCACCGGCTACCCGGAGCTGGCCCGGGCCACGGGGCGCTCGGAGTCCACGGTGCGGCGCCGTCTGGAGCAGCTGCGCCGCACCGGGGCCCTGGAGTTCGACGTCGAGGTGCTCCCCCGCCACCTGGGCTACCAGACCGAGGCCGGGCTGTACGCCACCGTGGCCCCCGGGGACCTCGCCGCGGCCGGGCGCGCGCTCGCCGAGCACCCCCAGGTGCCCTTCGCGGCCGCGACCACCGGTGCCGCCAACCTCGCCGCGACGGTGCTGTGCCGTGACGAGCGCGACCTGTACCGGTACATGACCGAGGGCATCGGCGGCCTGCACTCCGTGCACCGGCTGGAGGTGCTGCCCGTGCTGCGGCACGTCAAGCGGGCGGGGCTGCTCAGCGACGGCAACCGGCTCTACGAACCGCCGCTGCACTGACCGTTGCCGGCCCGGGACCCGTCACAGGATCCGCCAGCGTGCCAGCACCAGGGAGAACAGCCCGAACAGGGCCAGGGCGACCGCGAGGGCCGTCAGCAGCCACGGGCCGGCCGACAGGGCGACGAAGGCGCGCAGGGTGTCGTCCAGGCCCTTGGCCTGGCCGGGGTCGAAGGCGACCGCGGCGCGGACGGTGAACACGCCGGCCGCGGCGAACATCACGCCCCGGCCGACGCCGCCGCCGACGCCGAGCACGTCCACGCTCCTGCGCAGGGCCTCGGGCATGGCCGCGGTGTCCAGGTACCGGCGGTAGCGGCGCTGTACGGCCCGTACGGCGATCCACAGCCCGGCCCCCACCAGGGCGCATCCGGCGGCGGCGACCAGCTCCCGGCCGGCCGGCCAGCCCAGCGCACGGGCCGTGACGTCGCGGGAGCGCTCGTCCGTCGAGCCGGCGCCGCTGCCGCGCCGGCCGGCGGCGAAGGCCAGGACGGACGCGGCGGTCACCGCGTAGAAGAGGAAGCGTGCGGCGGCCGCCGCACGCTCGGCCAGCCGGTGGCCGGACGGCGGCAGGAACACCTGCGACAGCCGCCACAGGGCCATGCCGACGAGGCCGAGGCCCACGGCCCAGACCAGGACCCGGCCGAAGGGCTGCCGGGCCAGTTCCTGGACGGCGCCCCCACGGTCCGCCTGTTCCTGGGTGCCGGTCAGCGCGATGCGCGCCGCCATGACGCCCACCAGCAGGTACAGCACTCCGCGCGCCGCGAGTCCGGCCCGGGCCGCGGCCCGTGTCGTACGGTCGCGGGCGGTCCGTGCGGTGCGGCCGCCCCCGGTCCACCGTCCCATAGCCACCGACCTCCGCCTCTGGTGGGCCGGGCAGGCGTCTTCCCCCTCTCCAGCCTACGCAAACGGCACCGGCGTCAGCAGGCGACGAGCAGTTCCCGCAGGCCGCGGATGACGAAGCCCGGTTTGCGCAGCGGTTCGCGCAGGAGGCGCAGGGCGGGGGCCTGGCGCAGCAGCTCGCCGTGGACGGCGAGGAGTTCGGCGCGGGCGAGCGGGGCGCCGATGCAGTAGTGGATGCCGGCGCCGAAGCCGAGGTGGGGGTTGTCGGTGCGGGTGAGGTCCAGGCGGGCAGGGTCGGTGAAGCGGGCGGGGTCGTGGTTGGCCGCCCCGAGGAGCAGGGCGACTTCGTGGCCGCGCGGGATGCGGGTGCCGGCGATCTCGATGTCCTCCAGCACCCAGCGTTCGAAGAGGTGCAGCGGGGTGTCGTAGCGCAGGAGTTCCTCGACGGCGCGGGGCAGCAGCGCGGGGTCGGCGCGCAGGGCGGCGAGCTGGCCGGGGTTGCGCAGCAGGGCCCACCAGGCGTTGCCGATGCTGCCCACGACGGCCTCGTGGCCGGCGTTGAGCAGCAGGGCGCAGGTGGAGACCATCTCCTGCTCGGTGAGGCGTTCGCCCTGGTCGTGCGCGGCGATCAGGGCACTGACGAGGTCGGTGCCGGGGCGGGTGCGCCGGGCGGCGATCAGCTCGCGCAGGTAGGCGGAGAACTCCTCGCAGGCACGAACGGCGCGGCGGGCGGCCCCCTCGCCGGGGTTGAGCTCGTACATGCCGCAGATGTCGGCGGACCAGGGGCGCAGGAGAGGGCGGTCGGAGGCGGGGATGCCGAGCATCTCCGCGATGACAGTGACGGGCAGGGGCTCGGCGACCCGGGCGATCAGGTCGCCGCCACCGTCGGCGACGAGGGCCGCGACCAGGTCGTGGGCCAGGCGCTCGATGGTGGGGGTGAGGTCCTGCACGGTGCGCGGGGTGAAGGCCTGGGAGACCAGGCGGCGGATGCGGGTGTGGTCGGGCGGTTCCAGGTCGAGCAGGCCGTTGTCGTTGAGCGTGTGGAAGGGCGCGTGGTCCGCCGGGGGCGGTGTCCGGCCGAACTCCTCGTGGGTGAAGCGGTGCAGGTACGTGCGTCCCAGGCGCCGGTCGCGCAACAGGGCGCGGACGTCGGCGTGGTGGGGCACCAGCCACTACCGGGTGGGGGCGAACCAGTGGACGCGGCCGGCCTCGCGCAACCGGGCGAGGCCGGGGTAGGGGTCGGCGGCGAAGCGGGGGGACCACGGGTCGAAGCCGGCGCTCGCATCCATGGGCGGATGCTAGCGCCGTACCCGGATCGGGGCCGAGGGGGCGTCGGGAAGCCGTCGGCCGCTCGAGGAAGGGGTCACAGGGTGAGGGGCGCCGGGCCCTGGGGGCGCCAGACGGTGCCGCGGCGCTCGTGGGCGAAGAGCTCCTCGACGGCGTGGGCGATGCGGGGGCCGGTCCCGCGTTCGAGCAGGTACAGGCCGAGGTCGAGTCCGGAGGTGACGCCGGCGCCGGTGACCAGGTCGCCGTCGTCGACGACGCGGGCGGGCACGGCGTGGGCGCCGGCGGCGCCGAGGGCCTCGGCGGCCGCGTGGTGGGTGGTGGCGTGGCGGCCGCGGAGCAGGCCGGCCATGGCCAGGAGGAGGGATCCGCCGCAGACGGTGGCGACGGTGACCTGCGGGTGGTCCATGGCCTGCCGCAGCAGCCCGGGCAGCGGGGTGGCAAGGGCCCGGCCCAGGACGGCGGAGACGTGTTCCGGGTGCTCCGCGGCTTCGCCGTCCCCTTCCGTGACGCGGCCCAGGGCACCGGGTACGAGGACGAGGTCCGCCTGCCCGGGGGTCAGGGCGGCGGTGGCGCGCAGGGAGACGGCCGGGGTGCCGCTGGGCACCTCGCGGGGTCCTTCGGCGGAGACGAGTTCGACGCCGACCGCTCCGCCGGAGAGGAGTCCTCCGGCGTAGAGCACCTCGTAGGGGGCGATGACGTCGAGCGGGTCGAAGCCGTCGAACAGGACGATCTGTGCGTGCATGGCGGTGCCCCTCTTGTGCCGGTACGGCTCTTGTGTGGACGGCCGGTTCGCTCCGGCCCGCACCCGACGATAGGCAGGCGCCGGGCGGTGTCCCAGTGGCGTGAGTGACACCTTTCAACGGGAAACTGCCACGTCGGCTGCAGGGGTGCCGGCCTGGGGAAATGTGGTGTCCGCCCGGGGATCGCGGGTGTGACGGTCCGGTAGGTTCCCGCCATGCACACCGTCGCCGTTCTCGCGCTGGACCAGGTGGTCCCGTTCGATCTGGCCACGCCGATCGAGACCTTCGCCCGCACCCGGCTGCCGGACGGGCGTCCCGGCTACCGGGTGCGGGTGTGCGCCGGGCAGCCGGAGACCGATGCCGGCACCTTCGCCCTGCGCGCCCCCTGGGGGCTGGACGGGCTCGACGGCGCGGACACCGTCGTCGTGCCCGGCACCGCCACCCCGGCGGCGCCGCTGCCGGCGCAGGTGCGCGACGCGCTGCGGGCCGCGGCCGCGGCGGGCACCCGCATCGCCTCCATCTGCACCGGCACCTTCCCGCTGGCCGCCACCGGACTGCTCGACGGGCTGCGGGTCACCACGCACTGGCAGGCCGCCGACCTGCTGGCCGCCTCCTATCCGGCCCTCACCGTCGACCCGGGGGTGCTGTATGTCGACAACGGGCAGTTCCTCACCTCGGCGGGCGCGGCGGCCGGGCTGGATCTGTGCCTGCACATGGTGCGCCGCGACTACGGCTCGGCCGTCGCGGCCGATGCGGCGCGGCTGTCCGTGATGCCGCTGGAACGCGAGGGCGGGCAGGCCCAGTTCATCGTCCACGACCGGCCGCCCGCCCCGCAGGGCTCCGCCCTGGAGCCGCTGCTGGACTGGCTGCAGGAGAACCTTGCGCGCAGTCTGACACTCGACGACATCGCCGCGCACGCGGGGATGAGCACGCGGACGCTGATTCGCCGCTTCCGGGAGCACACCGGCACCACGCCGCTGCAGTGGCTGCAGCGGGCCCGCGTGCGGCGGGCCCAGCACCTGCTGGAGGCCACGGCGCACTCCGTCGAGCGCATCGGCGCCCAGGTCGGCTTCGGCTCCCCCACCGCCTTCCGCGACCGTTTCAAGAGGACCACCGGGGTCAGCCCCCACGCCTACCGGCGCAGCTTCGGCTGAGGTGGCACGGACCCGCGCGGCGCGCGGTCAGTGCGGGAGGCGGGCGGCGATGAGGCAGATGTCGTCGTTGCCTGTTGCGGAGATGCCGGAGATCAGGGTGTCGCAGAAGACGTCGAGCGGCGCACCGGCGAGCTCCTCGGCCGTACGGGCCAGCCGGGCGAGGCTGTCGTCGATGTCCTCGTCGGGGTGTTCCACCAGACCGTCGGTGTACAGCAGCAGGGTGCTGCCCGGCGGCAGTTCCTCGATGGCGCTGACGCGCCAGTCGTCCGGGACGGGCAGGCCGAGCAGGGGTGAGGTCGCCGCCTCCAGGAAGGCGACCCGGCCGTCCTCGGTCACCAGCAGCGGCGGCGGGTGGCCGGCGACGCTGTAGTACGCCTGCCGGCCTCCCGCCGGGCTCTTCTCGATGCGCACCACGGCGCAGGTCGTGGTGCCGCCGTCGGGGTCGAGCAGCTGGCTGGCGTGGTCCAGGCGGCGGACGATCTCGCCGGGCGGCTCCTCGCGGTCGGCCGCCAGGCCGCGCAGCATGTTGCGCATCTTGCTCATGTTCACCGCGGCCGCGATGTCGTGGCCGGCCACGTCGCCGATGGCCAGCACCAGCGCGCCGTCGGCGAGGACGAAGGAGTCGTACCAGTCGCCGCCCACCTCGGCCGCGGCGGGGCTGGGCAGGTAGCGGGAGACGATCCGCAGGTCGTCGTAGGGCGGGGGTGTGGTGAGCAGGCTGCGCTGCAGGGCGAGGGCGACGCGCTGGGTGCGCTGGAACTCGATGATGTTGCGCAGCGGGTCGTGGGCCTGTTCGAGCAGTTCGCGCATCAGGGCCATGTCGGCGGGGCCGATGGGGTCGCGCTCGCCGCAGACGAAGGCGTCCACGACGGCGGCGAGCGTCCCGTCGATGAGCACGGGCACCAGCGCCATGCCGTGGGCGCCGGCGCGTCTGAGCCAGGAGACCGTGTCGGGTGGGGCGATCTCGTCCGCGACGGTGTGCGGGTCGAACGCGGTGTGGACGGGCCGGCGCTCGCGCACGGCCCGGGCGAAGGCGCTGTGCGCCGGGACGTGCTCGACGCCCAGGCGCGGCGGGTCGGCGGGCAGTCCCTCGCGGGTGCGGGCCGCGATGCGTTCGACGGTGAACGGGCCGTCGCCGGTCAGCTGCCCGGCCGGTTCGGGAAAGAGGTAGATGCCGCATTTGTCGGCGAGCGTCGGCACGATGACGTCGCCGAGGGCGGCGAAGGCGCTGCGGGGCTGGGTGGACTCGGCGAGGACGGCCGCCGCCCGGGCCAGTACGTCCACGCGGCGCCGTTCCTGCCACTGCTGCTCGATGTCGGTGCAGGTGCCCACCCACTCCACGACCCTGCCGTCGTCGTCGCGGACGGGTACGGCGCGGGCGTCGAAGTGGCGGTAGGTGCCGTCGGTGGTGCGCAACCGGTAGACGTCGGTGAACTCGTCGGGAACCTCCTGCAGGGCGCGGTGCCAGGCGATGCGCACCGGCTCCCGGTCCTGGGGGTGCACGGCGTCCAGCCAGCCCGCGCCGCGGAACTCCTCCCACGTCTGCCCGGTCACGCGCTCCCAGCCGGGGCTGGGTTCGATCGCGCCGCCCTTGGCGGCCGACACCCAGACGATCTGCGTACCGGCGGCGACGAGGTTCTCGAACCGGCGCAGGGCGCGCAGCCGTTCCTCGGAGACCCGGCGGCTGCGCTCTGCGGCGTCGACCTGTTCGGTGACGTCGACGGCCACCACGAGCACGCCGTGCCCGTCGCCGGACACGGGGACGCGGGAGAGACTGAAGGTGAAGTAGCGCTTGGTGAGGGCACCGTGCGGCCCGTGGAACTCGCTGGGTGCCGCGGCCAGACGTACCGGCTCCCCGGTGCGGTAGACCTCGTCGACGAGCCCGAAGTAGCTCTGCTGCCGCTGCTCGGCGAACGCCTGCGCCAGCGGCAAACCGAGGGGCCGGTCGCCGAAGGTGTCGCGGTGGACGGGGTTGACGTAGACGAGCTCGTGCCGCGGCCCCCGGGTGATCGCCACGGGCACCGGCACGGGATCGAACATGGTCCAGGAGAAGCGCTCCGCCGATGACGCCGCGCCGTCCGGCCCGCTCACCATGGAGCCCCTCTCCTGCCGCTTCCCTGCCGCCGGTCCTTGCCTCCATCGTCGGGCCGGCCCCGGTGGCGGTCATCGTGCGCGGGGCGAACGGGTGAGGCGGCGGGGCGGCTACTGGCCGTGCCGGCTGCCGTAGAGCAGGAGCAGGACGAGGACGAGCCCGGCGAGGAGTGCTCCCCCGCCGGGCCAGCGTTGGGAATCCCGCGCCTGGATGCCGTCGCCGTCGGGCGCGCCGCCGCCGTGGACCTCGCTGCGGTGCCGCTCGCGCTCCTGCTCCGCCTGGCGCTTGGAGGTCACCTCGTCCCACGTGATGCCGCACGCCGCGCACCGGTACCGATAGCTGGACACGTCGCTTTCCCTCCCGTGAATCCGTAGGGCTCCCGAACCCTAGTGCGGGGCGGATGGGCGGGAGGGGGCTTTCGGGCGACTTCCCCCCTTCGGGGGAGGACGGCCCGGCGCCCTCCCCCGGTCACGGTGATGCAGGCAACAGCCAGTTGAGGGCGGCGCTGCCGGGGATCGGTGGCAGGGTGGCAGCGTCCGTGATCGGCCTCAAGGAAAGAAGGTGCCGGCATGTCCGTCATCCATCGCACGGAGCTCAAGCCGACCAAGCTCGAACTGCTCACCGGTTGGCTGCCCTCCCGCCCCTGGTACCGCGGCGGCGCGGGCGCGCCGGAGCTGCTCAAGGCGGGTGGGTTCCGGCTCGACGACCCCGAGGGCGAGGTGGGGATCGAGTTCATGGTGGTCACCGACGCCTCCGCGCCGGACGGTCCGGCCGGCTACCTCGTGCCGCTCACCTACCGCGGCGCCCCGCTCCCGGACGCCGGGCACGCCCTCGTCGGGACGCTGCACCACGGGGTGCTCGGGCAGCGCTGGGTGTACGACGGCTGCCACGACCCGGTGCTGACGACCCAGCTGCTGGCCCTGGTCGAGGGCCGGGTGCAGGCCCAGGCGCAGAGCATCAGCGACACCCTCGACCACGATGTCACCCGTTCCTTCACCGGGCAGGACCCGGCTCCGGCGGGCTTCACCACCACGGCCGCCGACGACCGGGACGGTACGTCGGTGCCCACCTCGTACGGCGCGTCCCTGCGGCTGCACCGTGTGCTGCAGCCGGGCCCCGAAGCCCCGCTGCCCGAGGGGGCCACCGGGCACGTCGCGGGCTCGTGGGAGGCGGCCGACGGCACGCGCGTCCGGGGGGTGTTCGCCCACCTGGGACCGGCCGGCCGGCAGCAGTAACTGCCTTGCCCGTTCGGCAGATTGAACGATCCCTCCCGGTGCATGATTGCTTCCGCTCGAACAGGACCCCAAAGAGGCGGTGGCCGTGGTGGCGGGAACACTCAAGGCGCACATCGAGGACGCGGTGGAGGTCATGCAGCGCACGGGCGCGGTGATGGTGCCGCGGGGCGAGGCCGAGGTGCTGGCGGCGCACGTGTTCGGGGTGCCGGTCGCGGAGCTTGCCCTGGACGGCGAGCCCGACGAGGAGTCCCTCGCCCGCTACCGCGCTCTCGTGCACCGCAGGAGCGAGGGGGTGCCGCTGGGCTACCTGACCGGGTCGGCGTCGCTGTCGGGCGTCGAGGTGGAGGTCGGACCCGGGGTGTTCGTTCCCCTGATCGTCAGCGAGGCCGTCGTCGCGGCCGGGCTGGGCGCGATCGCGGAGCTGCCCGCCCCGCTCGTGGTGGACCTGTGCGCCGGATCGGGGGCGTTCGCGCTCGCGGTGGCCCACCACGCACCCGGGGCGACGGTGCACGCCGTGGAGCACGATCCGGACGCCCTCGCCTACGCCCGCCGCAACCGCGCGCGGCGGGCCGCGCTCGGCGACCGGCCCGTCGAACTGCACCAGGGCGACGTCACGCTGCCGGCGACGCTGGCCGAGCTGAACGGCACGGTCGACCTGGTGCTGTCCTCCCCGCCGTACCAGCCGCAGGAGGCGGCGGTGCCGGACGAGTTCGGCGTGCACCAGCCGCGGGAGGCGGTCTTCGGCGGCCCCGACGGCCTGCACGTGACCCGGCACGTCGTCGAAGCGGCGGCGCGGCTGCTGCGGCCGGGCGGCACGCTGGTCCTCGAGCACGGGCACCAGCACGGCGAGACGGTGCCGGCGCTGCTGCGGGCCGACGGCCGGTTCACGGACGTCTCGGAGCACCCCGACGCGTACATGAGCTACCCGCTGTACGCCCTGGCCAGACGGGCAGCGCCCTAGGTGTGTTGTTCGGCGAGGTTGGTTCCGCGGCTGGCGGGTGTGTGGCCGCCGATGCCGGTGTGGGGTCGGTGGTAGTTGTACCAGTGC
>NZ_JBFAPE010000034.1:0-61043 GCF_040675615.1 Streptomyces sp. NPDC049585 | reverse complement strand
TATCCGGTATTAGACCCCGTTTCCAGGGCTTGTCCCAGAGTGCAGGGCAGATTGCCCACGTGTTACTCACCCGTTCGCCACTAATCCCCTCCCGAAGGAGGTTCATCGTTCGACTTGCATGTGTTAAGCACGCCGCCAGCGTTCGTCCTGAGCCAGGATCAAACTCTCCGTGAATGTTTACCGGTAATCCGGTGCAACACCACGAGAGCGGAACATCGAGCGGAATAAGCTCGATGTTCACAGCGTCCTCGCTGTGCGCCTTCCTCGCGGAAGGACTTTTAAAGGAACCTCATCCATCGAGATGGACGGGGTGTCAACATATCTGGCGTTGACTTTTGGCACGCTGTTGAGTTCTCAAGGAACGGACGCTTCCTTCGGTCCCGTTTCACCGGGCCCTCCGGGCGCTTCCCTTCGGTGTTTCCCACTCTATCAGGCTTTTTCCGGCTTCCTTACCGCCCTGTTTCTTTCCGTTTACACGGACAGACAGAAGCGGATCCGGATTTGGATCGGTCTGAAGTGGGGTGCCGCCCTCGTGGGCAGGGATCCGACAGTACAGCCACCGCTCGGGCGAGGCAAATCGATTACGCAGCGCACACGGTCTCGCGCCCGTATGGCGCCCGCACGCTCGTGCGGAAGCCTCTCTTCCTATGACATACGCTTCTGACCAGTGCGCCGTCCAGGACAGGTAGTGACGGCGCGTGACCAATCTCCACCCCTGGGAGGCTTCCCATGACCACCGTGACGTCCCCGATCGCCGGACGGGCCATCGGACTCGCGGCAGTGCCCGACCCGGTGTTCTCCGGAGCGATGGTGGGCCCCGGTACCGCTGTCGACCCCGTGCGTGAGCCGCACGCCGCCGTCGCCCCGGTCGACGGTGTCATCGTCTCGCTGCACCCGCACGCCTTCGTCGTCGTCGACTCCGAGGGCCACGGTGTGCTGACGCACCTCGGCATCGACACGGTCCAGCTCAACGGCGAGGGCTTCGAGCTGCTCGTCAACAAGGGTGACACCGTCACCCGTGGCCAGGAGGTCGTGCGCTGGAACCCGGCCGCGGTCGAGGAGTCCGGCAAGTCGCCGGTCTGCCCGGTCGTCGCGCTGGAGGCCACCGCCGACGTGCTGGCCGACCTCGTCGAGGACGGCGACGTCAAGGCGGGCGACACCCTCTTCACCTGGCAGTGACCTTTCACCTGCGGTGACCTCCGCCGCCGGGAGGACAGGACCGGCGGTACGTACGACATCCACTGCGGCGGCCACGCGCCGCCGCATCCGACCGGAGACGGGTGAAATGGAGACAACGCTGCGAGGCGTCGGCGTGAGCCACGGTGTGGCGATCGGCGAGGTCCGGCACATGGGCACGGCGGTTCTCGAGCCGCCGGCCAAGCAGATTCCGACGGACGAGGCGCCGCGCGAACAGGGGCGCGCCCGCCAGGCCGTCGAGGCTGTGGCCGCCGACCTCATCGCGCGCGGCAACCTGGCCGGTGGCGAGGCCCAGCACGTGCTGGAGGCCCAGGCCATGATGGCGCAGGACCCCGAGCTGATGGCCGACGTCGAACGGCGCATCACCGTCGGCAGCACCGCGGAGCGCGCGGTGTACGACGCGTTCGCCGCCTACCGGGCGCTGCTGGCGAACGCCGGCGAGTACCTGGCGGGCCGGGTGGCCGACCTCGACGACGTGCGCAACCGCATCGTGGCGCGCCTGCTGGGCGTGCCGATGCCGGGCGTGCCGGACAGCGACGAGCCGTATGTGCTGATCGCCCGCGACCTGGCGCCGGCGGACACGGCGCTGCTGGACCCGACGCTGGTGCTGGGCTTCGTGACCGAGGAGGGCGGCCCGACCAGCCACTCGGCCATTCTGGCCCGGGCGCTGGGCGTGCCGGCCGTGGTGGCACTGCCGGGTGCGGGTGAGCTTGCCGAGGGCACGGTGGTGGCCGTGGACGGCAGCACGGGCGAGATCTTCGTCGACCCGAGCGAGGAGAAGCGCGCGGAGCTGACGAGGGCGGCGGAGGAGCGCAGGGCCGCGCTGGCCGCGTCGTCCGGTCCGGGTGCCACCTCGGACGGGCACAAGGTGCCGCTGCTGGCGAACATCGGTGGTCCGGGCGATGTCGCCGCCGCCGTGGACGCGGGGGCGGAGGGCGTCGGGCTGTTCCGTACCGAGTTCCTCTTCCTGGACGACAACAAGAAGGCGCCGTCGCAGGCCAAGCAGGTCGAGGCCTATCGCAAGGTGCTGGAGGCCTTCCCCGAGGGCCGTGTGGTCGTGCGGGTGCTGGACGCCGGTGCGGACAAGCCGCTGGACTTCCTGACGCCGGCCGACGAGCCGAACCCGGCGCTGGGCGTGCGCGGTCTGCGCACCCTGCTGGACCACCCGGACGTGCTGCGCACGCAGCTGGCGGCGCTGGCCGAGGCCGCGACGGGCCTGCCGGTGTACCTGGAGGTCATGGCGCCGATGGTGGCGGACCGTACGGACGCGAAGGCGTTCGCGGACGCCTGCCGGGATGCGGGTCTGCAGGCGAAGTTCGGTGCGATGGTGGAGATTCCCTCCGCCGCGCTGCGGGCGCGTTCGATCCTGCAGGAGGTCGAGTTCCTGTCGCTGGGCACGAACGACCTGGCGCAGTACACGTTCGCGGCCGACCGTCAGGTGGGTGCGGTCTCGCGCCTGCAGGACCCGTGGCAGCCGGCGCTGCTGGACCTGGTGGCGCTGTCCGCCGAGGCGGCCAAGGCCGAGGGCAAGAGCTGCGGCGTGTGCGGCGAGGCGGCGTCCGACCCGCTGCTGGCGTGCGTGCTGACGGGTCTGGGCGTGACGAGCCTGTCGATGGGTGCGGCATCCATCCCCTACGTCCGGGCGACGCTGGCCAAGTACACGCTGGCCCAGTGCGAGCGTGCGGCCGCGGCCGCGCGGGCCACGGACACGGCCGAGGAGGCCCGTCTGGCGGCCCAGGCGGTGCTGTCGGGCGAGTGAGCCCGCGCTTGTCGCCGACACGGAGGTGACCGAGGGGCGCCCCACCGGATCCGGTGGGGCGCCCCTGTCGTTTCAGCCCCTGTCGTTTCAGGCGCTGTCGTTTCAGTCCACGGGGAATCCTTCCTTGTACTCCACGCCGTGTTCCGGTGGGACCGGTTCGCCGGTGCGGGCGTCGGTGCAGTAGGCGGCGAAGACCTCGGCCTCGCTCAGGGGGCGCAGCCCGGTGCCGGTCAGGCTCCAGGCGCGTACGGTCTCGGGCCGGCCGGGCGCCGTCGTGCGCAGGACGACGCCGCCGGCGCCGTCGGTGGCGATGCCGGCGCCGAGGACGGTGCAGAAGACGAGGGCGGCGGCCTCGCCGAGGTGCGGGGGGCGGTGTCCGTCGTGTTCGGTGTGCAGGACGGCGACGAGCGGGCCGCGCTCGCCGGGGGTGGTGGGATCGCCGGGGCCGGGGCTGACGCTGCATACGAGGTGGTGGCGGCCGGGGCCGGCCGTCGCGACGAGGCGGTGCAGCAGGTGGGAGGCGCGGGTGAAGGCGGCCCGGCCGATGTCCTCGCCGCAGGAGGTGCAGTCGCCGTTGCGGGAGAGGAGTGCGGTGGCGCGTTCCCAATGGGCCCGGTGGCCGGCTGCGTCGAGGAGGTCGGGCAGGAGGCCGGCCAGGGGCCGGCCGTCGTAGGGGAGGGTGGTGCCGGTGGCCGCGACGTGGGCGGTGTAGCGGGTGCGGCTGTCCGGGCTGTCGGGGTCGAGGTGCAGGTCGGCGCAGTACCGGGCGTACCGGTCGGGGTCGAAGAGGGCCACGGTGGTGTAGGTGCCGCCGGCGGCGAGGCTGCGCAGCAGGCCCTCCACGTGCCGCAGGTAGCCGGCGTGGTCGTCGAAGGTGAAGGTGTCGTAGGCGCGCATGGCGGCGAACTCGCGTTCGCCGGCCAGGACGGCCACGGTGCTGGGTGTCTCCCTGCGGAGCCTGCGTCGTGCGGTCAGCCGGGTGCGGCCGTTGTCGGTGAGCGCCATGAACTCCCCCTCAGCGCAGTGATCGATGCTCACTCACCGTAACGGCCGCCACTGACAATGGCCTCTGACCTGCTGCTTTCTTCTAACGCTCCCGTCCCAGGCGCTCGTAGAAGGCGAGCAGGGCGGCGTTGTCGACGGATCCGGGATTGACGGCCTTCTCCAGGGGCGTGCCCTGCAGCAGGCGCTTGACGGGGACCTCGATGCGCTTGCCGGTGAGGGTGTGGGGGATGCCGGGGACCTCGATGACCTCGTCGGGCACGTGCCGCGGCGAGAGCTGTTCGCGGATGGTGCGCTTGATCTTCTCCAGCAGGGCGTCGTCGAGCGCGGCGCCGGGGGCGAGGTGGACGAACAGGGGCATCCAGTAGCCGCCGTCGGGCTGTTCGACGCCGATGACGAGGGATTCGCGGATCTCGGGGAGCCGTTCGACGGCCTCGTAGATGTCGGCGGAGCCCATGCGCACGCCCTGCCGGTTGAGGGTGGAGTCGGAGCGGCCGTGGATGACGACGGTGCCGCGGGAGGTGAGGGTGATCCAGTCGCCGTGCCGCCAGACGCCGGGGAACATCTCGAAGTAGCTCTCGAGGTAGCGGCTGCCGTCGGGGTCGTTCCAGAAGCGGACGGGCATGGAGGGCATGGGGTTGGTGACGACGAGCTCGCCGACCTCGTCGGTCAGCGGCTTGCCGTGGGGGTCCCAGGCCTGCAGGTCGGTGCCCAGGCAGGGGGCCTGGAGCTCGCCGACGTACACGGGCAGGGTGGGGACGGCGCCGGCGAAGCAGCTGCAGACGTCCGTGCCGCCGCTCACCGAGGCGATCCACATGTCTTCCGCGACCTCGTCGTGGATCCAGCGGAAGCCGTCGGGCGGCAGGGGGGAGCCGGTGGTGGCGACGCAGCGGACGCCGGAGAGGTCGAGGTCGCGGCCGGGGTGGACGCCGGCCTTGCGGCAGGCCATGACGTAGGCGGCGGAGGTGCCGAAGAGGGTGGTGCCCGTGCGTTCGGCGATGCGCCACTGGGCGGCGATGTCGGGGTGGCCGGGGCTGCCGTCGTACAGGACGACGGTGGCGCCGACCAGGAGGCCGGAGACGAGGAAGTTCCACATCATCCAGCCGGTGGAGGTGTACCAGAAGAAGCGGTCGCCGGGGCCGAGGTCGCAGTGGAGGGCGAGCTGCTTGAGGTGTTCGACGAGGATGCCGCCCTGGGACTGGACGATGGCCTTGGGCAGGCCGGTGGTGCCGGAGGAGTACAGCACCCACAGCGGGTGGTCGAAGGGCACCTGTGCGAAGACGGGTGCGACGTCGGCGGCGGTGAGCTCGTCCCAGTCCAGGGCGCCGTCGGGGGCGGGCGTGCCGAGCAGCGGGACGTGCACGACGGCCCGCAGGGTGGGCAGTTCGTCGCGCAGTCGGGCGACGACGTCGGTGCGGTCGTGGCGCTTGCCGCCGTAGTGGTAGCCGTCGACGGCGAACAGGACGACGGGTTCGACCTGCTGGAAGCGGTCGAGGACGCTGCGGGCGCCGAAGTCGGGGGCGCAGGAGGTCCACACGGCGCCGACGGCGGCGCTGGCGAGCAGGGCGACGACGGCCTGGGGGACGTTGGGCAGGTAGCCGCTGACGCGGTCGCCGGGGCGCACGCCGAGGCGGCGCAGGGCGGCGGCGAGGGAGCCGACCTGGCGGCGCAGGTCCGTCCAGGTGACCGGGTGCGGGTCGGTGCCGGTCTCGTCGGCGTGCAGCAGGGCGGGCTCGCCGGCCCGGGCGGGGTCCTCGGCGGCGCGCAGGGCGTGTTCGGCGTAGTTGAGGGTGGCGCCGGGGAACCACCGGGCGCCGGGCATGGAGCGGTCGGCGAGGACGCGCTCGTAGGGGCTGGAGAAGCGCACGTCCGTCCACTCGGTGACGGCGCGCCAGAAGCCTTCGAGGTCGGTGACGGACCAGCGGTGCAGGTCGGCGTAGCTCGCGACGGGGTCGCCGGGGCGCGGGGCGGGGGCGCCGTAGCGCTCGGCGGCGAGGGCGTGGAAGCGGGTGACCTGGGCGCGGGCGATGCGGTCCGCGCCGGGCCGCCACATCGGCTCGGGCTGTTCGGCGGGCTGCGGTGCGGTGGTCATCTCTCGGCTCCCGGCTGCTACGCGTCGTGGGCGGCACCGCGCACGGCGGGGTGGGCGCGTGTGGCGGCTGCCCAGACCATGCCATGTGATCGACTCGTGCACCAGGGCCGGTGTCACACGGGTGCGGGCGGGGCAGTCCCAAGCGGGGGTGAACGGGTGCGGAACGGTACGCGTGCCGGCCGGGGCCGGTGGCAGGGTGGGCGGCATGGACGTGGGTGACGTGGTGCGGTCGTCGAAGTGGGTGGCGTCGTTGCGGGCGGTGGGCAGCGCGCAGGGGTTGCGGTCCGTGCGGTCGGCGTGGCGGCGGCACCGGGCGGATGCGGTGGCGCTGCCGCGCCAGGGGGTGACCCGGGCGCGGGTGCCGGGGGCGGCGCAGGGCGCGGAGCCGGAGCCGGGTGGCGGGGTGGTGCGTTTCGCCCGGTCGTCGCTGCGGGTGCGGGTGGCGGCTGGCGGGGCGGTGTTCTGCGGCTGGGACGGGGCGGGGCCGGAGCCGTCGTACGCGCTGGCCGGCGGGGTGCCGGAGGTGGACGAGCGGGCGGTGCTGGAGCCGGACACCGACGGCGGCTGGCGGGTGGTCTCGGAGCGGGTGCTGGTGACGGTCTCGCGGCACGGGACGGTGGAGTTCCGTACGCCGGGCGGGGTGGTGCTGCGCCGAGACCTGCCGCCGCGCTGGTGGGAGGCGCCGGGCGGGCAGGCGGCCGCGCAGGCGGCGGGTGCCGGGCGGTGGATGCAGCGTTCGGAGGTGGCGGCGGACGCGCGGTTCTTCGGGCTGGGCGGCCGGGCGGCGGGGCCGCGGCTGCGCGACGGGGAGTACCGGCTGTGGAACACCGATCCGGGGGGCTCCTTCGAGCCGGGCGACGATCCGCTGTACATCACGATGCCGGTGCAGCTGGTGGTGGCGGACGCGGGCACGCACCTGGCGTTCCACGACAACACGTGGGACGGGCGGGTGCGGCTGTGGGAGGGCGAGGAGGGGGCGGGGTCGGGGCACGACCGGCCGGGCCGCTGCGAGGTGCGCATGGACGGCGGGCCGTTGCGCTCGTGGGTGCTGGTGGGCACTCCGGCGCG
The DNA here is from genome assembly GCF_040675615.1 of Streptomyces sp. NPDC049585. Lineage (NCBI taxonomy): Bacteria > Bacillati > Actinomycetota > Actinomycetes > Kitasatosporales > Streptomycetaceae > Streptomyces > Streptomyces sp. NPDC049585. The sequence goes on along the minus strand of NZ_JBFAPE010000034.1, from coordinate 53,925 downwards.
GGTGCTCGGCGGCTGGGCGGCGCTGACGGGGGGTGCGGCGGTGCCGCCGGCGTGGGCGCTGGGCCACCAGCATGCGCGGTGGGGGTTCGGCACCGAGCAGGAGGTGCGGCGGGTGGCGGCCGGCTACCGGGAGCGGGGGCTGGCGCTGTCGGCGTTGCACCTGGACATCGACCACTTCCGCGGGCACCGGGTGTTCACGGTGGACCGGGAGCGGTTCCCGGACCTGCCGGGTCTGGCGGAGGAGCTGCGCGCACAGGGGACGCGGCTGGTGTCGATCGTGGACCCGGCGGTGAAGGCGGAGCCGGGGCTGGCGGTGTACGACGCGGGGGTGCGGGCGGGGGCGTTCGTGAAGGACGCGCGGGGCCGCGAGGTGCGCGGCGAGGTGTGGCCGGGCGAGTCGGTCTATCCGGACTTCACCGATCCGAAGGTGCGTTCGTGGTGGGGTGGCTTGTACGAGGAGCGGCTGGCGCAGGGGTTCGCGGGCTTCTGGCACGACATGAACGAGCCGGTGTCCTTCGCGGCGTTCGGCGATCCGACGCTGCCGCGTTCGGCGCGGCATGCGCTGGAGGGCCGCGGCGGCGACCATCGCGAGGCGCACAACGTGTACGGGATGCAGATGGCGCGGGCCGGGTACGAGGGGCTGTGCGCGCTGCGGCCCGGTGAGCGGCCGTTCACGTTCTCGCGGTCGGGTTGGGCGGGGATGCAGCGCTACGGCGGGACGTGGTCGGGGGACGTGGCGACGGGCTGGCCGGGGCTGCGGGCGTCGCTGGGGCTGGTGCTGGGTCTGGGCCTGTGCGGGGTGCCGTACTCGGGGCCGGACGTCGGGGGGTTCACCGGTTCGCCGTCGCCGGAGTTGTACCTGCGCTGGTTCCAGCTGGGGTCGTACCTGCCGTTGTTCCGTACGCACGCGGCCATCGCGGCGGGGCGGCGGGAGCCGTGGGAGTTCGGGGCGGAGGTGCTGGAGCACGCGCGGGCGGCGCTGCGGGAGCGGGAGCGGCTGCTGCCGTACTTCATGACGCTGGCGCATCTGGCGCACCGCACGGGGGCGCCGTACGTGCGGCCGGTGTGGTGGCGCTCGCCGGAGGACCGGGCGCTGCGCGACTGCGAGGACGCCTTCCTGCTGGGCGACGCGCTGCTGGTGGCGCCGGTGCTGGAGCGGGGTGCGGACCGGCGGGCGGTGCGGCTGCCGCGGGGGCGGTGGTACGACACGGCGACGGGGCGGGCGTACGAGGGGCCGGGGCAGGTGCTGCTGGAGGCCCCGCCGGCGCGGGTGCCGGTGCTGGCGCGGGCGGGTGCGGTGATTCCGGTGGCGGGTGCGGAGGGCGGGGTGGAGCTGGAGGTGTGGGCGCCCGCGCCGGGTCGTACGGGTGGCGGGGTGCTGGTGCCGGACGCCGGGGACGGCTGGGAGCAGCCGCCGGTGGTGCGGTTCTCGACGCGGTGGCGGGACGGGGTGGTCGAGGTGGAGCGCGAGGGCGCGGCCGAGGTGGGTCATCGGGTGCGGCTGCTGGGCGGGTGAGGCATCGATTGCCGTTGCGGGGGTTCCCGGGGGCGGTGGCGGGCTGGTAAGCGAGGGGTATGCCGAGACTGTCCGCGCTGCGGCGCATGCTGATCGCCCTGGTGGCCGTGGTCTGTACGGCGGCGGTGTCCGTGCCGGCCTCCGCGCGGCCCCTGCCGTGCCCGGAGGCGCTGCCGCGGGGGTTCGTGGCCCTAGCGTCGGTGGACCCGACGATCCTTCAGGAGATGCGGTACATCACCCCGCACAACTTCACCGGTCACCGGGTGGCCGGCTACGAGCGGCCCCGGTGCCTGCTGACGCGGCCGGCGGCCGAGGGGCTGCACCGGGTGCAGCGGGCGCTGCTGCGGCGCGGTTATTCGCTGAAGGTGTACGACTGCTACCGCCCGCAGCGGGCGGTCGACGACTTCGTGGCGTGGGCGAAGGACCTGGGGGACGTGCGGATGAAGGAGGAGTTTTATCCGCGGGTGGACAAGTCGCGCCTGTTCGATGACGGCTACATCGCGGCGAAGTCCGGGCACTCGCGGGGCAGCACGATGGACCTGACGGTGGTGCGGCTGCCGGCGTGGCCCACGCGCCCGTACGTGCCCGGGGAGCCGCTGGTGAACTGCTACGCGCCGAAGGCGGCACGCTTCCCGGACAATTCCGTGGACATGGGGACGGGGTTCGACTGCTTCGACACGCTGGCGCACACCCTGGACCCGCGGGTCACGGGCGTGCAGCGGGCGAACCGGCTGCTGCTGAAGACGGCGATGGAGCGGGCCGGTTTCGTCAACCTGCCCGAGGAGTGGTGGCACTTCACGCTGCGCGGCGAGCCGTATCCGCAGACGTACTTCGACTTCCCCGTGCGCTGATCCGAATCGTCAGACCGCGGCCGGACTGCGGGTGATGCCGGTGGCCAGGGCGTGCTCGACGACGCAGACGAGCACCTCCTTGACGGACTCGCGGTCGCGGGCGTCGCACATGATCACGGGCACCTCCGGGTCGAGGTCGAGCGCGTCGCGCACGGCCTCCTCGGAGTGGCGGGCCGCGCCGTCGAAGCAGTTGACGGCGAGGGTGAAGGCGATGCCGCGGCGCTCGAAGTAGTCGACGGCGGCGAAGCAGTCGGCCAGGCGGCGGGTGTCGGCGAGCACGACGGCACCCAGCGCGCCCTGGGCCAGCTCGTCCCACAGGAACCAGAAGCGGTCCTGGCCGGGGGTGCCGAAGAGGTACAGCACGAGGTCCTCGCGCAGGGTGATGCGGCCGAAGTCCATGGCGACGGTCGTGGTGCGCTTGGCCTCCACGCCGGAGATGTCGTCGACGGGGCGGCCCGCCTCGGTGAGCAGTTCCTCGGTGCGCAGCGGCTGGATCTCGCTGATGGAGCCGACCAGCGTGGTCTTGCCGACGCCGAAGCCGCCGGCGACGAGCACCTTGAGGGCCACCGGCGGGACCGCGGGCCGTATGCGGCGGTCAGAGCGGCCGAACACCATGGGTTTTCCTCCGTCTTCAAGGGTCAGTGCGGCATCGCGCTCCCCCCGTGGTCCTGCTCTCCCCCGCGGTACTGATCGTTCCGCACGGACCGCCGCCTGTTCAACCCCCTTCCGGCCCCGTTCGGCCCCCTTCCGGCCCCGTCACAGGGCCCGCAGCCCGTCGATGACCTCGCGCAGGATGCCGGCGTCGGGCAGCTCGGCCGGCGGCACCGGGCGGCAGGCGCTGACGTAGCCGGCGTCGATGAGGTCGCCGATGAGGACGCGCACGACGCCGACGGGCAGGTCGAGCCCGGCGGCGAGTTCGGCGACGGACTGCGGCTCCTGCAGGACGAGCGCGGCGATGTCGAGGTGTTCCGGCGAGAGCGTCCGGTCGGCGATGGCGTGCGCGCCGCCGGGGTGGGCGAGCAGGAAGTCCTCGGCGACGACGAGCGCGATCAGGTCGAGCCGCTCGGCCGCCGCGGCCCGGGTGCGGCCGCGGGTCATCGTGTACGGGCGGACGACGGGGCCCGCCGCGTCGTCGTACCAGTGCGCGGCGTGCTCCGGTGCGTCCGGACCGGCCGGCCGCCGCGCGCCCGCGCCCGGGCCGGTCGCGGGGGCCGGCGGGCGGAAGGCGGCGGCGTCCTCGGTCATGCCGCCGGTCACGCGTCGGCGGCGCCGGCGCGCGGAGCAGTGGCCAGGTGCGCGCCCACGCGCTTGACGAGGAGGGTCATCTCGTAGGCGACCTGGCCGATGTCGGATTCGGCGTCGGCGAGGACGGCCAGACAGCTGCCGTCGCCGGCGGCGGTGACGAACAGGAAGGCCCGGTCGAGCTCGACGACGGTCTGGCGGACCTCGCCGGCCGCGAAGTGCCGGCCCACGCCCTTGGCGAGGCTGTGGAAGCCGGAGGCCACGGCGGCCAGGTGTTCGCCGTCCTCCCGGCTGAGCTCCTTGGAGGAGCCGGTGGCCAGTCCGTCGCCGGAGAGCACGAGCGCCTTGCGGATGCTGCCGACGCGTTCGACGAGGTCGTCGAGGAGCCAGTTGAGCCCGCCGGGTGCGGCATCCCCGCCCCCGGTGCGGTCAGTGGTGCGTATCGCGGCCTTCGGTGCGGTCATCGACCGTCCCCCTCGGTTGTCGTTCCTGGTGCGTTTCTGCCCGATGCCTTCGGTGGCGTCGTCGGTTCATTGTCCGCCCGGCCCCGTTGCCAGCCGCGCTGCAGCGCCGCCATGCGCGCGCGCACCTCCTCGGGGTCGCGCTCGGCGGGCCCGCCGGCCGGGTCGGGCACCGGCCGGGTGCGGGCGGCGGGCGGCTCCTTGAGCTGCGGGGCGAGGCTGGCCTGGCGCACCCGCCGGGGCAGGCCGCCGGGCGGGGTGGGGTCCGTCGCCGGGCCGTCGGCGGCCTGCTGGTGCTGCTCGCCGTCGGGTACGGCCCGGCGGGCGCTCCTGCGGCGCGGCAGCGGCACGGCGCGGGAGGTGTCGTCGTGGGCGCCGTCGGGCGACGGTTCGTACGGCGTGGCGTGCGAGCCGGTGGTGTACGGCTCGTCGTCCGGGTCCTCGTAGGCGTAGCCGGTGCGCCGCGCGGGGCGGCGGGTCGCGGGGCGGGGCACGGGCCGGCCGCCGGTGTCCTCCCGTCCGGCGCCCGGCGCGGTCTCGGTGAGCAGGCCGGAGGGGATGAGGACGACGGCGGTGGTGCCGCCGTACGGCGAGGGCTGCAGCGAGACCCGGACGCCCTGGCGCTGGGCGAGCCGGCTGACGACGAACAGGCCGAGCCGGTCGGTGTCGGACAGCTCGAACTCGGGCGTCTCGGCGAGGCGGAGGTTGGCCTCCAGCAGCGCCTCGGCGGGCATGCCCAGGCCGCGGTCGTGGATTTCGAGGGTGAAGCCGTTGGAGACGCGCTCGCCCGTCACGTGGACCGCGGTGTGGGGCGGGGAGAAGACGGTGGCGTTCTCCAGCAGTTCGGCGATCAGGTGGGTCAGGTCGGCGACGGCGGGGCCGGACACGGCCAGCCGCGGCAGCCGGCGCACCTCGATGCGCTCGTACGCCTCGACCTCGCCGACGGCGGCCCGCACGACGTCCATCAGCGGGACGGGCCGGCGCCACTGCCGGGAGGGGGCGGCGCCGGAGAGGATGACCAGACCCTCGGCATGGCGACGCATGCGCGTGGTGAGGTGGTCGATGCGGAAGAGGTCGGCGAGTTCCTCGGTGTCCTCGGTGCGGCGCTCCATGGCGTCCAGCAGCGTCAGCTGACGGTGCAGCAGGACCTGGCTGCGGCGGGCGAGGTTGACGAAGACCTCGGAGACGCCGCGGCGCAGCTCGGCCTGCTTGACGGCGGCCTCGACGGCGGCGCGTTGCAGGGTCTCCAGGGCCTGTCCGACCTGGCCGATCTCGTCCGAGCCGTGCTCGCGGCGGGGGGCCTCGGCCTCGATGTCGAGGCGGTCGCCGGCGGCGAGGCGGCGCATGACGCTCGGCAGTCGGACGCCGGAGACCTCGTGGGCCTCCTTGCGCAGCTGCTGCAGGTCCTTGACCAGGCCCCGGCCGATGCGCAGGGAGACGACGAGCGAGACGACGAGGGCGATGAGGCCCAGGATGCCGGCGACGATCGCCTTGGCCAGCACCCCGGCGGCCACCGGCCGCACCCGGCCGGCGAAGCGGTCGACGGTCTCGACGCTCATCCGGCTGAGGTCCTCCAGGACCGGGCCGGCGGTGCTCTGCCAGCGGTGCGCGTCCACGACGCGTACGGCCCTGGCCTGGCCGGAGAGGACGACGGCGTCCTCGGCGGCGACCAGGGCGCGGGCGTTGGCGCCGCGCCAGTAGTCCTCGTAGGTCTTCTGGTCGGAGGCGGGCAGGGCGGGCAGGTGGGTGGTGTAGAGGGTCCGGCGTTCGGCGATGCGGTCGGAGAAGGCGCGCAGGTCCTGGCGGGTCATGCTGCCGGCGGCCAGGGCGGCGGCCAGCAGGGCGTCCTCGCGGGCGACGGCCTCGCGGGCGCGGCCGAGGCCGACGACGGCCCGGCCCCAGCGGTCCATCTCGGTGTTCTGCAGGGGGCCGAGGCTGCCGAGGAAGTCGTAGTAGGGCTCGATGATGTCGTTGTAGGCCTGGAGGGCGTCGAGGCGGGTCAGTGCGCCGTCGGCGGCCTTGCGGCGCAGGTCGTCGAGACCGTCGAGGGCCCGCTCCAGGGCGCGGAACCGTTTCGCCGCGTCCGCGCCCATGTCCCCGCGCACATCGGCGTCCACGCCGGAGCGGAAGGAGGACACCGTCCGGTCGGTGGCGTGCTGCAGGGCCAGCAGCTCCGTGCGCACGTCCGCGCGGGCGGGGTCGGCGAGCTGGACGAGGGTCTGGCGACGCTCCTTCTGCAGGGCACGCACCATGTCGCCCGCCGGGTAACCGACCTTGCGCATGACGTCGGCGGCGGAGAGCAGCTGGACGGCCTCGCCGGCGGTGATGGACGTGGCGAAGACCCACAGCCCGGTCAGGGACACCAGGGGCACCAGCAGCAGCGCCACGATCTTCCGGCGGATCGACTTCCCGCGAAAGCGCATGGCCTCCCCCATGTCAACCCCCTTGGCGGGGGGTGGTGTTCCGTGTGCCGACAGCAACGCGGCGTGAGCCTACTACTGTGCGGTTCGGGACTCGAAGGCCAGTGCGGCCGAGGCACACCTCTCTGACCGGATTTCTCCTGCTGTTTCCCTCCCGCCGGGAACTTCCGGGCGCATTTGCGCGCTCTTTCCTTCAAGGAGGGGTCCGTTCGGGGCGTGCGTCCTGCCGCAAGGCATCGGCACCGGCCCGTCCGGGCAGCAGCCACATGGGGGAGGTGAGCCGCCATGGACCTGGAGCACGGCGCCCGGCCGTCCGGGCGCAGGCCGTTGTGGGTGGAGGAGAGCGCCGCCCGGCCGCGCATGCCCGATCCCGTGCGGGCCTCGGCGGTGCGCGCGGGGCTCATCGCCTCGGTCACCCTGATCGTCACCATGATCGCGATACTCTTCGCGCTCACCGGCAACTGGCTGGCGTTCCCCGCGGTGCTGCTGGCCGTGGCCGGCACCGTCGCGGCGACCTGGGCGGTCGCCGACGTCTGGGTGACGCGACAGGTGTGGCTGCAGCGGCACGGCGTGGTTTCCGTGCCGAGCAGCACGGCGCGGCCGGTGCGCCGCGCCCGCCACCCGCGCTACCCCTGACGGGCCGGCACGGCCGGCCCGCCGGGGGTGGCGGATGCGGGGTTACTGCACGGCCGGCACGGGCTCGGCCGGGGCCTCCTGCGCCGGGCGGCGGTACATCCGGGTCGCCGTGATCTGCCCGTGCACCTTCTCCTCCTGCGGGTCCTGCGGCTGCGGCAGACCGGGCCGCAGGTGCTCCTCGACGCTGATGTACTTCAGCCCCGCCCGCAGGTCCGCGTCGTTGCGCAGCCGGATCACCAGCGGGAACTCCGCCAGCGCCGTGGTGTCGAACAGGCCCGTGGTGTACAGCAGCTGCACGCCCAGCGCGTCCGCGACGGCCCGCTGCAGCTCCAGCAGGTACGTCGCGTTCGCCCGGCCGATGGGGTTGTCCAGGAACAGCGTGCCCGCGTGGCGCTGCTTGTCGCGGCCGCGGTCGTTGCTGCGCAGCGCGGCCATGGTGCAGTACAGCGCGATGGCCGCGGTCAGCAGCTGGCCGCCGGAGAAGACGTCGCCCATCTGGCCGACGGGGACGCGCTCGGCCCGCAGCACCGCGTCCGGCTTGAGGATCTCCACGGCCACCCCGCGCGGCAGCAGCGCCGCCCGCACCCCGCGCAGCAGCAGCGACATGCCGTCGCGGCGCAGGTCGGAGTTCTTCTTCACCGCCGAACGGGTCGCCTCGTCGATGACCTCGCCGAGGCGCTCGGTGAGCGTGGACTGGTCCGGGTCCTCGAAGCGGATGCGCAGGAACTCCTGCCCCGACCACTCCCCCAGGCCCTCCGGCAGCCGCGAGAGCCGCTGCGCGGAGCGCAGCGTGGTCAGCGACGACTCCACCAGGCCGCGCAGCCGGTCGACGATGCTGTCGCGGTTGCGCTCCAGCTGTTCGAGCTCGTCGGTCAGCACCCGCAGCCGCGGCGCGAACGCCTCCGCCCAGGCGGCGGCGTGCTCCGGCAGGGCGGCGGCGGGCAGTTCACGGATCTGCTGGCGGGCCGGGGTGCGCACCTGCTCGTAGCGGGTGGAGTTCGCGTGCCGCACGAGCACGTCCGACGCCTCGCGCACGGCCGCCTCCGCGGCCGACAGGTCGCCGGCACAGCCGCGCAGCGAGCGCCGGGCCTCGGCGGCGGCCTGCCGGGCCTCCTCCGGGCTGCCGGCGTACGGCTCGGCTTCCTCGGCCTCGTCCTCCGCGGAGTGGTCGCGCAGCAGGTCGCGCAGCATGGCCGCGGTGTCGTCGAAGCCGGTGGCCGCGTCCTCCGCGGCCCGGTGGGCGCGCAGCAGCCCGGCGTGGGCCGCGCGGGCCGCCTCCAGCGCCTCGGCGCGGGCGGCGAGGTCGGCGGTGGCGGTGCGCAGCAGCGCCCTGGCCTTGTCGGCATCGGCGGGCACCAGCTCCTCGGGGAGCTCGGTGTGGGCCTCGCCGTCCGCCGGGGCGAGGCGCTCGGCCTCGCCGCGCAGCCGGCCGAGCTGCTCGCTGGCGGCCGAGGCACGCGACTCCAGCGTCTGGACCAGCGCCTCGGCGCGGGCCGCGGCGGCCTGCCGGGAGGGGCCGTCGGCACCGTCGGTGCCTTCGAGCAACTGGGCGGCACGGGTGCGCACCTTGTTGGTGAGGCGGTCCAGCTCGGCGCGGGCCGCACTCTCGTCGCTCTCGGCCCGGGCCTGCTCGGCGCGCAGGTCGGCGCCGACGCCCACCTTCTCGTAGACCTGGGAGGCGGCCCGGTAGGCCTCGCGCAGGGCGGGCAGGGAGCCGGCCGGCGGCTCGGCGTCCCCCTCGACGTCGTCGGGGGCGCCCGCGATCTCCGCGCGCTCGGCGCGCAGCGCACGTGCCGTACGGCGCGCGTCGTCCGCGGCACGCTGGGCGGCGCGGCGCTCCTCGTCGGCGGCCCGGGCCCGGTCCACGCACTCCTCGGCGCGCTCCTCCGCCTCGGCGGCCTCCTCGGCGAGCTCGCGCAGCCTGCTCTGCCAGGTGGCGCGTTCGCGCAGCCGGTACGCGAGGCCGGCCAGGGCGTCGGCGACCCGGCGGGCGCGCTGGGCGGTCTCCTGCCGCTCGTCGCGCACGCGGGCCGTCTCGGCCGCCGCCTCCTCCGCCTCCGCACGGACCGTACGGGCCTCGGCGAGCGCCTGCTGTGCCGCGTCGGCGGCCAGGCGCGTGCGCTCGGCCTCGGCGGCCAGCTCGGCGAGCCGCCCCTGCGGGCAGCCGGCGCGCCAGGACGACAGCCGGGCGGCCAGCGCCCGGTCCCCGGCCAGCCGGGCGGCGACCGTGCGGATCTCCTCGTCGCGGGCCATGGCGCGCTCGCGCAGCGCATGCCGCTCCTCGTCGGCGGCCCGCTCGTCGTGCATGGCCGGGTTCGGCGGTACGAGGAAGACGCCGAAGACGCCCTCGCCCTCGCCCGCGGCGGCCGGGGCCGGCGCGAGCAGCGCGGCGGCCGTGCCGACGGCAACGGCCGAGCGCGGCAGCAGCGAGGCCGCGCCGAGCACCTCGCGGGCCCGGGCGTGCGAGTCGTTGTCGGTGATGACGACGCCGTCGACGAGCTCGGGACGGGCCGCCAGCACGGCCGCGTGCCGGGCCGGATCGACGGACTGGGCGAGATAGCGCCAACCCGGCAGGGCCGGGATGCCGTGCTCGCCGAGGAACTCCACGGTGGCCAGCACGTCGGGACCGGGCGGCAGCAGACCGCCGTCGCCGAGCGCACCGAGGATGCGCGAGTCCTCGGCGGCGGCCGTACGCAGCTCGAACAGCTGCCGCTCGGCGGCGGCGACGTTCTCGTCGAGCACCGCGCGCAGCGCATCGGCACTCCGGTCGAGCTCCTCGGCGGTCAGGGCACCGCCGGGTGCAAAGCCCTCGGGTGCGGGGTGTTCACCGTCGGCGTCGGCGGTCCCGCCGTCACCGGGAGCGCCCGCCCCGGAGGCGCTGCGCTGGGCGGGGACCTGGCCGGAGGGCGTCGGTTGGGGGAGGCCCAGGAGGTCGATCAGGCGCTGGTCGGCGCCGATGGACTCCGCCGCCCGGCGCTCGGCGTCGTACGCGTACTCCGCCGCCGTCGCCGCGTCGGCGGCCCGCGCCGCGGTGAGTTCGGCGCGGCTCTCGGCCGCGGCGGCCTCCTTCGCGCGGTCCGCGGCCTGCCGGGCCTCCTCGCGGGCCGCTTCGTACGCGGCCACGGCCGGCTTCTCGGCGTCGCTGGCGGCGAGCGCGGCCCTGGCCGGGTCGGCGTCCGGTGCGGTGTCGTCCAGCCAGCCGGCCCGTACGGCCTCGGCGGTCTCCTGCTCGACCTCGGCGAGGCGCTGGCGCAGGTGCTCGGCCTCGCTGCGGGCCCGCTGGGCGCCGGTGGCGGCGGCGGTGGCGTCGCGGTGGGCGGCCTCGCCGGTCTCCTGGAGGGCGGCCGAGCGCTCCTCGTGCTCGTTGGCGACGCGTTCGCCCTCTTCCGCAGCGGCGTTGAGGGCGCGTACGAGCTCGGTGGCCGCGCGGGAGCGGGCGGCGAGCGCGGGGGCGGCGTCGCGCTCGGCCTCGTGGATGGCCGCGGCGACGCGCGCCGAGCGGTCGGCGGCGGCGCGGTGGCGCAGCACGGTCTCGGCGGCCTGCCAGGCGGAGTGCAGCGTACGGGCGTCGTTGAGCTCGCGGCGCTGGGCGGCGGCGGCCTTCTCGCCGGCGGCCAGGGCGAGGGAGGCGTGGCGGTAGGCGAGTTCGGCGGCGATCAGGGAGCTGCGGTCGCGCTGCCGCTCGGCGTCGGTGACGGCATGCGCGGCGGCGGCGACCTGGCCGGCCAGTTCGACGGCGCGGCCGCGCTCGGCGGCGCCGCGGGCCGAGAGGCGGCGGGCGAGGGCGCGGGTGCGGCGCTCGGCGCCGGCGTGCACCCCGCGGGCGTGTTCGCGCTGCTCGGCGGCCTCGACGATGCGGGAGAGCAGGTCGAGGGAGCCGGCGGTGAAGTCCCGTTCGGCGGTGAGCTCGGCGCGCCGGCCGAGCTTGTGGGCGAAGCCGTGCACGAGGTCGGCGAGGCCGTCGGTGTCACGGGTGTCGGTGACGGCGCGCAGCAGCAGGTCGGTGAAGTCGGAGTCGTTCTTGACGGCGAAGAGGCCGGCGGCCTCGCCCTCGTCGGCGTTCATCTCGCGCTGGTAGCGGAAGAGTTCGGGGTCGAGGCCGAGCTCGCCGAGGTGCTCGTTCCAGCGCTCGTGGATCTCCTCCCAGACGACGTCCAGGTGGGGGTAGGCCTTGCCGGCCTCGGTGAGGGCGTCGCGGAAGCCCTTCATGGTGCGGCGGCGGCCGCGCGCGCCGGAGGCGCCGTCGGCGGACGGGCGCATGGCGGTGGATTCGGCCACGGGCAGCGAGTCCAGGCTCATGCCGGGGCCGGGGCGGAAGGAGTACCAGGCCTCGGCGAACTTGCGCGGGTCGTTGGAGACCTGGCGGCCGCGCCACTCGCTGACCTTGCCGACGACGACCGTCTCGCCGGTGAGCACGTGCTGCCACTCCAGGGCGACGTGGCCGCAGTCGTCGGCGAGGAGGAACTTGCGCAGCACGCCGGAGCTGGCGCCGCCGAGGGTGTTGCGGTGGCCGGGCAGCATGACCGAGAAGATCAGCTTGAGCAGCACGGACTTGCCGCCGCCGTTCTCCAGGAACAGCACGCCGGCGGGGGCCGGGCGGCGCGGCGGGCCGACGGGCTCCTCCGCGAAGAAATCCCCCTGCGCGGGTGCGGGGCTGGGCACCGGGGCGCCGACCCCGCGCAGGTCCAGCACGGTGTCGGCGTAGCGCGCACCGGCGGGTCCGATGGAGTAGAGACGGACCCGGGACAGCTCGTACATGGCGGACTCTCGTATGTCGGGAGGACTTCAGGAAGCGTGGAAGGGCAGGCCGGCGTCGGCGACCAGGTCGAGGGCGTCGGACTCGTCCGGCGGCAGGAGCGTGGCGCTGCCGTCGGCGACGGGCACGACGCCCAGCTCCAGCAGCTCGGCCATGGCGGCGCTGCCCGCCATGTCGCGGACCTGCAGCTGGTAGCGGGCCGTGGTGCGGTACGTGCCGCCGCCGTCGTCGCCGGTGCGCTGCAGGAAGCCGGAGTCGACGAGGAAGGCGACCGCCTTGGCGATGATGCCGGTGGTCGAGCCGGCCAGGCGGCGGGCGTCCTTGGTGGCGCCGGTGGCGCTGCGGCGGGCGTAGACCCGCCAGGCGGCCTCCAGGCCGGGGGCGTCGCTGACGGGGTCGGTGTTCTCGCCCTGCTCGGCGGCCCGCTCCTCCAGGCGGCGGCACGCCTGGCGGACGAAGGCGTCGACGCCGTTGACGGTGATGCGGCCGATGTAGCCGTCGTCGGCGAGGTCGGCGGGGCGGGGGAAGGCCATGGCGGCGACGGCGAGGTGGGCCAGGCCGTGCAGGAAGCGGTCGCCGGAGTCGGCGGTGGCCCGGCGCGCGTAGTCGCCCATGCGGACAGCGAAGACGGAGTCCTCGGCGGCGGTCACGGCCATGCCGGCACGGGTGGAGACCTCCAGCACGACGAGGCCGAGCCCGGCGGCGACGGCGTCGGCGAGCCGGGCGAAGGCCGGCTCGTCGCGGTGGCGGCGCAGCAGCTCGGCGTACTCGGCGTCGCGGGCGGGCTGCAGCTTGGGCTGCAGGCCGAAGGCGATCAGCCGCGCCGCGTCGGCGGCGTCGGCGGGCGTGACGGTGGCGCTCGCCGCTCGGGCCTCGCCGGTCTCACCGGTGCCGGCCTCGTCGGCGGCGCCCGGCTGGGCCGGGAGGTCGGCGTCGTACTCAGTCACGGTTGGTGCTCCTGCGGGGATCTGCGTGGGTTGCGGATGGTGCGGCACCGCCGGGCACGTCGCCGGGGGTCGCTCGCCGTTGCGGCGGGATGGGGCCCCGGTCCCGCCCTTTCACCGTTTCCCGGGGCTCCGCCCCGGACCCCGGCCGGGCCGGGAGGCTCGCTCCCAGGTCCCGGGACCGCGCCCTGGGGGTCCGGGGGCTCGCCCCTGGGGGCACCTCCCAGCGGTAGCCGGGGGAGAACCGGGAAGGGGCGGGGCTGGGGAACCTTCCTCCGCCGCGACGGCGCGCAACCACCGTGGCGGAGTGCGGCGGTGCCGAACCGGCAGCAACGCCGGGCAGCCCGGCGCCGCCGTTGTGCGCTCCGGCGCTCACGACGCCTCCTGCCGGTCCGCCGCCATGCCGGCCGCGTCGAGGAGGGCCGTGCCGACGACGAGGTCGGCGCCGCCGAATTCCGGGTCGTCCAGTTGCGTGCCGTCGTCGACGGCGAAGAGCAGGGACGGCTCGCCCTGGCGGTAGGCCGTGCCTACCGGGGGGCTGGCGGCGTGGACGGCGAGGAGGGCGACGAGGTAGGGCAGGTCGGGGTCGCGGCGGCGGGCCTCGGCCAGGAGGCCGGACAGCCGGCGGGGGGCGTCGGGCGGCAGGGTGAGCAGCTCGGTCGCGGCGGCGAGTTGTTCCTCGCTGAAGCGGCTGTCGTCGGGGGTCTCGACGAGGTCGGGCTCGGGCATCTCGGCGCCGAGGTGCTCGCGCTCGGCGGGCGGGGTGAGCAGCATCTCGACGAGGTCGCCGACGCGCACGGCGGCCGGTGTGCGCAGGCCCGTGCCGCGGGAGAAGAAGGCGTCGGTGACGCGGCCGGCCTGCTCCAGGGGCAGGGGCAGCAGGGGGGCGAGGAGCTGGCCGTACAGGTCGAGGCCGGCGCGGGCGGCGGGGGTGGAGAAGGCCTGGCGGTCCTGTTCGGCGCGGAAGAGGGGGCCGGCCTCCAGCAGCCGGGACTGCAGCTGGGTGTGGCGGCGGATGCAGTCCTTGACGATGTCGACGAGCTCGGCGGCGCGCCGCTTGTGCTCGGCGGTCTTCTCGTCGGGGCCGGCTTCCGCCTCGTCGCGCACCTTGCGGATGTTGGTGAGGATGGCGTTCTCGTGCCGGTAGCGGTCGGCGACGTGTTCGAGGGCCTCGGCGATCATGTCGGGCACGGCCTGCAGCCAGTCGACGGCGCGCACGTTGCGCCGGGTGGCGTCGAGGGTCTTGCGGAGCGTCTCGGCGTACTGGACGGTGCGGTAGCGGGCCTGCTCGGCGGCGAGCTGGGCGTCGGCGAGGCGGCCGCGGCTGATGAGGACCTCCAGCTTGACCTCGGCCGCGATCTGGGCGCTGGTGACGTCGGTGTCGAGGGCGCCGACGAGGACGTTGACGGCCTCGTCGGTGGTGCGCAGGAAGACGGTGCCGCCGGGGCCGGGCACTTCCTCGACGAGCTTGAAGTCGTAGTCGCGCCGCACGTAGACGCCGTCGGCGCCGAAGGTGCCGTAGACGGCGCGGAAGCCGCGGTCGGCGCTGCCGACGTTGATGAGGTTCTCCAGGACCCAGCGGGCGACGCGCTCGTGTTCGGCGGCGGGCCGCCCGGGGGCCTGGGCGGCGACGCGGGGCTGGAGCCTTGCGACTATCTGCTCGTGGTCGGCCCCGGTGTCGAAGTCCATGTTGAGGGTGACGAGGTCGATGGCGGCGAGCGCCACCTCGGCCATGGCGTAGACGCCGAACTCGCCCGCGAGGTTGGCCTTGCGGACGTCGAGGTCGTGCAGCGGCGCGGTGCAGGCGAGCGCGCGCAGGCGCCGGGCCAGGCCCTCGTCGGCGGCCGGGCCCGGGGCCGGGCGCAGCGGCCCGTTGAGCTGGGGCGGAACGGCCGCCGGGGCTGGAGAAGTCACGTCGCACAGAGTAGGCGGTCGCACCGACAACGGACGAAACGGCACGGGTGCGCCGGGCTGTCGGACGGCGGTCGGGGACGTCGATCCGGGGACGACAGTCTAGGACGACGGGGAACGGGCCGTTCCGCCCCCCACCCCCTCCCCTCTCCTCACACCGCAAAAGCAGACATGATGGCAATATTGCAACCGAGCAGGACGAATGCCGTGGGCAGTTGCGCCTTGATGGGCCCGTACCGGTCCGTCAGTTCCAAAAGGGCCGCCGGCACGAGGTTGTAGTTCGCGGCCATGGGCGTCACCAGCGTCCCGCAGAAGCCGGCGAGCATGCCGACGGCGAGGACGGCGGCGGGGTCGCCGTGCGCCTGTTCCACCAGGACCGGCCAGCCCACGGCGGCGGTCATGACGGGGAAGGCGGCGAAGCCGTTGCCCATGACGACGGTGAACAGGAACATCCCCGCGCAGTAGACGACGACGGCGAAGAAGACCGACCCGTGCGGCAGCACGGCGGTGGTGATGCGGCGGACCTGCTCGCCCACGCCGGCCTTGGCGAAGATGGCCCCGAGCGTGGCGAGCAGCTGCGGCAGCAGCAGGGCCCAGCCCGCGGACTCCAGGATCGAACGCCCGGCGTGCAGGGGCGCGAGCACGCGGCGCTCGCGCAGCAGCACCATGGCGACGACGAGGGCGGCCAGGGCGCCGATGCCCAGCCCCAGGATGGTCTCGCTGCCCTTCTGCAACAGCGGCTGACCGCCGGCGGTGACCTTCTTCAGGCCCACGGCGCACGCCAGGGCGACGGCCGGGATGGTCAGGGCGGGCACGAAGAGCCTGTTGCCGTGCCGGGCGGCGGCCGCCTCGCGCTGCTCGGGGCCCGGCGCGCGGGAGGTGCCGCGTCCGGTGCGGCCGAAGCCCGCCAGGCAGATCATGAGCAGGACGGCGGCGCCCAGGGGTTCGGCGGGCGCCCTGTGGTCCACGACCCAGGTGCTGTAGCAGAATCCGGCGCCCAGCAGGCCCCAGAAGGCGGCGCTGCCCAGGCGCTTGGGGTTGGTGCGGTCGGTGAGCATCTGCGCGGCCATGAGGAGGAAGATGCCGCCGACGAGCCAGTAGAACCACTCCGCCTTGATCATCGGAGGGTTCCGTCGAGCGTGCGGTCGAGGCGCAGCAGTCGCCAGCCGTGCACGGCCAGGGCGCACAGTGCCGTGGGCACGGCCCACAGCGCCAGCTGCAGGGGCTCCAGTTGCGTGTGGTACGTCGTGTTGACGAACCCGGTGATCAGCAGGATCGAGCCGACGGCGAGGAAGACGTCCTCGCCGAAGAAGAAGCCGACGTTGTCGGCGCTGGCCGCGAAGGAACGTATCTTCTCGCGTGCCGTGGCGCTCAGCTCGCCGTGCCGGCGCTCCGCGGCCCCCTCGGCCATGGGTGCGGCCAGCGGGCGCACGGTCTGGGCGTGCCCGAGGACGCCGCCGAGGCCGACGGCGGCCGTGACCTGCCGCAGCAGGAGGTACAGGGCGAGGAAGCGGCCGGTGGTGAGCCCGGTCAGGCGGCGGACGAGGTTGCGCGCCTGTTCCTGCAGGCCGTGGTGTTCCAGCAGGCCGATGACGGGCAGCGTGACGGCGAAGATGCTCACCGCGCGGCTGCCGGCGAAGCCGGTGCCGAAGGCGGCGAGGATCTCGCGGGGCGAGAGCCCGCCCAGCGCTCCGGTGACGATGCCGGCGGCACCGACCACGAGCAGCGGGTTGCGTCTCGTGGCGAAGCCGGCCACCACCACGAGGACGCCCAGGAGTACGAGCATGCGCGGGCCTTCCGCATTCTCGGACCTCACTCGACGAGGTGAGGCGACTGCGAGGACGCTAAGATATTGTTGAACAATCCTCAATGGGCTGAGCGGAAAACCTCCGTGGGATCCCCGGGAGAGGCCATGGCCAACTCCAGCGCCGCCTCGCAGCGCATCGCCTGCGCGCTGCGCGAGCGCATCGAGGGCGGCGGCCTGCCGCCCGGCACCCGGCTGTCGGAGGAGGCGCTCGGGCGGGAGCTCGGCGTCTCGCGCAACACCCTGCGCGAGGCCTTCCGGCTGCTGGTCCACGACGGTCTGGTGGTGCACCTGCTCAACCGCGGCGTGTTCGTCAGGGTCCTCGAACCCGCCGACGTCACCGACATCTACCGCATGCGCGCGGCGCTGCAGAGTGCGGGCGTACGGGCCGCGGCCATGGCACCGGCCGCGCTGCGGGAGGCCGTCACCGCGGCGGTGGCCGACGCCGAGGACGCCGCGCACGCCGGCGACTGGAGCCGCGTCGCCACCGCGGACCTGCGCTTCCACCGGGCGCTGGCCGCCCTGGCCGGCAGCGCCCGCATCGACGCGGCCATGGACCGGCTGCTGGCCGAACTGCGCCTGGCCTTCCACGCGATGCCCTCGCCCCGGCACTTCCACGCACCCTTCGTCGCCCGCAACCGCGCCCTGGCCACGCTGCTGGAGCGCGGCGAGCACACCGCGGCGGAGGCCGAGCTCGCCGCCTACCTGACGGACGCCTGCCGCCTGATCCTCGACGCCCTGCGGACCGGCCCCGCCGCACGAACCCCCGTCGTTCGGGCCGATGCCGCGCCCCCCGAGGAGGAGAGCCGATGACGACCGCAGCCCCGCAGGGCCCCGCCCCCTCCCCCCTCCTCGACCTCAACGCCGATCTCGGCGAGGGCTTCGGTCGCTGGCAGCTGACGGACGACGACGCCCTGCTCGCCGCCGTCACCAGCGCGAACGTCGCCTGCGGCTTCCACGCCGGCGACCCGTCGACCATGCGGCGGGTGTGCGAGCGGGCCGTCGAGCGCGGTGTGCGCATCGGTGCACAGGTCTCCTACCGCGACCTCGCCGGCTTCGGGCGGCGGGCGATGGACGTGCCGCCGCAGGAGCTCGCCGACGAAATCACGTACCAGATCGGTGCGTTGCGCGTCTTCGCGCAGGCGGCCGGCGCCGACGTGGCGTACGTCAAGCCGCACGGC
The DNA here is from genome assembly GCF_040675615.1 of Streptomyces sp. NPDC049585. Lineage (NCBI taxonomy): Bacteria > Bacillati > Actinomycetota > Actinomycetes > Kitasatosporales > Streptomycetaceae > Streptomyces > Streptomyces sp. NPDC049585. Next base: position 36,203 of record NZ_JBFAPE010000034.1, on the reverse strand, counting down.
GCCCTGTACAACCGCGTGGTGGCCGACGCCGAGCAGGCGGAGGCCGTGGTCGCCGGTGTCCTGCGGGCGGGCGGGCGGCTGCCGGTCCTGGGCCTGCCCGCGTCGCAGCTGCACGAGGCCGCCGCCCGGGCCGGACTGCCAGTGGTGGCCGAGGCGTTCGCCGACCGGGCCTACACGGCGCTGGGCACCCTGGTGCCGCGCCGGGAGCCCGGTGCGGTGGTGCCCGACCCGGACGCCGTCCTCGCCCGCAGCGTGCGCCTCGCCCGCGACGGCGCGGTCACGGCGCTCACCGGCGAGGAGGTGGCCGTACGGGCGCGTTCGCTGTGCGTGCACGGCGACACCCCCGGCGCGGCGCTGCTCGCCCGGCGCGTGCGGCAGGCGCTTGAGGCGGCGGGCGTGCGCGTGGAGGCGTTCGCATGACGGCCGGGGAGCACACGGCCCGGCGCGCGCTGCCCGTCGGCCGCGACGCGCTGCTGGTGGAGGTGGCCACCGCCGAGGAGGCCCAGGCCCTGCACGCCGAGTTGCTGCGCCGCCGCGCGGCGGGCGCGCTGCCGCCCGTACGGGAGATCGTGCCCGCCGCCCGGACGGTCCTGCTCGACGGGCTGGCCGACCCCCGCGCCCTGGCGGCGGACCTGGAGCGGTGGCACGTGCCGCCGCTGCCCGCCGCCGGTTCGGCGCCGCTGGTGCTGCCCGTCCGCTACGACGGCGCCGACCTGGCGCGGGTCGCCGAGCTGTGGGGCGTCGGCGAGCGCGAGGTGGCCCGCATCCACGCCGGCATCGAGTACCGGGTGGCGTTCTGCGGCTTCGCACCCGGTTTCGGCTACCTCACCGGGCTGCCGCCGCACCTGCACGTGCCACGCCGGGACACCCCGCGCACCGCCGTGCCGGCCGGCGCGGTGGGCCTGGCCGGCCCGTACACCGGCGTCTACCCCCGCTCCTCCCCGGGCGGCTGGCAGATCGTCGGCCGCACCGACGCCGTCCTGTGGGACCCGCGGCGCGAGCCCGCCGCCCTGCTGGCGCCCGGCACCCGGGTGCGCTTCGAGGAGCACGGCCGATGACGTTGACCGTCGTGCGCGCCGGGGCCCTGACCACCGTGCAGGACCTCGGCCGGCCCGGGTACGCACACCTGGGCGTGCCGCGCTCGGGCGCGCTGGACGAACCGGCGCACCGCCTCGCCAACCGCCTGGTCGGCAACCCCGACGGGGCGGCGACGCTGGAGACCACCGTGAACGGCTGCGCGGTGCGCACGGACGCCCCCGTCGTCGCCGCGGTGACCGGCGCGCCGTGCCCCGTACGGGTGGACGGCCGGCCGGCGGCCTGGGGCGAGCCGCTGTTCCTGCCGGCGGGCGCGGTGCTGGAGGCGGGGCCGGCCACCGCGGGGGTGCGCACCCACCTCGCCTTCGCCGGGGGCATCGCCGTACCGGAGGTCCTCGGCAGCCGGTCGCGCGACCTGCTGTCGGGCCTGGGCCCGGATCCGCTCGTGGACGGCGCGCTCCTCCCCCTGGGCCCGCCGTGCGGCCCCCCGGCCGCGGCGGACGTGGTGCCGTGGTCGGCTCCGGGGCCGGGCGGGCTGGTCCTGCCGCTGATACCGGGCCCGCGCGACGACTGGTTCGCGCCGGACGCGCTGCGCCTGTGGGCCGCCGGCGGTCTGGTGGTCTCGCCCGAGAGCAACCGCATCGGCCTGCGCACGCGCGGCCCGGCGCTCGCGAGGGTCCGCGAGGGCGAACTGCCCAGCGAGGGCGTGGTCCTGGGCGCGGTCCAGGTCCCCCCGGACGGCCTGCCGGTCCTCTTCCTGGCCGACCACCCCACCACGGGCGGCTACCCGGTCGTCGGCGTCATCCCGGCCGCCGCCCTGCCCGCCGCGGCCCAGGCCCCGCCGGGCACGCCCCTGCGGTTCGTGCCGGTGCGGACGTGACGGCCGTACTCCGCAAGGATGACAGCGAGCGGCACCGGAAGGTGATGTCCGGCGGCCCATCCGGGACCACCATGGTCCCGTGCCGAAAGACCATGCCTTACCGAACGTGCCGCGCTGGGCGCGGCGCTCCGCGCTCGGGGCGGCGCTGACCAACGTGCCGTCCGCCGTGTGGCGCATCGCCATCGCCGTGGGCCTTCCCGTGGGTCTGGGCCGGTCCGAGTACGAGCAGTTGCACGCCCCCGGCTGGGGCTCGTTCTACCTCGTCGGGCTCAGTCTGGTCTCCGAGTTCTTCGCCTTCCTCGCCCTCGGGCTCGTACGGCCCTGGGGGGAGGTCTGGCCGCGCTGGATGCCCTGGCTGGGCGGGCGCCGGGTGCCGGTCCTGCTGGCCACCACGCTGGCCGCCCTCGGCGCCGTGGCCGCCACTGTCTTCGGCGTGCTGTTCGTCCTGACGTCCCTCGACGCGGACATGGACACCACCGCCTGGGGCAGGTGGCTGCTCAACGCCGTCTACGCACCGCTGCTGCTGTGGGGTCCGCTGCTGGCCGCGGTTACCGTGCACTACCACCGGCGCCGGACCGCCGCCCCCGAGGCCACGGATCAGACCGCCAGGGCCCGGGTCGCGCGGGCGGCGAGGACCTCGTCGTAGTGCGTCAGCAGGCGGTCCACGACGGACGGCCAGGTGCGGGCGAGGACGGCGGCGCGGGCGGCGTGGGCGTAGCGGGAGCGGGTGCGGCGGGCCGCCTCCAGGGTCAGGACGGCCTCGCGCAGGGCCTCCGGGTCGCGGGGCCGCACCAGCAGCCCGGTGCGGGCGTGGTCGACGAGGTCGAGGGGGCCTCCGGCGGCGGGGGCGACGACGGGCACGCCGCTGGCCTGCGCCTCCTGGATCGTCTGGCAGAAGGTCTCGTGCGGGCCGGTGTGCACGAAGACGTCCAGCGAGGCGTAGATGCGGGCGAGTTCGTCGCCGGTGCGGGTGCCCAGGAAGCGGGCGCCGGGCAGCAGGGTGCGCAGCCGGGCCGCCTGCGGGCCGTCGCCGGCGACGACGACGCGGATGCCGGGCAGCGCACACACGGCCGCCAGCAGGTCCACGTGCTTCTCGGCCGCGAGGCGGCCCACGTAGCCGACGATGAGCTCCCCGCCCGGGGCGAGGGCGCGGCGCAGTTCGGGGTCGCGGCGGGCCGGGTGGAAGCGCTCGGAGTCGACGCCGCGCGGCCACAGTTCCACCCGGGGCACGCCGTGGGCGAGCAGGTCGCGCACGGCGGCCGAGGAGGGCGCGAGCGTCCGGTCGGCGGCGGCGTGGACGGCGCGGATGCGGTGCCAGGCGTACGTCCGGCCCATGCCCAGGTAGGTGCGGGCGTAGCCGCCGAGGTCGGTCTGGTAGACGGCGACGGCGGGCAGGCCCAGGCGGGCGGCCGCGGCCATGGCGCGGGCGCCCAGGACGAAGGGGCTGGCCAGGTGTACGACGTCGGGCCGGTGCGCGGCGAGGGCGGCGGTCGTGCGGCGGCTGGGCAGGGCCACGCGCAGTTGCGGGTAGCCGGGCAGCGGGGCGGACGGTATGCGCACGACGGGGCAGGGCATGGCGGCGTCCGGGGCGGCGGAGCGCCGGGCCGGGGCGGGGGCCACCACCAGCGGGTCGTGGCCCCGCAGGGCGAGGTGCCGGGCGGTCTGCCAGGCGCAGTGCGCGACGCCGTTGACGTCGGGCGGAAACGATTCGGTGACGATGACGACACGCATACCGCTGTTGTCGTCGGGCCGCGCGCCCGGTGGGTCACGTGGATCTTTCCGCCGGGGGAACGTCCCGTGAGCGTCAGTCCTCGCCGTCGGTCCGTACGGTCGTCCGTCGAGTCGGTCGGTCCGCGCCGTCAGTCCACGCCGCGGATGATGTGGGATTCGGGGTCCTCGTCCTCGGCCGCGGCCGAGGTCCGGCCGGTGGTCTCGGAGGCCTCGGTGCGGGTGCCGGTGCGTTCGTCGGGTCCGTCGGGATCCTGCATGGGTGGGTCGCCTCCCCCTCGAGTGGTCTTCCGGGACCTGTAAGCATTCCCCGCCGCCCCGACCACATACGCCGCCAACCGGGTGAATTGGCGGGCAATTGGGTTAAAATGCAAGTAGGTCGGACCTTTTCGCTGAAAGAAGGTGGCTGACGTGACCGCCCCTACGTCGCCGCGGATCGACCAGCACCCGGACATCGTGGCGCTTCGCGCCTACTCCGAGGAGACGACGTCGACCCCTGTCGCCCAGGCCGTCGAGGCCCTGGCGCTCCTGTGCGGCGTGTACCTGGCCGCTTCACCGTGGATCGTGGGCTTCAACGGCGCCACGACCCTGTCGGTCAACAACCTGATCACGGGCATCGCCTTCGCCTGCCTGGTCGGTGGATTCGGCCACGCCTACGAGCGCACGCACGCCATGAGCTGGGCCGCGCTGTGCCTGGCCGTGTGGACGATCATCACCCCGTGGGTCGTCTCGGGCCATCCGTTCACCACCGGCGCCGCGGTCAGCAACGTCATCGTCGGTGCCGTGGGCTGCCTGGTCGCGCTGGCCCTGGCGGGCATGGGGGTCCGGCGGGCGCGCCGCTGACACCGGCGCGCGCCCGGCACCGCACCGCCCGCCTTCCGCCCGCACCCGAGTTCCCTTCCCCCAGGCCCCGCCGCCCGCTGCTCCGGGCGGCGGGGCCGCGTACGGTCGCGGCCGGCCCGTCATGCCCGGCCGTCGTGCCGGCCCGTCATGCCCGGCCGTCGTGCCCGGCCGCGGCCGGCCGGTCGGCCGGCTGCCGGTCCGGTCCGGCGGTCACCGGGTCGTGCGCGGGCAGTTGGCCGCGGCCCTCGCCGCCCTCGCCCCGCACGGCCCAGCCCGACGGGGCGTCCTGGGCCCGGCGGGCCCGCTTGCGCAGCTCCGTGTTCATGTCCAGGCGAATACGTCGGATGATCTCATCCATGTCAGGCATGCGGGCGACGGTAGAAGCCGCGCGGCGGCAAGAGAACGCAGGCCAGAGGGTATTCACCCGCTCGGATGAATACTCAGCTGATCTTCGGCGGCCCCGGTTCGCCGGTCGGGAAGTGGCAATGCTCCCCTCCCCCATCGGCCCCCAGAACCGCAAGAGGTGTCAGGCATGACGACCGCGACGGTGTGCGGCACCCCGGGCTCCGCCGACCCGGCCCCCACCCAGGCCCTGCCCGCGGCCTCCCCGGGCGAGAACCTCCGACTCGCCCTGTGCTGCTTCCTGCCCGAGTACGCCCGCGGCATCTTCCGCACCCGCCCCCGGCTCGCCCGCCTCGTGGCCCGCACGGAGCCCGAGCGGCGCGGGGCGGAGCTGCTGCAGGCCCTGCGCCGGCGGCACGGCCGCGGCCCGGTGCGGGTGCGCGGCCTGTCCGGCCCCGCGCTGCTGGTGCTCGACGCCGAGGACGTCCGGCAGGTGCTCGAGGGCCCGGTCGCGCTCTACGCCGTCGACACCCGGGAGAAGGTGCGCGGCTTCGCCGCCGTGCAGCCGCAGTCGCTGCTCGCCTCGCACGGCCGCCAGCGCACCGCGCGGCGCGCCTTCAACGATGCGGTGCTGGACGCGGGCAGCGAAGTGCACCGGCTCGGCGGGCACTTCCTGCGCATCGCCGCCCACGAGGCCAGGGCCCTGCTCGGGCCCGAGGCGGAGGCCGGGCTCTCGCAGGAGCAGCTGCGCGAGCGGATCGAGCGCATGGGGCGGCGCTGCTTCCTGGGCGAGGCGGCCGCCGACGACCTGGAGTTCTCGCGCCTGCTCGGCGCCCTGCTCGCCGAGGCCAACTGGCTGGGGGCCCGGCCCCGGCGGGCCCGGCGCACCCGCCGCCTGCGGCGGGCGATGATGCAGCGTCAGGCGCGCTACCTGTGCGAGGCCGACCCGCGGAGCCTGGCCGGGCTGTTCCGCACCGCGCCCCGGGGGCCGGAGAGCGCCCCGGAGGGGCAGGTGGCCCAGTGGTTCATGGCGCTGGGCCTGGTGCACGCGGCGGTGGTGCGCACCCTGACCCTGCTGGCCACGCACCCGGAGCAGCACCGGCGCGCCGCCCAGGAGGTCCGCGAGGCCGACCGGCGGCACGCCACCCCCACGGTGCCGGGCTTCAAGGACATGCCGTACCTGCGGGCCTGTGTGCTGGACGCGGTGCGGCTGTGGCCCCCGGTGCCACAGCTGCTGCGGCGCACCACCGGCGAGACGCGCTGGCGCTCGGCAGTGGCCCCCGGCGGCATCGACGTACTGGTGCCCGCCGGCTTCCACGCCCGGGACGCCGAGCGCCTGGAGCACGCGCACCGCTTCGCGCCCGAGACATGGCTGGACGGCTCGGCCCGGGCCGACTGGGCGACGAGCCCGTTCGGGCGGGGCGAGGCGCGGTGCAGCGGCATGGAGGTGGGGCTGCTGCTGGCCACGGGGTTCGTCGCGGAGTTCCTGCGCGGTGGGGAGCTGGCGGTGGCGGGCGTACGGCTGGGGCCGGCGCGGCCCTTGCCGTACGCGCTGGACACGGGGCGGTTGCGCATCGGGTACCGGCCGTACCGGCGGGCGTAGCGTCCCCGCGCCGCCCCCGCCGCCCCGCCGCCCCGGCCGTCAGCGACTGGCTCCGGCCGCGTACCAGCGGTCGCCGCGGAGCTCGGCCAGGCCCTGGCCGGACAGGCCGGTCATGTGCTTGAGGATGGTGCGCGCCTGGTAGCCCACCGCCGCGCTCAGCTCCTCGATCGACGCGCCCCCGGTGCCGCTCGCGCGCAGCCCCTCCCAGGTGCGTGCCTCGTGGCGGCCCAGGCTGCGCGGCTCGGGCCCGGCCGCCGTGCGGGCCGGGGAGGTGCGCACGGGGCGGGGGGTGCGGTTGACCCTGCGGTGTCGGCGGCCCTTCTGGCGCTTGCTCATCGCTGAACCACTGCTCCGTCCTGCGTCGTCGATCCTGCGGTGCCGGTAGGGCAACCCGGGGCGGCACCGGCCGGTTACGTCCCTTCCACGAAGTGTGCGCGACATCACCCACCGTGACCCCGATGGCGGGCGCCGCGGCGCTTCCGGGGGGACGATGGGGGCATGCTGCTGGCCGAGGTCGCGCGGGTCTCCGGGCAGGTCGCGGCCACCACCGCCCGCACGGAGAAGACCGCGCTGCTGGCAGAGCTGTTCCGGCGCGCCGAGCCGGACGACGCCCCCGTCGTCATCCCCTACCTGGCGGGCCGGCTCCCCCAGCGCCGTACCGGCGTCGGCTGGAGCGCCCTGCGCCACCCCCCGCCGCCGGCCGCGGAGCCCACGCTGACCGTACGGGAGGTGGACCGCACCCTTCAGGCTCTCGCGGCGGTCGCGGGCCCGGGCGCCCGGGCCGAGCGGCAACGGCTGCTCACCGGGCTGCTGGGCGCCGCAACGGCCGGCGAGCAGGACTTCCTGGTGCGGCTGATCGTCGGCGAGCTGCGCCAGGGCGCCCTGGACGCCCTGGCCGTCGAGGGTCTGGCGGCCGCCACGGGCGCCGGCGCCGCGGAGGTGCGGCGCGCGGTGATGCTCGGCGGGTCGCTGGGGGCGGTGGCACGGGAGCTGCTGGCCCAGGGCCCGGCGGCGCTGGAGCGGTTCCGCCTGGAGGTGGGCCGACCGGTGCTGCCGATGCTGGCGCAGAGCGCCAAGGACGTCGACGAGGCCCTGGACCGGCTCGGCCCCTGTGCGGTGGAGGAGAAGCTGGACGGCATCCGGGTGCAGGTGCACCGGGACGGAGACCGGGTGCGCGTCTACACCCGCACCCTCGACGAGATCACCGAGCGCCTGCCGGAACTCGCCGAGCAGGCGCTGGCGTTGCCGGTGTCCTCGGCGGTGCTGGACGGGGAGGTGATCGCGCTGGACGCGGCCGGGCGGCCGCACCCGTTCCAGGACGTGGCCGGCCGGGTCGGCTCCCGCCTGGACGTGGCGGCCGCGGGCCGGGCCCTGCCGCTGTCGCCGGTGTTCTTCGACGCCCTGTCCGTCGCCGGCCGCGACCTGCTCGACCTGCCGGCCGCCGAGCGCCATGCGGTGCTCGCCCAGGTGGTGCCCGGACCGCTGCGCGTACGCCGGCTGACCGTGCCGGACCCCGCCGACCCCGCGGCCCGCGCGGCCGCCCGCGACTTCCTGCGCGAGGTCCTCGAGCGCGGCCACGAGGGCGTCGTGGTCAAGGCCCTGGACGCGCCGTACACCGCCGGCCGGCGCGGCGCGTCCTGGCTGAAGGTCAAGCCCGTGCACACCCTCGACCTGGTGGTGCTGGCCGCCGAGTGGGGGCACGGCCGGCGCCGCGGCAGCCTGTCCAACATCCATCTCGGCGCCCGCCGCCCCGACGGCTCCTTCGCGATGCTCGGCAAGACCTTCAAGGGCATGACGGACGAGATGCTGGCCTGGCAGACGCACCGCCTGCGCGAACTCGCGGTGAGCGACGACGGCTTCACGGTGAGGGTGCGCCCGGAGCTGGTGGTGGAGATCGCCTACGACGGCATCCAGCGCTCCTCGCGCTACCCGGCCGGCGTCACCCTGCGCTTCGCCCGGGTGGTGCGCTACCGGGAGGACAAACGCCCCGAGGACGCGGACACCGTGGAGACGGTGCTCGCGTCCGGGGGCCCGACGACTGGTGCGTCTACTACCGGTTGACGTCCGCCGGGCACAGGCGGCGCGGCTCCTTGTCGCCCTTGAGCTTCGCATCCACGCAGCCGCCCGGCAGCCCCTCGTACGCGCCGGTGCCGAAGTTCGCCGTCACCGTGAGCGTGCCGTCGCCGAAGGTCGTGCGCTGCACGGTGCGGTCGCCGGTCAGGGTGCGGAAGGACGTCATCGGCTCGGTGCCGGCCGCCTTGTGCAGGGGCGAGAAGTACTTCTGCAGGGCCGCCAGCTCGCTGCCCTGCTTCTGCAGCGTGCCGGTGCCGATCACGAAGTTCAGCGGCGTGTTGTAGAGCATCGCCAGCAGCGCCCGGTCGGTCTTCTGCCGCGGCAGCTTGTCGTACGGCAGCTCCCAGCGCTCGACGTTGACCAGGGAGTCGTGCAGGGCCGTCTCGAACAGCGGGACGCGGTAGGTGGGGTCGTACATGGCCTTGGCGACGTCCGCCGGGAGCTCCGCGGGCCTGAAGAAGGTCTCGGGCGCCTTGGCCGGGGTGTAGCCGCCCCAGTTCTTCTTGTCCCGCTCGGCGGCCCACAGGCCGTCGTGGACGGGGGTGCCGGAGCCGTGGTCGTAGGAGAGCACCTCGTTGGCCCAGGCCCCGGCGGACTCCGAACCGAGGGCCAGGCGCCTGCCGTCGGCGATGCGCTGCATCCGGGCCAGGCGGTTGGCGCGGTCCTGCGCCTTGGTCATGGGGTGGGCGCTGCTGTGGTCGCGGAAGAACTCGCCGGCCGCATCCACGTCGAGGAAGTAGGAGTCGGCGCCGTTCGCCGTCATCCCGCGGGTGCGCTTGTCGAGGTAGTGGCGGGTTGGCTCGGCCTGCTCGAAGGCCTGCGAGCTCATGTAGCAACCGCGGTCGTGGAAGCCGGGCTCGGGCTTGCCGTCGGCCTTCTGGACGCAGTAGCCGGGGTAGATGCCGTCCGGCCAGGCGGAGGTGGGGGTGTCGGAGGTCTCGGGATTCTGGCCGTTGGCGAAGGAGTCGTACGGGCCGACGAGGTAGCCGGCCTTCTTGGCGGCGGTGACGGCGGCGGCGTCCATGGGGTCGTCGCCGGCGTCGTAGCCGAGCCACATGCGGTCCACGCCGAGGGAGCGCAGTGCGCCCACCCCCTCGGCGGTGCGGGCCTGCCCCCACAGGTAGGCGTGGAAGGCGCCGAGCAGCTTGCCGTTGGCCGGCACGGCCGCGATCTTGCGCTTGAGGCTGCCCAGGTGCCCGTGCTCCTTGAGCCAGGCGCGGTAGTCCAGCGCGGGGGCGACCGGGGAGCCGTCGGTCAGGGCGAGGGTGACGGTGTATCCGGTGGTGCCCTCGGCCCGGGAGAAGGAGTGCACGGCGGTCGTGCGCAGCCGGCCCCGCTCGGAGGAGATCCGCAGCTCGGTGCCGATGTCGGTCGGGACGAGGTAGCTGGCGCCGCTGCGGCCGGCGGAATAGCCCCACAGGGGCAGGGACAGCCCACCGGCGACGGCGGTGCTGCTGCCGGCGAGACCGGCGGCGGACGAGTTCCAGAAGCGGTCGCCCACGGGTATGGACAGCCCTTCGCCCCGCGGCAGTTGCAGGGCGGTGACCGCGGGGTCGGCACCGGTGACGGGCCACTGCAGGGTGCGGTCGGCGCTGCCGGTGGACTGCACGTCCACCACCAGGCGCCCGGCCTCGGCGCGCACGGAGACGGTCAGGCCGCTCTGCGCGTAGCTCCACCGGGCGCCGCCGGCCGTGGTCGTGATGCGGCCGGGCGTACCGGGCGCGTCGGCCGCGGGCGCGGACATCTCCCAGGTGGCCCCGGCGTCGGTACGTGCCGTCACGCGCAGCGTCGCGGCGTCGACGACGGCGGTCCCGCCCTTGAGGGGCACCTCCACGGACTGCTCGTGCACCCGCACGTCCCCCGCAGGGCGCGGCGCGGCGTGCACGGGGGCCGCGAGGGTGAGGCAGGGCAGGGTGGCCGCAAGCGCAACGGCGGCCGCGCGGGCGGTGCGGCTGGAGTTCAGGAAGGTCATGGGGAGTTGATAGCGAGCGGGTCTAAGAAGGTTTTAAGAAGAAGGTTTTGAGAAGCCGTCGCCTCGGCGGACGGCTCCCGGTGGTGGGGCGGGAGCCGTCCGGGGTCTTGCGGGACCCTTACTTGCCCTGCAGGAGCTCCAGGAGGTCCTGGCGGGCGAACATGGCGGCGGTGTCCAGGGCGGAGGGCACTCCGGCCGCCGGGTCGGCGCCGTGGGCGACGAGGAGGCGCACGACCTCCTGCTCGCCCTTGAAGACGGCTCCGGCCAAGGGGGTCTGGCCGCGGTCGTTGGGCCGGTCGGGGTCGGCGCCGCGCTCCAGCAGGGCGGTGACGGTCGCCGGATGACCGTGGTAGGCGGCGAGCATGACGAGGGAATCGCCCTTGTCATTGGTGAGATTCACCGGAACACCGGCGTCCACGTAGGCGGCGAGGGTGTCGGTGTCCCCGTGCCGCGCCAGGTCGAAGACCTTGGCCGCGAGCTGGAGCACCTCCGGGTCGTGTGCGGGCTCTTCGGACGCGGGCATCTGCTCGGGCATGGTCTGTCATCCTCCGTACGGGTGTATCACCGGTTGCCGTATTAATACTTTCTGTGAAGCTGGAGGGACTTGAGGTGACCGCCCCCCAGTTCCCAGGAGATTCCCATGATCCTCTCCATCTCGGGCGTCGTACTGCTCGGTGTCGTCGTGTTCCTGTTCTTCCGCAAGGACAACCTCAAGGCATCGCACGGCATCATCTGCGCCCTGTTCGGCTTCTACCTCTCCGGGACCGGGATCGCCCCCAGCATCCGGGCCGGCGGGGCGAGCCTGGCCGACCTGCTCGGCGGGATCAAGTTCTGACGAGCCTGAAGAGGAGGCCGACGTGGGCCGGCGAGCACTGCCCCGCACACTGACGCCCGCCCCCGCGTCCCCCCGGGGCCGCGACCTCGCGCGCACCGCCGCCGACAGCGCCAGGGACGTCCTGCACCCCCTGCTCGTCGTCCTGCGCGGACTGCGCGCCCTGGCCGGGCGCGGGCGCCGCACATGGGAGCGGACCCCCCGGGACCGGCGTGGCCCGGCCCTGCTGCTCGCCGTCTCCTGCCTGGTCATCGTCGCCCTCGTGCCCTACGGCCCCACCCTGGGCACCGCGGCCCTGCTCGCAGCCGGCGCCTGGGCCGGGCGCGGGCAGGCCCGGGCCGCCGGGCAGGGGCCCCGCACCGCCGCCGCGCAGCCGGACACACCCGAGAGCACCCGGCTGCAGGCCCTGTACGAGGCGCTCGTGCCCTACTTCTCCGCGCCCCAGGACCCCCGGCCGCTGTACGAGCACGGCGGCGACTGGCGGACCGCCTTCGACGAACACGCCTTCGACGAGCACGGCCGGCTCACCGGGCTGCGGCTGCGCTACCCCGGCTACTTCACCGACGGCGAGGACGGGGCCCGCTCCCGGATCGAACAACTGCTGCAGCTCAAGGCCGGGCGCGGCCCCGAGTACCGCTTCGACTGGGACGAGGCCGACAACCGCCTCACCCTCACCGCACTGCCACCGCTGTCCACCGGCATCCACGCCCAGCGCTTCGTGACCGCGCCCGGCGAGACCGTGCTGGGCTTCACCGACGACAGTGCCGTCCAGCGCACCCTGCCCGTCACCGACGGCGAGGAACTGCGCGACGCCCCGCCCGTCGTCTGGCGCACCGGACCCCGCTCGACCGAACCCCACCTGCTCGCCCTCGGCCAGGCCGGCAGCGGCACCACCACCCTGCTGCGGTCGGTGACACTGCAGGCCCTGCAGCACGGCGACGTCGTCGTCGTGGACGGCGGCGCCACCGGCGAGTACGCCTTCCTCACCGGCCGCGAAGGCGTCCTCGCCGTCGAGTCGTCCGTCGCCGGCGCCCTGTCCGTCCTCGAATGGGCCTGCCGCGAGACCGAGCGGCGGCTGCTGGCCGCGAACTTCGCCCGCCGCCAGGGCCATCCGGCGCCCGACGACGTCCGCCGGCCCCTGTGGATCGTCGTCGACCGGCCCGCCGCCCTCGGCCACCTGGCCGCCGGCGAGGGCCGCGCCGACCCGCAGGGCCTGCTGACCGTGCCGCTGCGGCACGGGCGCACCGCGAACGTCACCGTCGCCGTGGGCGAGCAGTACGAGGCCGCCGGCCTCCTCGGCGAGGCGCTGTTCACCCACACCCGCGCCCGGGTCGTGCTCGGCCCGCTCACGCCCGAGCAGATCGCGGCGGTCCTGGGGACGGCGCCGCACACGACGCCGCCGGAGTGCGTGCCGCCGGGGCGGGGGTACGCGCGGGTGGGGGCGGGGCCGGTGCACCGGCTGCAGGTGCCGGCGACGCCGGATCCCTACGACGAGGAGGCGCCGGAGCGCTTGCGCTGTGCGGTGACGGCCCTGGTCCCGGAGCCGACCGAAGCGCCTGCGGCGGGCTGAGCCCCGGGGGCGCCAGGGGGAGCAGCCCGCCGCAGGCGTCACGCCACGTACGTGCGCGGCATCTCCGCCGCCGCCACCGCGCCGCTCGCGACCAGGCGGGTGGCTTCCGCCAGGCGCGTGGCCGCCTGGTCGGCCACCGCGCCGGCGACCGTGAAGGGCAGGCGTACGTAGCCCTCGAACGCGCCGTCGACGCCGAAGCGGGGGCCCGAGGGGACGCGGACGCCCAGGCGCTCGGCCGCCTCGGCGATGCGCGAGCCGGACAGTCCGCCGGTGCGGGCCCACAGGGTCAGGCCGCCCTGGGGGACGGCGAACTCCCACTCGGGGAGGTGGCGGCGCACGGCGGCCACGAGCGCGTCACGGTTCTCGCGTGTTTGTTCGCGCCGCTGTGCGATGGCCTGCTCCCAGCCGCCGGAGCTCAGCAGCCAGGTGACGGCGAGCTGGTCCAGGACGGGCGTGCCGAGGTCGGCGTAGGCGCGGGCGGCGACGAGGCCGCGGATGACGTCGGGGGCGGCCCGTACCCAGCCGATGCGCAGGCCGGCCCAGAAGGACTTGCTGGCGGAGCCGACGGTGATGACGGCGCTGCCGGCGGGGTCGAAGGCGCACACGGGTCGCGGGAGCCGCAGGTCGGGGTCGAGCACGAGCTCGGACATGGTCTCGTCGGCGACCAGGAGCGTGCCGGCGGCCCGGGCGGCCTCGACGAGCTCGCGGCGCTGTTCCTCGGGGGCGAGGGCGCCGGTGGGGTTGTGGAAGTCGGCGATGACGTAGGCCATGCGGGGGGCTGCGTCGCGCAGCACCTGGCGCCAGGCGGCGAGGTCCCAGCCGGCGAGCCCGTCGGCCATGGCGACGGGCACCAGGCGGGCGCCGGCCTCGCGCATGAGCTGCAGGACGTTGGCGTAGGAGGGGGATTCGACGGCGACGCGCTCGCCGCGTCCGGCCATCAGGCGGCAGATGGCGGCGACGGCGCCCATGGCGCCGGTGGTGACCATGATCTGTTCGGGCATGGTCGGTATGCCGCGGGCGGTGTAGCGGTCGGCGATGGCGCTGCGCAGGGCGGGCAGGCCGGCGGGGTAGTCGCCGTGGGTGTGGGCGTAGGGCGGCAGCTCCTCCAGGGCGCCCTGGACGGCGCGGGTGAGCCAGGGCTCGGGGGCGGTCAGGGCGGCGCAGCCGAGGTCGATGACGGAGCCGGCGGCCTCGGGGGGCAGCGGGTCCAGGGCCCGGGTGGGCAGGGGGCTGCCGGCGGGTACGGCGGTCCAGCTGCCGGCGCCGCGGCGCGATTCGAGGAAGCCCTCGCCGCGCAGGGCCTCGTAGGCGGCGGCCACGGTGGTGCGGCTGACGGCGAGGGCGGCGGCGAGCTCGCGTTCGGCGGGGAGGCGGGCGGCGACGGGGACCCGGCCTTCGAGCACGAGGGTGCGTACCCCGTCGGCCAGGGAGCGGTAGGCGGGGGTGCGGCGGCCGGCGAGGGAGGTGACGGAGCCGCGTCCGTTCTGGGAGCCGAGGAGGCGCGCCAGCTGGGGCGCCCCCACCGAAGAGGTCCACGGGCTCATTGTTTCCGGTCCACCTTTCGGGGATTGGCCATGGATCTGTGCTCGACCCGGTCCACAGACTGTCATGTCTCAGGCCACTGATACCACCGCAGGGGGGAATTCTCATGTCCGCGCCCGATGCCGAGCCGTCCGGTGCCGAGCCGTCGCCCGCATCCGTTCCCGTGCCGCCACCGGCCGGGCCGGGGCTGCTGCGCCGGCTGGTCATGCTGTACGCCGGACTGGTGCTGTACGGGGTGAGCGAGGCGCTCCAGCTGCGGGCCGGGCTCGGCCTGGGGCCGTGGAGCGTGCTCAACCAGGGTGTCGCGCGGCACACGGGTCTGACGATCGGCGAGGCGGGCATCGTCGTGGGTGCGACGGTGCTGCTGCTGTGGATCCCGCTGCGGCAGCGCCCGGGGCTGGGGACGGTGTCCAACGTGCTGGTGATCGGTCTGGTGATCGATGCCACTTTGGCCCTGCTGCCGGCGCCGGGTTCGCTGTGGGTGCGCGTACCGCTGCTGGTCCTGGCCGTGGTGCTGTGCGCGGCGGCGACGGGGTTGTACATTTCGCCGCGCTTCGGCCCGGGCCCGCGGGACGGGCTGATGACCGGGCTGCACCGGCGCACCGGGCGCTCGGTACGGCTGGTGCGCACGACGATCGAGCTGTCGGTGCTGGTGACCGGCTTCGCGCTGGGTGGTTCGATCGGCGTGGGCACGGTGGTCTTCGCCCTGGGGATCGGGCCGCTGGCCCAGTTCTTCCTACGCCTGTTCGCACCAGCTCCGGCGGGGGCGCCCGGGACCGGCCAGGCGGCGGACGCGGCGAATCCGGTCATGTCGGACCGGTCGGTTCCGGACCCGGTTTAGGTGGTGACCGGGCAAGGCCGGTAGTGTACGCCTTCGACCCACCAGGCGGATCGTTACTGCGCGTTCACAGCGTCGCAGCACAGGGTGACAACCATTGCCAGATGTGACAAAACGGGCGCCGATGGGTACAACAAGGGGCGGCACGACGGGCGACGCATGTCCCTCAACGGGGAATCTTCACCGCCGACCGGACGTTGACCGGATGACGACGACAGCGACACCTGTCCTGTGGGCGACAAGCCCGGGAGGCACGATTCATGAGTGAGCGAGCTCTCCGCGGCACGCGACTTGTGGTTACCAGCTACGAGACCGACCGCGGCATCGATCTGGCCCCGCGCCAGGCGGTGGAGTACGCATGCCCGAACGGCCATCGATTTGAGATGCCGTTTTCGGTGGAGGCGGAAATTCCGCCGGAGTGGGAGTGCAAGGCGTGCGGCGCCGTGGCACTCCTGGTGGACGGCGACGGTCCTGAGGAGAAGAAGGGCAAGCCCGCGCGTACGCACTGGGACATGCTCATGGAGCGACGCACCCGCGAGGAGCTGGAGGAGGTGCTGGCCGAGCGGCTGGCCGTCCTGCGCTCCGGCGCCATGAACATCGCGGTGCATCCGCGGGACACGCGCAAGTCCGCGTAAAGCGCGGGCGGCGCGCAGCGCAGCGTACGACAAAGGGCCCGGGCCACTGCTTCACGCAGTGGCCCGGGCCCTTTGTTACTGCAGTGCGGGGTTACTGCAGTGCGGGCTGTCGTGGCTGATCGCGCCGTTCCCCGCGCCCCTTACAGGGCGCTACCGCGGCAGCTGCGGGCCCGCGGGGCCCTGCCCCGGGCCGGGGCGCTCGTCCTCACGGATCACCTCGCCCTGGACGACCTTGCCGTCCGGCTGGTGCATGCGCACCTGCTGGAACGCCCCGCCGAGGGTGCCCGGACGGCTCAGCCACCGCTCCCCCGCCCGCCGCAGCAGCGCCCGCGTCGGGGGGAAGAGGCACAGCAGGCCCGCCACGTCCGAGACCAGGCCCGGCACGATCAGCAGCAGGCCGCCCAGCATCGTCAGGGCGTTGCCGCCGCTCTCGCCGGGAGCCGGTGCGGCCCCGCCGGCGCCGGGCGCCTGCAGGGAGCCCGTCAGGCGCTGCCAGGCCCGCCGGCCCGCGCGCTTGATCACGTACGAGCCGGCGACCACGCCGGCCACCAGCAGCGCGAGCACCGCAAGGCCGCCGGCCAGGTCGGCCACGAGGGTCAGCAGCCACACCTCCAGGACCACCCAGGCGGCCACGCCGAGCGGGACCAGCCTGCGGGCCCGGCTGCGGCGCGGCGGCCGGCTGTGCAACGTCTCCTGCTGTGCTCCGAACGTCATGCCTCAAGTGTGCCCGCAGTGCGCGGATACGGCCGGGGCGTCCTTATCCATCCTTGACGGACCGTCCGCGCTCCTTCGCCGGCGGCTGGGTGAGCGCCTTGCCCACCTTCGCCACGCGGGAGCCGATGCCCCAGGAGGTGACGCGCCACAGCGCCTCGGCGACGATGTCCCGGCTCATCTTGCTGTCGCCCAGCTCGCGCTCGACGAAGGTGATGGGCACCTCCACGACGTGGAAGCCGGCCTTGACGGCGCGCCAGGCGAGGTCGACCTGGAAGCAGTAGCCCTGCGAGGCGACCTCCTCCATGCCCAGCCCCTCCAGCGTCTCCCTGCGGAAGGCGCGGTAGCCGCCGGTGACGTCCCGGATGGGCACGTCCAGCATCAGGCGGGAGTAGGTGGAGCCGCCGCGGGAGAGGAACTCGCGCGACTTCGGCCAGTTCACCACCCGGCCGCCGGGCACCCAGCGCGAGCCGAGCACCAGGTCCGCACCCTTGAGCGCGGTCAGCAGCCGGGGCAGCTCCTCGGGCTGGTGGGAGCCGTCGGCGTCCATCTCCACGAGGACGCCGTAACCGTTGTCCAGGCCCCAGCGGAAACCTGCGAGGTAGGCGGCGCCGAGGCCCTCCTTGCCCTGCCGGTGCAGCACCTTGACGTGGTCGTCCTCGGCCGCCATCTCGTCGGCGAGCTTGCCGGTGCCGTCGGGGCTGTTGTCGTCGGCGACGAGGACGTGCGCCTCCGGTACGGCCTCGCGCACCCGGGCGACGATGGGCTTGATGTTCTCCGCCTCGTTGTAGGTCGGGATGATCACCAAGGTCGTGCCGAGCGGACCGAATCTCCGCTGACCGCCGTCGTTCACTGCTGGCCCTTCTTGTCCATGTTCTCTACGGGTCCCGCCGGCCGGGTCCGACGGCCCATCAGGAGAGCGGCCGCCCAGGACAGAAGTCCCACGATAGCGAGCGCCCATTCGGGCGCCGCACCGACGCGGTCGGCGACCGTCGTGCCGTCCCGCAGGGGGATGCGCGCACTGATCACATCACGCGTGAACTCCTCGCTGCGCTGCAGCACCCTCCCGTCGGGCGCGACGACCGCGCTGATGCCGCTGGTGGCCGCCGTGACCACGGCCCGGCCGTGCTCGATCGCCCGCAGCCTGGACATCGCCAGCTGCTGCTCGGGCTGCCCGGTGCGGCCGTAGGTGGCGTTGTTGGTCTGCACGACCAGGGCACGGGCGCCGGCGCGGACGGTGTCGTGGACGATCCCGTCGTAGGCGACCTCGAAGCAGATGACGTCGCCCAGCCGCGCCGGGCCCACCTGCAGCACGCCGGTGCGGTCGCCGGGGTAGAAGTCGCGGGGGACGCGCTGGAGCCGGGAGATCACCTGGCTCAGCTGCTCGCGGAAGGGCACGTACTCGCCGAACGGCACGGGGTGCTGCTTGGCGTACCAGGCACCCGGCCCGGTCACCGGGTCCCAGACGATGCCCTTGTTGTCGATGAAGCCCGGCTTGCCGGGGTGGTCGACCAGCGCGCCGACCAGCACCGGCACGCCCACGGCCTGCACGGCCCGCTGGATGCGGTCGTAGGCCTGGGAGTACTGGAAGGGGTCGAGGTCGGAGGAGTTCTCCGGCCAGATGACCAGGTCGGGCCGGCGGACCTTGCCCGCCTGCACGTCCCGGGCCAGCTGCAGCGTGGCCTCCACGTGGTTGTCGAGCACCATCAGCGGGCGGCCGAGGAAGTCCATGCCGGGCTTTTCGACGTTGCCCTGGACGATCGCCACGTCCACGGTGTCGTCGGCCCGGGTGGGCACGGGCACGGCGTACCCGGCGCCGATCAGGGCGCCGGTGAGCACCAGCGCCCCGGCGCCCGGCAGCGCGGCCCGCAGCCGTCCGCCGCCGGCGCCCAGCGCGCGGCGCGCGGCGAGCGCCGCGTACGCCAGCGTGCCACCCGCCAGGGCCACGGCGAAGGTCACCAGTGGCGCGCCGCCGAGCGCGGCGAGCGGGGTGAAGGCGGAGCCGGTGTTGGCGAAGGCGAGCCGCCCCCAGGGGAAGCCGCCGAAGGGCAGCCGGTCGCGCGCCCACTCCTGGGCCACCCACAGGCAGGCGCCCCACAGCGGCCAGGCCGGCAGCCGGGAGGCGCGCGCGAGGCCGGCGCCCAGGACGGCCAGGAACGCCGCCTCCACGATCGACAGGCCCACGACCGCGTCGTAGCCCACCACGTGCAGCCAGCGCAGCAGGAAGAAGAAGAACGGCAGCCCGAGGGCGAAGCCCGTCCAGGCGCCCTGCCGGGCGGTGCGGCCGCGGGTGAGCAGGGCCAGGGCGGCCACGGCCACGAGCGAGAGCGGCCACAGGTCGTACGGCGGGAAGGCCGCGGCGAGGCAGCCGCCGGCGAGGGCCGCCAGCGCCGTGCGCGCGGCCTCGCGGCGGGCGAGCCGCGCCAGGCGCACGGCCCGGCGCGGGCGCGCGCCGGCGGCCGCGGGCGCGCCGGTGGCCGGCCGGGCGCTCGCGGCGGGTTCCTCAGTGGTTTCGGGACCGGGGGGCACGGTGCTTCTTCCTGGAGCGTGTCAGGGGTATCAGCTGACCGTACCTCGAACGGCGCAGGCGGTGGACCGCCGGGGAGAGGGAGGGCGGAATGGGGACCCGGCGTCCTTCGGGCCGGCCCCGGAACCGCCGGCTGCGGTTGCCGGGAGCCGTTGTCTACTGAACATCCGGGCCCCACCCGGGTCGCACCTGCCGGTCCGGCGGAACCTCCCCCGCCCCCGTGCCCTGGACCTGGCTCCCAGCGGCGGCGCGCGTCCCGGCGCACCGCCCCGTGGCCCAGCGGCGTTCGACGACTGTGCGAAGGCACCCCGACCGGACGTCCTGTGGTGGACAGCGAGAACCTACCGGCCGCCGCCCGCATCGTGTCAACACCCTCACCACCAGCGCGCCTTGGCCAAATCAGCAGGTCAGTGCGCGGGGGTGGGCCGCCGCACCACGGGGTGCGGCATCATCGTTCGGCGGTACGCGGATCGGGGGGCGTCACTCGTTAGGCCCCGCGTACACGGTGTGCCCGGCCACCACGGTGCGCAGGCAGACCGGCAGCGCGGTGCCGGGGGTGAGGTCCGGCAGGCCCGGCGTGCCGGAGCGGGGGTCGGTGGACCAGTTGGCGACGCGGTCGTCGGGGACCTGCACCACGAGGTCGCCGGTGCGCCAGATCGCGTAGTCGGCGGGGGCGCCGGGCACCAGCACGCCGGCGTCGTCCCGGCCGGTGGCCCGCCAGCCGCCGCGGGTGTGCGCGGTGAAGGCGGCGCGCACCGAGATGCGGTGCTCGGGCGTGCGGTGGAAGGCCGCGGCGCGGACGGTGCCCCAGGGGTCGAGCGGGGTGACGGGGCTGTCGGAGCCGAGCGCGAGCGGCACGCCGGCGCGCAGCAGGGCCGCGTACGGGTTGAGGGTGCGGGCGCGCTCGGTGCCCAGGCGCCGGGCGTACAGCGCGTCCTCGCCGCCCCAGGCGGCGTCGAAGGCAGGCTGCACGGAGGCGGTCAGGGCCAGTTCGGCGAAGGCCGCGATGTGCTCGGGGGTCATCATCTCGGCGTGTTCGACGCGGTGCCGGGCCGCGCGGATGCGGGCGAGGCCGAGGTTGTCGGCGGCGGCGCGCACGCCGTCGACGACGGCGGTCAGGGCGGCGTCGCCGATGGCGTGGAAGCCGGCCTGCAGGCCGGCCTCGGTGCAGGCGGTCACGTGGGCGGCGACGGCGGCGGCGTCCAGCTGGGCGGTGCCGGTGTGGCCGGGCCGGTCGGCGTAGGGCTCGTGCAGGCAGGCGGTGTGCGAACCGAGGGAGCCGTCGGCGAACAGGTCGCCGGCGGCGCCGACCGCGCCGAGGGCCCGGATGCGCTCCGCGTCCGCGGCGGAGGTGACGGCCTCGGCCCAGTAGCCGGTCACGCGCGGGCCGGGCTCCTCGGCGGCCAGGCGCAGCAGCCCGGTCAGGTCGTCCTCGCCGGAGATCTCCGGACCGGCGCACTCGTGCAGCGAGCCGATGCCCAGGGCGGCGGCGCGGGCGCGCGCGGCGCGCTGTGCCTCGGTGCGCTGGGCGGGGGTCAGGGCGCCGTACGCCGCGGCGCGCACGGCGTGGTGGGCGGCGCCGGTCAGCGGCGCGTCGGGGGCGTACCCGGGCAGCTCGCGCACGCCGGGGACCAGGTCGAGCAGGGCGGTGGTGGCGACGGCGGAGTGCACGTCGGTGCGGGTGAGGTACAGCGGCCGGCCGCCGGTGGCCTCGTCCAGCTCCCGGCGGGACGGGGGCCGCTGCTCGGGCCAGGCGCTGGCGTCCCAGCCGTGGCCGAGCAGCACCCGGTCCGCGGGCCGGGCGGCGGCGTGGGCGCGGATGCGCTCCAGGGCGGGGGCCAGCCCCGCCACGCCGGTCAGGTCCAGGCCGGTCAGGGCCAGCCCGGTGGCGGTGGTGTGCACATGGGCGTCGGTGAAGGCGGGGGTGACGAGGGCGCCTTCGAGGTGGACGACCTCGTCGACGCCGTCGGCGAAGGAGTCCGCGGCGCCCTCGGAGCCGACCCAGGCGATGGAGTCGCCCTGGACCACCATCGCGGTGGCGAACGGGTCGGCGGGGCTGTGGACGTCACCGCCGCGCAGGAGCACGGTCTTTTCGGAGCGCGAGGTCATGGCACCTAGTGTGACGTGGCGGTGACCCGCTTCCCCACCCGCCCCCGCGCAGGTCACCCCACGCGCGGGGGGCGCGCCTCGTAGGGGGTGGACAGCACGATCGTCGTCCGTGTGGAGACGCCCGCCAGGGAGCGGATGCGCGCCAGCAGGTGTTCGAGCTCCAGCGGGGTGGCGACGCGGACCTTGAGTATGTAGTTCTCGTCGCCGGCGACGCTGTGGCAGGCCTCGATCTCGGGCACTTCCGCGAGCCGGTCCGCGATGTCGTCGGGGGCGCTGGGGTCGAAGGGCTTCACCGAGATGAAGGCGGTCAGCGGCAGGCCGACGGCCTCGGGGTCGACGACGGCCGCGTAGCCGCGGATGACGCCCCGCTGTTCGAGCCGGCGCACCCGCTGGTGCACCGCCGAGGTGGACAGGCCGGTGGCCTTGCCCAGGTCGGTGTAGCTCATCCGCCCGTCCTTGACGAGCAGTTCCACGATCTCTTTGTCCAGCTCCTCCACGCGGATCAACCTACTGTGTCGTGGCGCGCGCGGCACAGTCGGCGGCGCCGCAGGCGCACAAGGTATGTGACCAACGCCACAGGTATGCACCCGTGTCCTCCCGGAGGCGGCGATTACGCCACTCGCCCGGCGGGAAGTGCTTCGTGTGGCCGGGGCCGGGGTGCCCCGCCGGTTCATCCGAGGGGGAAGACCACTATGCCCAGCAGCCTGGACCACGCCGGTCACGACGGCGAAGGCGACTTCGGCTCGTACGACGAGACCTACGAGATGTTCCGGGTCGTCTGCCCGGACTGCGCCCGGCCCATTGCGCTCCTCGCGGACGAGGAGGTGCTGCCGGAGCACGCCCGCTGCCCCTCCCCGTGGAACCCGTTCGGCCTGACCGTGTGTGCCGGCTCGGGGCGCTCGGTGGAGGAGGCCGCGCCGGCCGACGAGTCGCTGGACTCGCAGGAGCTGGACGCGGCGATGCTGCTGACGCTGCCGGAGGGGCTGGACTGGCGGACGCAGCCCTTCTCGCACATCGGCGGTCCGGGCTCGCGCCCCCTGCGCGTGCCCGAGCCGCACGCCCACCACTGACGGCACGCCCACCACTGACGGGGATCCCGCATGCCGGTGCCTGTCCGACGGGCCTTCCACGAAGAGCCGCCGGACAGGTTCGGGAGCGCGAGATCGGCACGGCGGCCGGCCCGTGCCGTTCGGTCAGCGGGTCTCGGGGCCGACCAGGTGGCGGGCGACGACCATCCGCTGGATCTGGTTGGTGCCCTCGACGATCTGCAGGACCTTCGCCTCGCGCATGTAGCGCTCGGCGGGGAAGTCGGCGGTGTAGCCGTAGCCGCCCATGAGCTGGACGGCGTCGGTGGTCACCCGCATCGCGGCGTCGGTGCAGAAGAGCTTGGCCATGGCGGCCTGCTTGGCGAAGGGCAGGCCCGCGTCCCGCAGCCGGGCCGCCGCGAGGTACAGGGAACGGCCGGCCTCGATCTGGGTGGCCATGTCGGCGAGCATGAAGCGCAGGCCCTGGAAGTCGGCGACGGGCCGGCCGAACTGCCGGCGCTCGGCGGTGAAGGCGAGTGCTTCGTCGAGGGCGGCCTGGGCGACGCCGACGGCGCAGGCGGCGATCCCGAGGCGGCCGGAGTCCAGGGCGGACAGCGCGATGGCGAAGCCCTGCCCCTCCTCGCCGATGCGCCGGGCGTCGGGGACCTCGACGCCGTCGAAGTGCAGTTGGGCGGTGGGCGAGCCCTTCATGCCCATCTTCCGCTCGGGTGCGGCGGCGCTCAGGCCGGGTGCGTCGCCGGGCACGAGGAAGGCGGTGATGCCGTGGGAGCCGGGGCCGCCGGTGCGGGCGAGGACGGTGTAGAAGTCGGCGACGCCGCCGTGGGTGATCCAGGCCTTGGTGCCCTCGAGGGTCCAGGTGTCGCCGTTGCGGGTGGCGCGCGTGCGCAGGGAGGCGGCGTCGGAGCCGGCGGCCGGTTCGGACAGGCAGTAGGCGCCCAGCAGCCCGCCGCCGAGCATGGCGGGCAGGTGTTCCTGGCGCTGTTCCTCGGTGCCGTAGCCGGCGAGGGCGTGGCAGGCGAGGGTGTGGACGCTCACCCCGAGGCCGACGGTGAGCCGGGCGGCCGCCAGCTCCTCCAGGACCTGCAGGTAGACCTCGTACGGCTGGTCGCCGCCGCCGAACTCCTCGGCGTAGGGCAGCGCGAGCAGGCCCGAGGCGGACAGCAGCCCGAAGATCTCGCGCGGGAAGCGGCCGGCTTCCTCCTCCTCGGCCGCACCGGGCCTGATCTCCCGCTGCACCAGCTCGCGGACGAGTGAGATCAGGTCGCGTGCCTCCTCGGTGGGCAACTGACGCTCCACCGGCTGTGGGCCGTGATCGGTCATGAGGCGGCTCTCCTCCCTGTCGGGCGCGGCGGCGGCCGGCGCGCCGGGGTGTCGGCGCCGTCGCCGTTGATGCCCAGTCCATGGTCGCGCTCCGGGTCTCGGAGGGGCGTGACCTGCGGCTGTGGCGGGTTGGAGTATGCCCGATCGCGGGCCTGGCGTCACGGGTTGACCGATCATGAAAAACCGTTCCGCCGGGGGCGGGCCCCGGCGGATTTGGTACGAACCATTGACCGTATTGGTCTAGTCCTCCTACGGTTTCCCCACCGTTCAACGCGTCCATGTCAAGAGCACGTTTCTCCCCCACCGAGGAGACCTCATGCCCAGACCGTACGGACAACGCGCCCGCGCCTGGCTCGCGGCGCTGGCCGCCGGCGCCACCCTGCTGACGGGCGGCCTCGCCGCAGGTCCGGCCACCGCCGCCACCGCCGCCCCCACTGCCTCCACTGCCTCCACCGCCTCCACCGCCGACGACACCCCGGACACCACCGACACCAGCGCCGGCCGGCGCGTCGTCGGCTACTTCACCAACTGGGGTGTCTACCAGCGCGGTTACCACGTCAAGAACATCGAGACCTCCGGCGCCGCCGCCCGGCTCACCCACATCAACTACGCCTTCGGCAACGTCAACGGCGGCAGGTGCACGATCGGCGACTCCTACGCCGACTACGACAAGTTCTACGACGCCGCCGGCAGCGTCGACGGCAAGGCCGACACCTGGGACGACGGCGCCCTGCGCGGCAACTTCAACCAGCTGCGCAAGCTCAAGAAGCTGCACCCGGGCCTGAAGGTGGTCTGGTCCTTCGGCGGCTGGACCTGGTCCGGCGGCTTCGGCGAGGCCGCGAAGAATCCCGCCGCCTTCGCCGAGTCGTGCTACGGGCTGGTGAAGGACCCGCGCTGGGCCGATGTCTTCGACGGCATCGACATCGACTGGGAGTACCCCAACGCCTGCGGCCTGACCTGCGACACCAGCGGCCGTGACGCCTTCCGCGAGGTGCTGGCGGCGCTGCGCGCGAAGTTCGGCAGGAGCAACCTGGTCACCGCGGCCATCACCGCCGACGCCTCGGCCGGCGGAAAGATCGACGCGGTGGACTACGCGGGCGCCGCCCGGTACGTCGACTGGTACAACCCCATGACGTACGACTACTTCGGCGCCTGGGACGCCAAGGGCCCCACGGCCCCGCACTCACCGCTGACGTCCTACCCCGGCATCCCCAAGGCCGGCTTCGACACCGAATCCACCATCGGCAAACTGAAGTCGCTCGGCATACCCGCGGGCAAGCTGCTGCTGGGCATCGGCTTCTACGGCCGCGGGTGGAGCGGCGTGACGCAGTCGGCGCCGGGCGGCACCGCCACCGGACCGGCCAAGGGCACCTCCGAGGCCGGCTTCGAGGACTACCGCATCCTCAGGACCCGCTGTCCGGCCACCGGTACGGTCGGCGGCACGGCGTACGCCAAGTGCGGCGACGAGTGGTGGAGCTACGACACCCCCGCGACGATCGCCGGGAAGGTCGCCTACAAGAACCGCCAGGGCCTGGGCGGCACGTTCTTCTGGGAGCTGGGGGGCGACACCCCCGACGGCGAGCTGATCAGGGCCATCGGCTGACCCACCCGCACCACGAAGGCGCCTCCCGCCCGCCGGCCCCGCCAGGGGCCGCGCGGACGGGAGGCGCCCTGCGTCATGCCTCCTGCGCCCTACCCGGCCGGGAACAGGCCGGGCTCGATCTCCGGCTGCTCGAGCGGCCGGGTGGCCAGCGAGGTGTCGGCCCTGGCCCGCTCGGCGATCTCCCGGCAGGTCAGGAACTCCACGTCCCCGTGCGAGAGGCCGTACGCGATCAGGGAGCGCAGCGCCTCGGCGCGGCCCGGACGGCCGCTGAGGAAGGGATGGTTGGTGAGCATGAACAGCGAGTGGTAGCGGCGCATCGCGTCCAGCTCGTACTTCCACATCGACAGCACCTTCTGCGGGTCCTCCATGACGGACCCGATCTGCGGCGCCGGCAGGAACGCGTACTGTTCCCAGTCGTCCAGCGACCAGTGCGGGGGCAGCTCCACCACACTGCCCTGGTCGGTGGGCACGTGGTAGGGGCGGTCGTCGTTCATCATCGACGAGTCGTAGGTCAGGCCGTACTCCGCCACCAGCGACGCCGTCTGCCAGCTCGCCTCCCACAGGCCCGCCCGGTGGCCGTACACCGGCACGTCCTGCTTCTGGAAGACCTCCAGGGCCCGTTCGAAGTCGCGCCGCTCCTCGGCCGCCGTCATCGAGGTGGCCGGCACATGGCTGTAGGAATGGTGCGCCACCTCGTGGCCCGCCTCCACCACCTGCGCCACCAGATTCGGACGGCGTTCGGCGACCCAGCCGGGGAAGAAAAAGGTGGCCGGCACGCCGAGATCCCGCAGAATTCCCAGGATGCGCGGCACGCCGACGTCGGGGCCGAAAGCCTGGTGAGTCATGGTCATGGCGTGCCGTGCGTACTTCTCGCCCATGGAAAGAACACCGGTCTCCGCGTCCACGTCGAAAGTGAGCGCCACCGCTGCGGCCTTTCCGGGGCCCAGCCAGGATGTAGTCATGAAAGGGACTCTAAACAGGGGCGCAACCCTTCACAATGGAGATTCGCACATGATCACTGCCGGTTGCGTGGAGAAGTACACAACGCCCCCGCCCCACCCCTCTGAAGGCAGCCATGACCTGCACGGTTACGGTCACTTGAGGACGTCTCACCACTCGTGCGGGTAGCCGCGCTCCACTGCCCGAAGAGGTAGTGGAGGTGCTCCGCCGGCACCTCGTGGAGTCGGGACCGTCCCCGAGAAAAGCCCTCGCGGAAATGGCAGCGACAGTGAGGGCATTACCCCCGACGTCCCCGGTCCGGACGGAACCTCCACCGTGCCCGGAGCGGGAATTCCGCGCGGCTGCCGGAAAATTCGCCTCCGGCGTCAGCGGCTGCCTCAGCTACTTCGACTGCCGCCTGGAGAGCGTGGTGGGCGGCGGTGACCACGCGATCCCGGCGCCTGCGCGCTCGTCTGGCACGGTGAGGGCCTCACGTACGGCGAACTGGACGCGTTGGCACAGGACTTCCGCGCCTATCTGGACCGGCTGGGCGGCGAGCGCGGGGCGCCGGTGTGCGTACCCGCCCGCAAGTCGCCGCGCACCCTCGCCCTGTTGATCGCCGCACTGCGCGAGGGCCGGCCCGTCCTGCTGCCGGCGCCGGAGACCGGGTCCGGTTCGGGTTCCGGCCGTTTGCTTACGGCGTGTTTTGCGGCTGCACAGCCGTATCGGCGTCGTGCGCGCGGGCGTCGGCGAGGGCGACGGCGGCCAGTGCCGCAAGTACGGCGGCGACCAGGACGAATCCGGTGGCGTAGCCCGTGTACTGGGCGACGAGACCGACGCAGAAGCCGCCGAGTCCCAGGCCCGCGTCGAAGGCGAGGTTCCACTGGGCGCTGCCGACGCCGGCGTCACCGGCGCGTTGCAGGACCAGGACGAGGGTGGCGTTCTGCAGGGTGCCGAAGCCGGCGCCGAAGACCACCATGAGCGCGAGCAGGACGCCGGTGTGCGCGGTCGCGGTGCCGCCGAGGACGCCGACGGCCGTCAGTACGGTCGCCGGCAGCAGCAGGACGCGGTGGCCGTGGCGGTCGCCCAGGCGGCCGGCCGCCCAGCGGCTGCCCGCGGCGGACAGCTGCAGGCACAGAAGGGCCAGCGGTGTCAGCCACACCGGGTCGCGGGGCGCGGCCGGCGGCAGGAAGGTCACGACGGTGCCGGAGGCCATGGTGCCGGCGGTCAGCAGGGCGAGCGGGCGCAGGATCGCCGGCCGGGCGATGCCCGCGACGACCCGGGTCCGTCCGGCGGGCCGGGGCCGGGGCCGGGGTGCACCGACGAACAGCGCGGCCACCAGGCCGCACGCCGGGGCCAGGGCGCCGGCGGCGAACAGCGGCCCGTAGCCGAACTCGTGGGCCAGCAGCACCCCGAGGGGGGTGCCCACGGCTCCGCCGAGCCCGGCGGCCAGCCCGTACCAGCCGGTCGCCGCCCCGCGGCGGGCGGGCGGTGCCAGCTCGGCCGCGGCCGCGCTGCCGACCACCACGAAGATCCCGAATCCGGTGCCGCGCAGCACGGCGCATCCCAGCGTCACGGCGAGGTCGTCGGTGGCCAGCGGTACGACGGCCGGGGCGCCGAGCAGGAGCATGGCGGCCAGCAGGGCCGCCCGGTGGCCGGCGGCGGCGATGAGGCGGGGCATGGCGGGCTGCACCACCACGGTGGCGCCCATCAGCAGGCCGGTGACGGCGCCGCCGGCGGCCCGGCCGCCGGCGTCCGCGGCGAACTCGGGCACGGTGGCCAGCAGGAGGTAGAAGCCCGTGAAACCGCTGAAGGTGCACAGCAGCACCGCCGTCATGGAGCGGGTGAGCAGGGATGACGAGGCGTCAGGGGTGAGGGTGGCGGACGGCTGTGCGGGGGGAGGTTTCACGTCAAAGATCTCAGCCGTTCCGGCCGCGCCGGACCAGTGGACAGATCTCCATTACTACGGCTGTTGACTGTGCGATCGTCCACCATGGGCCCGGGGGCCGGGGGGAGCGGGTGTCCTGATTCCGGTGGCCTGCGCGGCTGTCGGTGGACACCGGCCCGCCCGCGGTGTTGTGTCCCGCGGGTGATCTTCTACGACCAACCGTCCGCGGCGGGGCAGGCCGACGGCACCCCGGTGCGGCTGTGCGACCTGCTCGCCCTGCCGGGGCTCGGCCTGCAGGCCCTGCCCGGCACCGGGGACCTGGACCGCCCGGTCCGCTGGGCCCACGTCACCGAGCTGCCCGACCCCGGCACCTACGCGGGGCCCGGCGAACTGGTGCTGACCAACGGGCTGTGGCGGGAGCAGCAGGAGGACGCCGCCTACGTGGCCCGCCTGGTCGACGCGGGCGCCGCCGGCCTGGTCCTCGGCCTGCGCGAGACGGTGCCCGCCGTACCGCCCGGGCTCGTCGCGGCCTGCCGGGCCGCCGGGCTGCCCCTGCTGCAGCTGCCGGTGGAGGTGCCGTTCACCGCCGTGACCCGGGCCCTGGCCGGCGCCCAGGCCGAGCAGCGCCAGCGGCAGCTGCTGGACGCGCTGCGGCACAGCAGCGCGCTGACCCGTGCCGTCTCCGCCGGCGACGGCCTGCGCGGCGTCCTGGCGGTGCTGGCCGGCCCCGCCCGTACGCAGGTGGCCCTGGTCGACGGGCTCGGCACCGTCCTGGACCACGTCGGCCCGCCCCCGGCCGAGCCCGACGTCCGCGCCGTCGCCGAGGGCATCGCCGCCGGCGAGGGCGCGCAGGCGGAGCACCCGCTGCGGCTGGCCTCCGGCGCCGAGGCCACGGTGATCCCCGTGCGCGGCGTCGCCGGCTTCGACCTCGCCGTCCTCTACGGCCGCCCCGTCTCCGAACTGGGCACGGCCGAACGCCTGGTGCTGGAGCAGGGCGTGCGCTTCCTGACCGTGGAACTGGCGCACCGGCAGGCGCTGCGCGCCATCGAGATGCGCTTCGCCGGGGAGATCCTCGACATGGTCCAGAGCGGCCCGCACCGCGCCGGCGAACTCGCCGCCCGCCTGCGCTCCTTCGGCCTCAACCCCGACAGCGCGCTCGCCGTCCTGTGCGTCACCGTCCCCGACTCCCCCGGCCGCGGCACGTGGCCGCTGCCCGACACGGCCGCGGTCACCGACCACTTCCTCGCCCGGGGCCTGGCCTCGGTGGCCACCGGCAGCGGCCAGGACGTGGTGGCCGTCGTCGGCCTGCCCGGCGCGGACGCCGACCCGTCCGCCCTCGCCGAGGACCTGGCGGCGGCCCTGGGCCCGACGCCCCCGGCGCCCGGGCCGCGCGTCGGCGTGGGCCGGGTCGCCGCCGGCCACCAGGAGCTGCGGCGCGCCCTGCTGCAAGCGCGGGAGGCCGCCCGGGTGGCCCGCTCCCGGCGGCGCGGCCCGCGGGTGGTGTCGTTCGCGGACGTGGGCTCCTACCGCCTGCTGCTGGCCCTGGTGGACCGCCGGACCCGCCGGGACTTCGCCGACGCGGTGCTGGGCCCGGCCGTGGAGTACGACCGGACGCACAACAGCGAACTGCTGCACAGCCTGGACGCGTTCCTGGCCTCGGGCATGAAGTGGGGTCAGGCCGCGGACTCCCTGCACATCCACGTCAACACCCTGCGCAACCGCCTGGCGAAGCTGGAGACCCTCACCGGCCGCGACCTGGGCTGCGCGGAGGACCTGGCGGACGTCTTCCTGGCCCTGCGGGTGCGCGACGAGGAAGGCTAGGGCGTGTCCCGGCCCGCACTACGCTGGGCCGCCCGAGCCCGTCCAAGGAGCCGCCGCCGATGACCGTCACGCTCGATGCCTCCTTCTTCCGCCGCTTCCTCGACCGCACCGCACAGGTCGTCACCGCCGAGGCCGACCGCCTGACCGAGCTGGACGCCGCCATCGGCGACGCCGACCACGGCGCCAACCTCAAGCGGGGCTTCACCTCGATGGCCGGCGCGCTGGCCGACGCCGGCGCATCCCTGCCCGGCGAGCTGCTCACGGCCGCGGGCGCCCACCTGACCAACACCGTCGGCGGCGCCTCGGGCCCGCTGTACGGCACGGTGCTGCGGCGCATGGGCAAGGTGCTCGGCGAGGACGCGGTCGTCCGGCCCGAGACGCTGGGCCGGGCGCTGACCGCGGCCGTGGCGAGCGTGCGCCGGCTCGGCGACTCGGCGCCCGGCGACAAGACCATGGTCGACGCGCTGCAGCCGGCGGCCGACGCCTACGCCGCGGCCCTGCCCGAGGGTGGTACGGCCGGGGCGCTGGAAGCCGCCGCGCGGGCGGCCCGGGAGGGCGCGGAGGCGACGGTCCCGCTGCGGGCGCGGCGCGGCCGCGCCAGCTACCTGGGCGAGCGCAGTGTGGGCCACCTCGACCCGGGCGCGGCGTCCTCGGCGCTGCTGATGACCGCGCTGTACGAGGCGACGGACCCCGAGCTGTGCGCCACCGCGCCGCAGCCGCGGGCCCAGGACGCGGCCGAGCCCGCACAGCAGCGGGCGGGCCGGGTGGGCGTGGTGCTGGTCTCGCACAGCCGGGCGGTCGCCGAGTCCACCGCGGCGCTGGCGCGGGCGCTGGCGGGCGGTGGCGTGCCGGCGCGCGTCGCCCCGGCCGGCGGGCTGCCGGACGGCACGGTGGGCACCAGCGCCGAGCTGGTGCGCCGGGCGACGGCCGACGCGGACGAGGGCGTCGGAGTGGTGGTGCTGTGCGACATGGGCAGCGCGGTGCTGACGGTGAAGTCGCTGCTGGAGAACAAGGAGCTGCAGGGCGTGCACATCGCCGACGCCCCCTTCGTGGAGGGGGCGGTGGCGGCGGTGGTGACCGCCTCCGCCGGCGGCGACCTCGACGCGGTGCTGGCCGCGGCGGACGACGCCCGGGCGTACCGCAAGCTCTGAGGGGACGGGCGGCGGGGCGGCCGGAAAGCGCCGACACGAGGCTTGGCACCGGGCATTCGGGACGAAAGTCTGGAATTGTCTACGCGTTCGCCCCCCGTTCGTCCGTCCGCGAAAGGTCCCGCCCCGGTGTCGCGCACCGCCACGCTGTCGTCCGCCGTGCCCTTCGCCGCGGTCCTCGCCTACCTCACCGGCATCGTGGTCACCGACCTGGTGACACCGTCGTACCTGCGCCTGGACGTCTACGCCGCGCTCGCGCCGGTGACCGCCGCCGCGGTGTGCACCTACCGGCAGACGGTCTTCGTCGGAATCGCCGACTTCCTGCTGATGGCGGCCCACCACGGCGTGCTCGGCGACGACTCCTCGGCCGTCAACCGGGTGGGCGCGGTGCTGGGCAACCTGCTCATCGTCGGCGCGGCCGTCGTCGTCGCGCGGCTGCGCCGCGACGGCGAGGCGCTGCTGCAACGGGTGCGGGCCACCGGCGAGGCCGCGCAGCGCGCACTGCTGCGCCCGCTGCCGCTGCGCACCAGCGGCGTCGTCGTCGACGGCTTCTACGTCTCCTCGCAGCACGAGGCGCTGGTGGGCGGCGACATCTACGAGGTCGTCGACACCCCCTACGGCGCGCGGGTGCTCCTCGGGGACGTCCGTGGCAAGGGCCTGGGCACGCTGGGGGCGGGGGCCGCGGTGCTCTCGGCCTTCCGGGAGGCCGCCTACCACCGGCCGGACCTGGCCGGCGGGGTGGTGGCGACGGAGGAGGGCCTGTACCGCTACCACCGCTCGGCCGAGTACCAGGCCCGTGCGCACGATGCGCACGCCGCCGAGGAGTTCGTCACGGCGCTGGTGCTGGGCACCGAGGAGGAGGCGGGCGCGGTGGCGCTGGTCTTCGTCGACTGCGGGCACCCGCCGCCGTACCTGATCCGCGCGGACGGCACGGTGCGCGAGCTGGAACCGGCCGAGCAGGGCCTGCCGTTGGGCCTGGGCGAGCTGCTGCCGGGCCGCCGGCCCGGGCGACGGATCCCGCTGCCGCCCGGCGGCCGGGTGCTGGCCTGCACCGACGGGGTGACCGAGGCCCGGGCGCCCGGCGGGGGGCGGGAGCTGTACCCGCTCGCCGAGCGGCTGGCCGGCTGGGCGGCGCTGCCCACCGCCGAGCTGCTGGCCCACCTGCGCGCGGACCTGGCCCGGCACACCGGCGGCCGGCTGCAGGACGACGTGGCGGTCCTGGTCCTGGAGCGCGCGCCCGTGGCCGCTAGCGGGTGAACAGCTCGAAGGCGACCCCGGGGCACCCGCCGAACCGCTCGGCGACGGCGGCCATGCCACCTTCGAGGAACCTGCGGCAGTACTGCTCGGGGGGCTCGTCGGTGAGCGCCTCGATGTATGTGCGATGACACAGCAGCGACTGCACGGCCCGCTCCAGGCCGGCGCCCGCGTCCATGGCGTGCGTGGGCGTCGGGGAGCCGGCGACGGCCACGTAGCGCACGCCGTTCCAGGGCGCGAGGCCGTCCTCGGCGAGGTCGGGGAAGATCCAGCGGTTGCCGGCGTCGCCGACGGCGTCGAGCACGGCCCGGCCGACGGCCCGGTGGTCGGGGGTGTTCCAGGAGCCGCCGGGCCAGGTGTCGTGGTGGTTGAGGGTGAGGACCAGCTCCGGGCGGTGCCGGCGGACGGCGGCGGCGATCTCGCGGCGCAGCGCCATGCCGTACTCGAGCACGCCGTCGGTGTGCCCGAGGAACTCCACCGCCGTGGCCCCGACGACCACGGCGCTCGCCCGCTGCTCCGCCTCGCGCAGCTCGGCCGCCTCCTGCGGCGCAAGGGTGTCGATGCCGGCCTCGCCGAAGGTGGCCAGCAGGTAGGTGCACTCGCGTCCCTCGTCGCTCCAGACGGCGACGGCCGCGGCGGCGCCGTACTCCAGGTCGTCGGGGTGGGCGGCGACGGCCAGGGCGCGCCGCCAGTCGGTGGGCATCGGCGCGAGCTGCTCGGCCATGGCTGCCTTCTCCCTTGCTTCTCCCTTGCTGCGGATCTTCTGCACGCATGGTCGTGCAGTTTCTCCGGCCCGGCCGGGAACCGGGCCGGGGCGCGGTCCGACTACCTGATCCGGGTCGCCCGGTCGGCGGCCCGTGCGGATGCGATTGTCTGGAGAGTTACTGATGCGTCCTCGTGCGTGGTGCGGTGTGCTGGCCGCTGTGGCCCTGTCGGCGACGGCGTGCGGCGGTGGCGGCGGGAAGAAGGCGGACGACGCCGGTGCCGCTGCAGCCGCCCGGTCCGGCTTCCCGGTGGGCGTGACCGACTGCATGGGGACCAGAACGACGTTCGATGCGGCGCCGCGCAGGATCGTCACCAGCAACGCGGCCGGCCTGGAGCTGCTGATGTGGCTGGGCGCCGGTGACAAGGTCGTCGGTACCGGCTTCCCGCCCGGGGCCGGCACGCTGCCGCAGCAGTACGCGGCACAGGCCGCGAAGGTGCCGGTGCTGGGCAGGACGGTGATCCCGAAGGAGAAGCTCCTCGGCTCCGGCGCCGACCTGTACCTCGATTCCTTCTCCTCCATGAAGAACATGGGCAAGATGGGCGACGCCCCGACGGCGGAGGAGTTCAAGGCCGCCGGCATCAAGCACGTCTTCCTGAAGTCCACGGCCTGCGCCGCGATGAACAAGGCCGCCCGCACCGACCTGTCCGGTGTCGAGGCCGACGTCCAGGAGCTGGGCAGGGTGACCGGCACCTCGGCGCGCGCCGGGGAGCTGGTGGCCGGCATGCGCAGGAAGACCGACGAGGTCCGGGGCGCGCTGGCGGACCTGCCGGCCGACAAGCGGCCCACCTACTTCCTCTTCGACTACGACGCCGGCACCAAGCAGCCGATGGCGGTGTGCAACCGGCAGGTCGCCAACGCGGTGATCACTCTGGCGGGCGCCCGCAACGTCTTCGCCGACTGCGAGGGCGACTTCAAGCCCGTCGGCTGGGAGGACGTCGTCGCCAAGGACCCGGACTGGATCCAGCTGGCCGTGCGCAACCGCGGCAGCGAGGAGGCGAACGCCAAGGCGTTCGACGAGGCCGCCGAGTTCCTGCGCACCTTCCCGGCGACCGCGGGCCTGAAGGCCGTCAAGGAGGGCCACTTCCTGCGCATCGGCTCCGAGCGCACCACGATCGGCGGCGTGCGCAGCGCGGACACCGTGCGCGAGATCGCCCACACCCTGCACCCGGACCGGGTCAAGTAGATGGCGGTACTCGCCCGGGCGGCGGCGCGGCGGGCAGGCGGGGACGCCGAGGCGCGCACGGTGCGCGCCGGCCTGGTCTGTGCCGTGCTCGGCTGCGCCCTCGTCCTCGCCCTGACCGCGTCGGTGTGCCTGGGCTCGACGAACGTGCCGCTGGCGGACGTGTGGTCGGCCGTGGTGCGCGGCATCACCGGCCAGGCCCCGGCGCCGGGCACCCAGGATTTGATCGTGTGGCGCCTGCGGGTGCCGCGCGCCCTGCTGGCGGCGGTCGTCGGCGCGGGCCTGGGCCTGGTCGGCACGGCCGTGCAGGCCCTGGTCCGCAACCCGCTGGCCGATCCCTACCTGCTGGGCATCTCCAGCGGCGCCTCTCTCGGCGCCGTCGCCGCCCTGGTGCTGGGCGCCGGGGCGGGCGGGGCCCTGGGGCTCGGCCTGGCCTCGGCGGCGTTCGCCGGGGCGCTCGCCTCCTTCGCGCTGGTGTGGGCCTTCGCCCGGCGCGGCGGCGGCTTCCGGCCGCTGCGGCTGGTGCTGGCGGGCGTGGGCATCGGGCAGTTCCTCTCGGGCTTCACCCACTACCTGGTGCTGCAGGCCGGCGACGAACAGCGCACCCACGGGGCGCTGTTCTGGCTGATGGGGTCCCTGGGCGGCGCCCAGTGGTCCACCCTGGCCCTGCCCGCGGCCGCCGTGCTGCTGGGCCTGGCCGTGCTGCTCGCGCGCGGCCGGGCGCTGAACGCCGTGCTGATGGGCGACGAGACCGCCGCCGGCCTGGGCGTCGACGTCGCCCGGCTGCGGCGCGAGCTGTTCGTCGTCACCAGCATGCTGACGGGCGTGCTGGTGGCGGTCTCCGGGGCCATCGGCTTCGTGGGGCTGATGGTGCCGCACGCCTGCCGCATGGTCGTCGGCGGCGACCACCGCCGGCTGCTGCCGGTCTCCGCCCTGTTCGGCGCCGTCCTGCTGACGGTCGTCGACCTGGTGGCCCGCACCGCGCTGCCCGACCAGGAACTTCCGGTGGGCGTCGTGACGTCGCTGGTGGGCGCGCCCGCACTGCTGTACCTGCTGGACCGGCGACTGGAGCGCGCATGAGGATCGCCATCGAGGACCTCGCGGTGTCCCTGTCGGGGCGGACCGTGGTCCACGGCATCGACGTCATCGCCGAGGACGGCGAGATCGTGGGCCTGGTGGGCCCCAACGGCAGCGGCAAGTCCACCGTGCTGCGCACCGTCTACCGCCACCTCGCGCCCGACGCCGGGCGCGTCCTGATCGGCGGTACGGACATCCGTACGCTGACGCCGGCACAGTCGGCGCAGCGGGTCGCGGCGCTGCCGCAGGAGCGCGGCAGCGACTTCGAGCTGTCCGTGCGGGAGGTCGTCGCCATGGGCCGCACCCCCTACAAGCGGGCCTTCGCCGGCGAGGACGGCACGGACGCGCAGCTGGTCGCGGCCGCGCTGGAGCGGGTGGGCATGGCCGGCGCCGGGCGGCGGCGCTTCTCGGCGCTCTCCGGCGGCGAGCGCCAGCGCGTCCTGCTGGCCCGCGCCCTGGCCCAGGACCCGCGGGTGCTGGTGCTCGACGAGCCCACCAACCACCTCGACGTACGCCATCAGGTGGAGCTGCTGGCGCTGCTGCGCGAGCAGCGCCGCACCACGCTGATCGCCCTGCACGACCTGAACGCGGCCGCGTCGGTGTGCGACCGGCTGCACGTCCTGCACGACGGGGCACTGGTGGCCTCCGGCGCCCCGCGCGAGGTGCTCACGCCCGACCTGCTGGCCGAGGTGTTCGGGGTACGGGTGGCCGTGATGGAGCACCCGCTGACGGGCGATCCGCTGATCGCCTTCGACCACCGCTCGCCCGCGGACGCCCTGCCGGGCGCGGCGACCGCCGCTCCTTCAGGAGTCTCCTAGGGCGTGTGCGGCGGATCATGCAGTGCCCCGTAAGGGGCGCGGGGAACTGCGCGATCGGCCAGCGACGGCCCGCAGCTGACACACCACCCCGAGGGGCCGACTG
>NZ_JBFAPE010000033.1:0-62487 GCF_040675615.1 Streptomyces sp. NPDC049585 | reverse complement strand
AGCTAAGCCTTTCAGCGCCGATGGTACTGCAGGGGGGACCCTGTGGGAGAGTAGGACACCGCCGAACTCCTTTTGAGAGAAGCCCCGTTGGGAACATGGTTCCCAACGGGGCTTCTTCTGCGTTTACCCACCTCACGCCTCCCCTGTCCTCCCCCCGGCCGTGTCGCTGCCACGCAGACCATGCGCAGCGACACGGCGACAGGAGAGACTCCGAAGAGCGTCCGAAGAGAGGCCGGAGGGAGCGTCAGGCAGTATTCGCCGCAGCCGCCTGGGCCAGCTCGATGTCCAGGGACTCGCGGCGGATGCGCTGGTCCGTGTACAGCAGGGCCGTGACGCCGGCCGAAATCGGCAGCGAAACCGTCGCGCCGATTGCGGCCACCACGCCGCTCGTGATCAGGAAAGGCCACGAGGAGGCGTAAGCGTCCGTCATGTGGCCGCCATTCGCAATGAATTGAATGACCGTCACCGGAATCTGAATGATCATTCCGACCAGGGCGACGATGAGTGCTGCCAGCACCTGTATTCCGAAGATGCGCCAGCCGTCGCCCCGGACGAGTTTGACGGCCCGTCGCATTGCCGACGCCACGCCCTGCTTTTCGAGCATGAGGGCCGGCGCCGCGAGGTTGAATCGCGTCCACACCCAGGCGGACCCCGCCAGCCCCAGCATTCCGCCGAGGAGGGTCAGGGAGACCCCGATCGGGGTCTCTCCGCCCGCTGCCAGCAGCAGGCCGGGGGCCACGCCCACGGCGCACGGCAGGAGGATGAGCAGCGGTACCACGCAGAACAGCCCGGTCAGCCGCAGGAGTTCGGGTCGGGCGCTGCGCCAGGCGTCGCCGGTCGAGGTGGGGCGGCCCAGGATGGCGCGGCTGACGACGACCGTCAGCATGGCCGTGGCGACGATCGAGCCGACGAGTCCTATGAGCGAGGTGAGCGCCAGCTCGGGCACCCGGTCCTTGACCGCGTCCAGGACCTCCCTCAGGGCCTCCTGCGGGTCGCCCGCCCGGCCGGCCTCGGTGGCCTTGCGGAACCAGATGCCCTGGGCGGCCGTGGACACGCCCGTCGTGACGACGGCGACGGCCGCCGACACCCCGAAGACGGTGCGCCAGTGGCGGCGCATCGTGGTGAAGGCGCCGCCGAGGATCTCGCCCGTGCCGAGGGGGCGCAGCGGGATGACGCCGGGCTGGGGTGCGGGAGGCGCCGGAGGGGGCCACGGGGCGGCGTACCGGCCGTTCCCCGGTGAGTCGTACATCTTTGCGTTGCTCCTTCTGCTGCCCGTTGTGCCGTACACCGGCTTTTCGAGCGGTTTGCCGGTGAGCCATCGTGTCAGGAGGACCGGCGAAGCCCGTAAGAGGGAGCCGCCGGAGGAGCCCTTCAATAGTTGGTGTGGCCGGGGCAGACTGGACCAATGGCTGATCAGTACGTGGCGTCCGCGTCCGTTGTCGGGTCCGCTCCCGTTGCGCTGCGCTGGGACGAGCCACCCGAGGGCCCGGTGATCGTCCTCCTGGACCAGCGGCGGCTGCCCGCCGAGGAGGTGGAGCTGGTCTGCACCGACGTCCCCGCACTGATCGACGCGATACGTACTCTCGCGGTCCGTGGCGCACCGCTGCTGGGCGTGGCGGGGGCCTACGGGCTGGCTCTGGCGGCCGTGCGGGGCTTCGACGTGGAGGAGGCCGCGGAGATGCTCTCCGCAGCCCGCCCCACGGCCGTCAACCTCGCCTACGGCGTCGGGCGCGCCCTCGCGGCGTACCGGGCGGCCCTGGCGGGCGGTACGGGGCCGGAGGACGCCTGGCGTGCCGCGCTGGCGGAGGCCCGCGCGCTGCACCAGGAGGATGCGCAGGCCAGTGCCCACATGGCCGAGCACGGGCTGGAGCTGTTGAAGGAGCTGCTGCCCGGTGGGGGCTTCCGGCTGCTGACCCATTGCAACACCGGCGCCCTGGTCTCCGGCGGTGAGGGCACCGCGCTGGCCGTGGCGGGTGCGGCTCACCGGATCGGGGAGCTGCGCCGGCTGTGGGTGGACGAGACACGTCCGCTGCTGCAGGGCGCCCGGCTGACCGCGTACGAGGCGGCGCGCGCCGGCATGCCGTACACCCTGCTCACCGACAACGCGGCGGGTTCGCTGTTCTCGGCGGGGGAGGTGGACGCCGTGGTGATCGGGGCCGACCGGATCGCCGCGGACGGGTCCGTGGCCAACAAGGTGGGCAGCTATCCGCTGGCCGTGCTGGCCCGCTACCACCATGTGCCGTTCCTGGTCGTGGCGCCCACGACGACGGTGGATCTCACGACGGCCGACGGTGGGGCCATCGAGGTGGAGCAGCGGCCTGCCGTGGAGGTGACCGAGTTCCCCGCAGGGATGCCCGGGGAAGTGCCCGGAAGGGCGGTCGCGCCCCTGGGTACGCAGGCGTACAACCCTGCGTTCGATATCACACCGCCGGAGTTGGTGACCGCCATTGTCACGGAAAACGGCATTGTTTCACCCGTGACGAAGACGGGTTTGGCGGAGCTGTGTGCCAGGTCACGATCGGGTAATGGGATGATGTCGATATGAAGGGACGCGTCCTGGTCGTCGACGACGACACCGCACTGGCCGAGATGCTCGGAATCGTGCTTCGTGGTGAGGGTTTCGAGCCGTCGTTCGTATCGGACGGCGACAAAGCGCTTGCCGCTTTCCGGGAGGCCAAACCCGATCTTGTATTGCTCGATCTGATGCTGCCCGGCCGTGACGGCATCGAGGTGTGCCGTCTGATCCGGGCGGAGTCCGGTGTGCCGATCGTGATGCTGACGGCGAAGAGCGACACGGTCGACGTGGTGGTCGGTCTGGAGTCGGGCGCGGACGACTACGTCGTCAAGCCGTTCAAGCCCAAGGAGCTGGTGGCCCGCATCCGGGCGCGGCTGCGCAGGTCCGAGGAGCCGGCTCCCGAGCAGCTGACCATCGGGGACCTGGTGATCGACGTGGCCGGTCACTCGG
The DNA here is from genome assembly GCF_040675615.1 of Streptomyces sp. NPDC049585. Taxonomy (NCBI): domain Bacteria; kingdom Bacillati; phylum Actinomycetota; class Actinomycetes; order Kitasatosporales; family Streptomycetaceae; genus Streptomyces; species Streptomyces sp. NPDC049585. The sequence goes on along the minus strand of NZ_JBFAPE010000033.1, from coordinate 59,522 downwards.
TGAAGCGGGACGGCCAGTCGATCGCCCTGACGCCGCTCGAGTTCGACCTGCTGGTGGCACTGGCCCGCAAGCCGTGGCAGGTGTTCACCCGCGAGGTGCTGCTGGAGCAGGTCTGGGGTTACCGCCATGCCGCGGACACGCGGCTGGTGAACGTGCACGTCCAGCGGTTGCGCTCGAAGGTCGAGAAGGACCCCGAGCGGCCGGAGATCGTGGTGACCGTCCGTGGTGTGGGGTACAAGGCGGGGCCGAGCTGAGATGTCGGGCAACGGCGCCGCTCCGGAGCGCGATGCGGGGCGGCCCGTCGAGGCTCCGGGCGGCATCTCCTTCTTCCGCCGCCTGTGGCGCGCCGGGAGGATGCTCTCGGACGGCGCCGGGGCCGGCCCGGTGCATCCGCTGCTGCGCCTGTACGCACGCTGGGTGAGGCGGCCGCTGCTGCCCGCGATGCGGCTGTGGCGGCGCAACATCCAGCTGCGGGTCGTGGCGACGACGTTGCTGATGTCGCTGGGCGTCGTGCTGCTGCTGGGCGTGGTGGTCATCGGGCAGGTGCGCAACGGCCTGCTGGAGGCCAAGCGGCATGCCTCTCAGAGTCAGGCCGAAGGCGGTTTCAAGGCCGCGCGCGATGCCGCCGACCCCGGGGCGGACCGTGGTCAGGACACCGCGCAGTCCGGCGGCCGGGGCAATCCCGACTCCGGCGCCTGGCTGACGGGCCTGGTGCAGCAGCTGGCCAGCGGTGGCCAGGGCGTCTACCACGTGGTGGCCCTCAGCGCGGGCGACGGCGACACCTCGTACGTCGGCGGTACGCGCGGCCCGCGGGCCTCGGGGGACATCGATCCTGAGCACAGCGTGCCGGTCGACCTGCGCAAGCAGCTGGACACCCACACGGGGACGTTCGAGAAGCCCGGCACCATCAAGCACAGCGCCTCCGACGAGGGCGAGCCGGCGCTGATCGTCGGCAAGCGGCTCTACGACGTCAACGGCAAGCCGTACCAGCTGTACTACCTCTTCCCCTTCACGCAGGAGGAGAAGTCGCTCAGCCTGGTCAAGGGCACGCTGGCGACGGCCGGCGTGTTCGTGGTGGTGCTGCTGGGCGCCATCGCGTGGCTGGTCGTACGGCAGATCGTCACGCCCGTGCGGATGGCCGCGAGTATCTCCGAGCGGCTGGCGGCCGGCGTTCTGCAGGAGCGCATGAAGGTCACCGGTGAGGACGACATCGCCCGCCTGGGCGAGGCCTTCAACAAGATGGCGCAGAACCTCCAGGTGAAGATCCAGCAGCTGGAGGAGCTGTCGCGGATGCAGCGCCGGTTCGTCTCGGACGTCTCGCACGAGCTGCGCACCCCGCTGACGACGGTCCGGATGGCCGCGGACGTCATCCACGAGGCGCGCGAGGACTTCGATCCGGTGACCGCGCGCTCGGCGGAACTGCTGATCGGGCAGCTGGACCGGTTCGAGTCGCTGCTGGCGGACCTGTTGGAGATCAGCCGGTTCGACGCGGGGGCGGCCGCCCTGGAGGCCGAGCCGATCGACCTGCGCGACGTGGTCAACCGGGTCGTGGACGGGGCGCTGCCACTGGCCGACCGCAAGGGCAGCCGCATCCTGGTGCGCGGCGCCGAGCAGCCCGTGATCGTCGAGGCGGACGCCCGCCGGCTGGAGCGGGTGCTGCGCAACCTCGTGGTCAACGCCGTAGAGCACGGCGAGGGCAGGGACGTCGTGGTGCGCCTGGCGGCGGCCGGCGGCGCGGTCGCGGTCGCGGTGCGCGACTACGGCGTGGGCCTGAAGCCGGGTGAGGCGACGCGGGTGTTCAACCGCTTCTGGCGCGCCGACCCCGCCCGCGCCCGCACGACCGGCGGCACGGGACTGGGGCTGTCGATCGCCGTCGAGGACGCGCGCCTGCACGGTGGCTGGCTGCAGGCGTGGGGCGAGCCCGGCGGCGGGTCGCAGTTCCGGCTGACGCTGCCGCGCACCGCCGGCGACAGCCTGCGTGGCTCGCCCATCCCGCTGGAGCCCGAGGACTCCCGCCGCAACCGCGAAGCCGCTGCCGCGAACGGTGCCGCCCAGCAGGTGCAGCAGCCCGCCGGGCCGCCGCCCGGGGCCGTAACGCCCGGGAGCACCGCGCAGAGCAGAAACGTACGGCCACCGGTCGACCCCACCGCACTGCCCGGCAGCGGCGCCCGCGTCGTGGCGCGCCCGGGCGGCACCCTGGCCCCCGACCGGGGTGAGGGCGGCTCCGCCGGCACGGCCCCGGAGGACACGCCCGGCGCGCCCGGCGCGCAGGAGCAGAACGGAGACACGGGGACGCCCGGCGGGCGCGAGGACCGGAGGCGGACGTGAGGACAGCGCAGGACCACGCGGGCGGGCGGCGCGGCCGCCCGGCCGCGCGCCTGGCGGCGCTGGCCGTCGGCGGTGCCCTGATCGCCGGATGCGCCTCGATGCCGGACGGCGGCGAGGTCAAGGCGGTGGACTCCTCGCAGCGGGCCGAGGCCGACGCGCAGGTGCGCGTCTACGGCGTGCCGCCGCGCAAGAACGAGCAGCCGCAGGAGCTCGTCACCGGTTTCCTGGAGGCGACCACCAGCGACGACCCCGACTACGACACGGCCCGGATGTACCTGGCCAAGTCGGTGAAGCGGCAGTGGGACCCCTCGGCCCAGACGACCGTGCTGGACCGCACCCCGCAGGTGCGCGTCGAGCGCACGAGCGGCGACCGGGAGGGCGGCTATCTCGTCACCCTCACCGGGCACCAGATCGCGATCGTCGACGCCAAGCACGCCTACAAGCCCGACGAGCGCGACTACAAGGCGCAGTTGCACATGGCGCGCGAGGACGGGGAGTGGCGCATCGACACCCTCGACGCGGGCCTGGTCCTCGGCGTCTCCGACTTCCAGCGGATCTACCGATCCGTCAACAAGTACTACTTCGCGGAGCTCGGTTCCGCGGGCGGGGGCGCGGGCAAGGGCCACGAGGTGCTCGTCGCGGACCCGGTGTACGTGCGCAAGCGCATAGACCCGGTGACGTCGACGGTGAAGGCACTGCTGGACGGGCCGACGTCGTGGCTGGGCCCGGTGGCCGCCTCGGCGTTCCCGACGGGCACGCGCCTGGAGGACCAGCGCGTGAGCCTCGACGACTCCAACGCGCTGAAGGTGCGCCTGAGCGAGCGGGCCGCGGGCGCCAACCAGGACCAGTGCCTGCGCATGGCCGCCCAGCTGCTCTACACGGTGCAGGAGTCGGCCAAGGTCACCGACGTGACCCTGCAGCGCAAGGACGGCTCGCGGCTGTGCGTGCTGGGCCGGGACGAGGCCCGGTGGTACGCCCCGGCGCTGACCTCCGGGCGGCCGGACCGGCAGTACTTCGTCGACGGCCAGCACCACATGGCGAGCCTGTCCGACAGCGATGAGGAGCCGCACCGCGTCGCCGGGCCGCTGGGCGCCGACGCCGGGGTGCAGCTGCGCTCGGTGGCGGTGGACCGCACCGAGCAGCGTGCGGCCGGGGTCGGGGCGAACGGGCAGTCGCTGTACGTCGCCCCGATGCGCAGCGGGGCGCCCCTGGGCGAGCCCCGGCTGACGGTGCGCGGCGGTACGGGTGCCAGGACGGGGCTGACGGCACCGAGCTGGGACGGCCTGGGCGATCTGTGGGTCGCCGACCAGGATCCGGACCACCCGCGGCTGCTGCGGGTGCCCGGTGGCACCGGAACCCCCGAGGAGGTCCCGGTGCCGGGACTGGACGGGGGTCGCATCACGGGACTGCGCGTGGCCGCGGACGGGGTGCGGATTGCACTGCTGGTGACCAAGGGCGACCATACGGCCCTGCGGCTGGGCCGGGTCGAGCGGCGCGGCGGGGCCGCGCGGCCGGGCCTGTCGGTGCAGGAGCTGCGGGCGGTGGCGCCCCGGCTGGAGGACGTCAGCGCCGTCTCCTGGGCGGGCGCGAGCCGCCTGCTGGTGGCCGGCAACGAGCCCGGCGGGCTGCAGCAGCTGCAGTACATCGAGACCGACGGCTCCCAGCTGAACGGCTCGGGCCTGCCGGGCATCACGAGCGTGCGCGGCGTGGCCGCCTCGGAGAACCCGGGCAAGGCCCAGGCGCTCGTCGCCGAGGGCGACGGCGGCATCGTGCGGCTGCTGCCGGACACCAACTGGAAGCTGGTGGGCCGCGACGGCTCGGCCCCCGTCTACCCCGGGTAGCGGCCGTTCGCGCTGCGCAGCCTCGCCGGTGCGGGTGTTTGCCCAGGTCATGGGCGGTCCTCCCGTGGTTTTCCACAGGGGTGGCGGGGTCGGCCGGGCCGCGCGAGAGTGGATCCATGCACGGGTTGTGGCAGGAGATCGCCGGCCTGGTGCTGCCGGCGGAGTGCGCGGGGTGCGGTCTGCCGCGGTCCGTGCTGTGCGACAGGTGCCGCGCGCAGCTGTGCGGGCGACAGCCGGAGCGGGTGTGGCCGCAGCCGCGGCCGGCGGGCCTGCCGCCGGTGCACGCCGCCGCGCAGTACGGGGGTGCGGTGCGGGCGGTGCTGCTCGCCCACAAGGAACGCGGCCGGCTCGGCCTGGCCGAGCCGCTGGGCGCGGCCCTGGCGGGTGCTGCGGCCATGGCCGGTGCAAGGGGCCGGGCAGGCGGAGTACGGGGCAGGGGCGGGCCTTTGCTGCTCGTGCCGGTGCCTTCGGCGCGGCGTGCGGTGGCCGGGCGCGGCCACGACGCCGGGCGGCGGATCGCCCTGGCCGCGGCGCGGGCGCTGCGGGCCGGCGGGCTGCCGGCCCGGGTGGTGCCGGGGCTGCGGCTGCGGCGGGCCGTCGCCGACCAGTCCGGGCTGGACGCCCGGCAGCGCAGGGCGAATGTGACCGGGGCGATGGGGGTAGCGGCGGGGGTGGAGCGCCTCTGGCGCCCCGGGCGGCCGGTGGTGCTGGTGGACGACCTGATGACGACCGGCGCCTCGCTGGTGGAGGCGGCACGGGCGGTCGAGGCCTGCGGCGGGCACGTCGCGGGCGCGGCGGTGGTCGCCGCGGTTCCGAGGATGGCCGGATTTCACCGGTGGGAGACCGGAACGGACCGTGAACGCCCGGCGTTCCTGAGGGAAACGGCGAGAAAACACCTGAATGGAGGTACGTGGCGATAGGGGGTACCGACGCGCTTCCGAGCGAGATATGTTCGGTTGTGAGGAAGGGCAGGACCTATGCCTGGAATCTCCGATTGGCGCGCTTCGTACGCCTTCGCTGAAGCTTGAAGAAGTTCGCTGACGCCCGAAGAGGCGCGACGCCGGTGGGGTGTAGATCTTGTCGACGGGGGAGGAGGAGGTGAAAACCGCCTAGTCGGTGGCTCCGGACCTCCCCGGGGCCTGATGCAAGAGGGATGCGCTCCGCACCTTCGGCGGAGCGATCCGGGAACGGAGTTCTGCGTGGACATCGTCGTCAAGGGCCGCAAGACAGAGGTCCCCGAGCGGTTTCGCAAGCACGTGGCCGAAAAGCTCAAGCTGGACCGCATCCAGCAGCTCGACGGCAAGGTGATCAGCCTCGACGTGGAGGTGTCCAAGGAGCCCAACCCCAGGCAGTCCGACCGCTCCGACCGTGTGGAGATCACCGTGCGCTCGCGAGGACCGGTGATCCGGGCGGAGGCCGCGGCGACCGATCCCTACGTCGCGCTCGACCTTGCCACCAGCAAGCTCGAGGCGCGCCTGCGCAAGCAGCACGACAAGCGCATCACCCGCCGCAACGGCCGGATTCCGGCAGGCGGCGTCGGCGCGCTGGTGACCGGGGCCGCGGAGCTCAACGACAGGGGTGAGCTGACGACGGAGGGTGAGGGCGAGGTGCCCGTCACCCACATGGGACCGCTGGAGATCCGGGGCGAAGGCCCGCTGGTGGTCCGCGAGAAGACCCACTCCGCGCCGCCGATGTCGCTCGACCAGGCGCTGTACGAGATGGAGTTGGTCGGCCACGACTTCTATCTGTTCGTCGACTCCGAGACCAAGATGCCCAGTGTCGTCTACCGGCGGCACGCGTACGACTACGGCGTCATCCACCTGAACAGCGACCCCTTCTACACCGGAGAGCCCGGTGGGGCCGGCGGTGAACTCGGCGGCTGACGCGGCTTCGTGACGATGCCCTGGGAGCACGGCTCCCGGGGCATCGCCCGTGCGAGCACGGCCGGGAAAGCACGGGCCGGCGGCGCGGCATGAAATCATGGTCGCGTCCAACCGCGGGTGCGCCGGAACCGGTGGGAACGGCGCAGACCGCGCAACCGCGAAGGGCCATGGCCTTCAGGGGGAGGAACGATGGCGGACAGGTTCGGACCCGTGGGCGGGTCCGGCGAGGACGACGAGGGCGCCCGCGCCGGCCGCGACGCCGCACGCGAGGAGCCGATCCGGGTCCTCGTCGTCGACGACCATGCGCTCTTCCGCCGGGGACTGGAGATCGTCCTCGCCCAGGAGGAGGACATCCAGGTCGTGGGGGAGGCCGGGGACGGCGCCGAGGCGGTGGACAAGGCCGCCGACCTGCTGCCCGACATCGTGCTGATGGACGTGCGGATGCCCCGGCGCGGAGGCATCGAGGCATGCACCTCCATCAAGGAGGTGGCCCCCAGCGCGAAGATCATCATGCTGACGATCAGCGACGAGGAGGCCGACCTCTACGACGCCATCAAGGCCGGGGCGACGGGCTACCTCCTCAAGGAGATCTCCACCGACGAGGTGGCCACGGCGATCCGGGCGGTCGCCGACGGCCAGTCCCAGATCAGCCCGTCGATGGCGTCCAAGCTGCTGACCGAGTTCAAGTCGATGATCCAGCGCACGGACGAGCGCCGGCTGGTGCCCGCGCCCCGGCTGACCGACCGGGAGCTGGAGGTGCTCAAGCTCGTCGCCACCGGGATGAACAACCGCGACATCGCCAAGGAGTTGTTCATCAGCGAGAACACCGTCAAGAACCACGTGCGCAACATCCTGGAGAAGCTCCAGCTGCACTCCCGGATGGAGGCGGTGGTCTACGCGATGCGGGAGAAGATCCTGGAGATCCGCTGACGACCGGCCGCCGACGGACCGACGGACGACGGACCGACGGCCGACCGGTCCGGTCCTCACCGGCCGCCGTCAGTGTCAGCCCTCCAGGGCCGCCACCAGCGCCGCCGCCAGCCGGGCGTCGTCGCAGCGCTCGATGCGCACGGCGTCGCAGCCCACCCAGCCGGCCGCCTCCCACAGCGCCCGGGCCATGGGCTCGACCGCCTTCGGGCCCTCCATGGAGACCTGCCGGGCCACCAGCGTGCGGCCCTCGCGCGCCGGGTCCACCCGGCCCGCCAGAGCGCCGCCCGTCAGCAGCGGCATCGCGAAGTAGCCGTGCACCCGCCGCGCCTTGGGCACGTAGGCCTCCAGCCGGTGCGTGAAGCCGAAGATCCGCTCCGTGCGCGGCCGGTCCCAGACCAGGGAGTCGAACGGCGAGAGCAGCGTCGTACGGTGCCGCCCGCGCGGCTCCTCGGCCAGCGCCGCGGGGTCCGCCCAGGCCGGCCTGCCCCAGCCCTCGACCTCCACCGGCACCAGGCCCGTGTCCGCGATCACCGCGTCCACCTGCTCGGCCTTGAGCCGGTGGTAGTCCGCCAGGTCGGCCCGCGTGGCCACGCCCATCGCCGCACCCGCCTGTGCCACCAGACGCCGTATGCAGGCGGTGTCGTCGAGGTCGTCGTGGAACAGCTCCTGCGGGACCGCCCGTTCGGCCAGGTCGTACACCCGCTTCCAGCCGCGCCGCCGGGTGCACACCACCTCACCGGTGTCCAGCAGCCACTCGACGGCGATCTTCGTCTCGGACCAGTCGTACCACTCCCCGCCGTTCTTGGCGCCGCCCAGCTCCGTGGCCGTCAGCGGCCCCTCGGCCTTCAGCCGCTCGCGCACCGCCGCGCACGATCCCTCCGCGTCCTTCATGACGTGCCAGCGGTAGCCGCGCCGGCGGATGGCCCGGCGGCGGAAGGCGAACAGCGGCCACTCCTCGATGGGCAGGATGCACGCCGCGTGCGACCAGTACTCGAAGGCCGCCGGTTCCCCGTCCCCGCTCCAGTACGCCGACTCCACCGTCTCGCGGCCCACGGCGCCCAGCCGCGCGTACGGCACCAGCTCGTGCGAGCGCGCCAGCACCGAGATCGTGTCCAGCTGCACCGCGCCGAGGCGCCGCAGCACCCCGCGCGTGCCCGCCCGCCGGTCGGGGACGCCGAGCAGACCCTGGGCCCGCAGGGCCAGGCGCCGCGCCTGGTCGGCGGAGAGCCGGACCTCGGCCCGGGGGCCGCGCTCGGCGGTGCGTCCGGCGGTCGTACGGGCCTTCGGGCGGGCGGCAGTTGTCATGCCGGACACCCTAGAGGGACCCACTGACAACGCCGGTGGATCCCGCCCTGCCCTCAGTCGTCGTCGCAGCCGTTGCCGCAGTCGTCGCCGGGGAAGGGCAGATAGGCGGTGGCGCTCGGAAGGCCCAGGTCGGAGGGCAGCAGGGAGCCGACCCAGGCGTCCCGGCGGGTCCCGCTCGCCAGCAGGCGCGAGCGCAGCATCCCCTCCATCCGGAAACCCGCCTTCAGCGCCACGGCGCGCGAGCCCTCGTTCCCGGCCTCGGCGAGCCATTCCAGCCGTTCGACGCCCAGGTCCTCGAAGGCCCAGCGGCACACCTCGCGCGCGGCCTCCACGGTGTAGCCGCGGCCGCGCTGCTCCTTCGCCGTCCAGTAGCCGAGCTCGGCCTCGCGCTCGGGGCCGTTCAGCAGGGACAGCCGTACCAGGCCCATCGCCCCGACCAGGTGGCCGCCCTCCCGGGTGAAGACGCCGAAGGAGTACGCGGTGTCGTCGCGCCAGCCGTCCACGGCGATGCGCTCGACGAACGTGCGCGCGTCCTCCTGCGTGTAGGGGGACGGCACGCGGGTCCAGCGCGGGATCTCCGGATCCTGGCAGGCGGCGTGCACCGCGGGCACGTCGGCGGAGGTGAAGGGCCGCAGCAGCAGGCGAGCGGTGCTCAGGCGTATGGGCTCCATGAACGGAGTCTAGGAGCGCGCCGCGCCCGGCCGCCGCGAATAAAACGGATGCCCGGCACCTTGGGGGACCGCCGTTCGTTCTCACAGCGGGTGACACCCGGCCTGGGTGGTGACGGACCTCCCGGCCCGGCGGGGTCCTCGCTTACGATGGCCGTTGCGGCGGGGACTGCCCCGTCGTGCCCGCGCACCCCACCGTGCCCAGGCCCGACCGGCAAGGAGCCAGCCTACGTGTCCGTCTTCGGCAAGATCATGCGTGCAGGAGAAGGCAAGATCCTGCGCAAGCTGCACCGCATCGCGGACCAGGTCAATTCCATCGAAGAGGACTTCCTGAACCTCTCCGACGCCGAGCTGCGCGCCCTCACCGAGGAGTACAAGCAGCGCTACGCCGACGGCGAGAGCCTGGACGACCTGCTGCCCGAGGCCTTCGCCACCGTCCGCGAGGCGGCCAAGCGCGTTCTCGGTCAGCGGCACTACGACGTGCAGCTCATGGGCGGCGCCGCCCTGCACCTGGGCTACGTCGCGGAGATGAAGACCGGTGAGGGCAAGACCCTCGTCGGCACCCTCCCGGCGTACCTGAACGCCCTGTCCGGCGACGGCGTCCATCTGATCACGGTCAACGACTACCTCGCCGAGCGCGACTCGGAGTTGATGGGCCGGGTGCACCGCTTCCTGGGCCTGACGGTGGGCTGCATCCTCGCCAACATGACCCCGGCGGAGCGTCGCGAACAGTACAACTGCGACATCACCTACGGCACGAACAACGAGTTCGGCTTCGACTACCTGCGCGACAACATGGCGTGGTCGAAGGACGAGCTGGTGCAGCGCGGGCACAACTTCGCCATCGTCGACGAGGTCGACTCCATCCTCGTCGACGAGGCCCGTACGCCGCTGATCATCTCCGGTCCGGCGGACCAGGCCACCAAGTGGTACGGCGACTTCGCCAAGCTGGCCGTCCGCCTGACCAAGGGCGAGCCGGCCAACCCGCAGAAGGGCGTCGAGGAGACCGGCGACTACGACGTCGACGAGAAGAAGCGCACGGTCGCCATCCACGAGGCCGGCGTGGCCAAGGTTGAGGACTGGCTGGGCATCGACAACCTCTACGAGTCGGTCAACACCCCCCTCGTCGGTTACCTCAACAACGCCATCAAGGCCAAGGAGCTCTTCAAGCGCGACAAGGACTACGTCGTCATCGACGGCGAGGTCATGATCGTCGACGAGCACACCGGCCGTATCCTCGCCGGCCGCCGCTACAACGAGGGCATGCACCAGGCGATCGAGGCGAAGGAAGGGGTGGACATCAAGGACGAGAACCAGACCCTCGCCACGATCACCCTGCAGAACTTCTTCCGCCTCTACAACAAGCTCTCCGGCATGACCGGTACGGCCATGACCGAGGCCGCCGAGTTCCACCAGATCTACAAGCTCGGCGTCGTGCCCATCCCGACGAACCGCCCGATGGTCCGCAAGGACCAGTCCGACCTGATCTACCGCACCGAGGTCGCCAAGTTCGACGCGGTCGTCGAGGACATCGCCGAGAAGCACGCCCTGGGCCAGCCGATCCTGGTCGGCACCACCTCCGTGGAGAAGTCGGAGTACCTCTCCCAGCAGCTCGCCAAGCGCGGCATCCCGCACGAGGTGCTCAACGCCAAGCACCACGAGCGCGAGGCCCAGATCGTCGCCCAGGCCGGCCGCAAGGGCGCCGTCACCGTCGCCACCAACATGGCCGGCCGCGGTACGGACATCAAGCTCGGCGGCAACCCCGAGGACCTCGCCGAGGCGGAGCTGCGCCAGCGCGGCCTCGACCCCGAGGAGCACATCGAGGAGTGGGCCGCCGCGCTGCCCGCCGCCCTGGAGAAGGCCGAGGCCGCGGTCAAGGCCGAGAACGAAGAGGTCAAGGAGCTCGGCGGCCTGTACGTCCTGGGCACCGAACGCCACGAGTCCCGCCGCATCGACAACCAGCTGCGCGGCCGTTCCGGCCGTCAGGGCGACCCGGGCGAGTCCCGCTTCTACCTGTCGCTGGGTGACGACCTGATGCGCCTGTTCAAGGCCCAGATGGTCGAGCGCGTGATGGCCATGGCCAACGTCCCCGACGACGTGCCGATCGAGAACAAGATGGTCACCCGCGCCATCGCCTCCGCCCAGTCCCAGGTCGAGCAGCAGAACTTCGAGACCCGCAAGAACGTCCTGAAGTACGACGAGGTGCTCAACCGCCAGCGCGAGGTCATCTACGGTGAGCGGCGCCGCGTCCTGGAGGGCGAGGACCTCCAGGAGCAGATCCTGCACTTCATGGACGACACGATCGACGCCTACGTCCAGGCCGAGACCGTCGAGGGCTTCGCCGAGGAGTGGGACCTGGAGCGCCTGTGGGGCGCCTTCAAGCAGCTCTACCCCTGCCGGGTGACCATCGAGGAGCTGGAGGAGGCGGCCGGCGACCGCGCCGGGATCACCGCCGAGTTCATCGCCGAGTCCGTCAAGGACGACATCCGCGAGCAGTACGCGGCCCGCGAGGAGCAGCTCGGCTCCGAGATCATGCGTGAGCTCGAGCGCCGCGTCGTGCTGTCCGTCCTGGACCGCAAGTGGCGCGAGCACCTCTACGAGATGGACTACCTCCAGGAGGGCATCGGTCTGCGGGCCATGGCCCAGAAGGACCCGCTGGTGGAGTACCAGCGCGAGGGCTTCGACATGTTCACCGCCATGATGGACGGGATCAAGGAGGAGTCGGTCGGCTACCTGTTCAACCTGGAGGTCCAGGTCGACCAGCAGCTGGAGGAGGTCCCCGTCGAGGAGGCCGCCGGGCCGTCCCTGCAGAAGGTCCAGGACACCGTGCCGGCCGCCCGTCCGGAGATCCGCGCCAAGGGCCTGGACGCCCCGCAGCGGCCCGACCGGCTGCACTTCTCCGCCCCCACGGTCGACGGCGAGGGCGGCCTCGACGAGCGCGACGAGGAGATGCCGGAGTACCGCTCCGAGGCGGACGGCCTCACGCGCGCCGAGCGCCGCAAGGCCCAGCGCAGCGGCGGCGGCCGCCGCCGCAAGAAGTAGCAGCAGGCTCCCCGCGGGGCGGGACACCCGAGAGGTGTCCCGCCCCGCGGGCTTTAGCGGGCACGGACGCCGCCCAGCTCCACCGCGGCACACCGCCAGCGCTCGTCGGGGCACCGCTCCAGCCGGAAGGCCAGCGCCTGCAGCCGGTCGCCCGTGGCGATGCGGGCGAACGCCTCGATGACGCCGGGCCGCGGCTGGAACTCGTCGCAGTGGCGGACGTAGGGGGCCGCCCGGTCCGGCGGGACGGGCCGCAGGGGCGCGGCGGGGGCCAGCTCCACCAGCTGGTCGTACGCCCGGGGCAGGGCGTGGCCGAGCATCCAGTGCACCGGCCGCTGCCCGCTGAGGGTGAGCAGCAGCCGCTCGGCGAACCAGTGGCGCGGATGCCGCGCGGCGGGCTGCCGGTACCGGGCGGCGAGGCCCCCGCCGGGGCGCCGGGAGTCCGTGCGGCGGATCTGCGGGCGCGGTGGCCGGCCTGCCGCCGGCTGGTTCGGCTGACTCCGGTGCACGCGAATCTCCCCCGTGATGGCCGGGCCCGGCGTCGGATACCGGGCGGTAGCGTCGGTCGACGGATCTTCTACCGGCGGTTTTCGCAGGCGGGCAAGCAGGTGCCCGGGGCCTGCCGCGCCCGGTGAGGGTTCACCTATCCGGGCGAGCGGCGGCGCCGCGAACGGGCCGCGGGCCGCTCGGCCCGCAGGACGGCGGCTTCGCCCACAGGCCCACCGGCAGCTCGAAGGGGGACTCCCGCCCGTATGCTGGCAGCACTATCCGTAAGTCCTCCGGAATCACGAAAGCGGCGGTCATGCGCGTCTACGTCCCCCTGACCCTCCCCTCCCTCGCGAAGGCGCACGAGGCGGGTCACCTGGGCCCGGCCCCGCTCACCGCCTACGCCGTCACCCCCGCCCTGCGCGAGTGGTACGTCTCGGAGGACATGGAGGAGCTGGAGTACGCCGCGCTGGGCCGCGCGTGCCTGGCCTCGCTGCGGCAGCTGGCCGCCGACCCCGCGGCGCCCCGCCGCCGCGTCGTCGTCGCGGTCGACGTGGCCGACGCGGCCGTGACGGCCGTCGCGGACCGGGGCCCGGAGCAGCCGGCCCCGGGCGAGGTGCGGCTGGCGCAGACGATCCCGCTGCGCAAGGCGGCCGCCGTGCACGTCGACGCCTTTGACGCCGAGCAGGACGTGGCCGCTGCGGCCGCCGCCCTGGACGCGGCCGACAAGGGCGACGAGGACGCGCAGTTCACGGTCGACGGCGCCGAGGACCACGACCTGATGTGGTTCGGCGTGCAGGAGATCCCCAACCTGGTCTGAGCCCGACGGGCGCGTTGTCGTACCCCCCGGGTACGGTCTGGGGGCATGGGGATGCACAACACAGGGCAGCGGGCGGCCGGAGCGGCCCCCCACATCGTCTGGGACTGGAACGGGACGCTCTTCCACGACATCGACGCGGTCATCTCGGCCAGCAATGCCGCGTTCTCCGAGGTCGGCCTGGCCCCGATCACCCTGGAGCGCTACCGCGAGCTGTACTGCGTGCCGATACCCCGCTTCTACGAGCGGCTGATGGGCCGGTTGCCCTCCCAGGCCGAGTGGGAGCACATGGACCGTGTCTTCCACCGCCACTACCGCGACCACCACATACGTTGCGGCCTGGCCGACGGCGTCGAAGCGCTGCTGGCCGGGTGGCAGGAGGCCGGCCGCACCCAGTCGATCATGTCGATGTACCAGCACGACGACCTGGTGCCGCTGGTGCGCGGCTTCGGCATCGAGCGCCGCTTCGTCCGGGTGGACGGCCGCACCGGTCCCTCCGGCGGCAGCAAGGCGGAGCACATGGTGCGCCACCTCGCCGGGCTGGACGGCGTGGGGGCCGGGCGCACGGTGGTCATCGGCGACGCCGTCGACGACGCGGTCGCCGCGGCCCGCGTGGGTGCGCGCGCCGTGCTCTACACGGGTGGTTCGCACAGCCGCGAGAGCCTGGCGGCCGCCGGGGTGCCGGTGGTCGACAGCCTGGAGCAGGCCGTCGCCGAGGCGGAACGGCTCGTGGGCTGAGGCGCGCTGTCCACAGCGTCAAAGTTCGGTGGCGAGATTTGTACGAAAGCAGCTCGTGACGTCAGCCAGGGAAAGAGCGATAGCCTTACCAGGTGATCAGCGCGATATCCGGCAGGGGCGACGGCGCCTCTGACCTGCCCCCGGGCCGCCACCGCGCCCGGGTCGCCGCCGATCGTCGGAACCGGTCGTTCCAGGTGTGCCCCGGCACGCCCGCCGAGTTTTCGCGGAACGCTCCGGTCACCCCTCATCCCGGCATACCGTCGGATACGACAGGACATCCCGAGTCGCGACGTGATGCCTTCACCACCTATGTCACGCAACGGCGCGCGACAGGAGCCAGAGGACATGCAGACCAAGCTGGACGAAGCAAAAGCCGAGCTGCTCGAGCGGGCAGTATGCGTCGCCGAAGGGGGCCCGGCGCAGGGCGCGCAGGCGGCCGGTCCCCAGGGTGACGGCGGCGGCCTCGACCGGGGCGCCCTGACCGCCTACCTCCAGCGTTACTACCTGCACACCGCTCCCGAAGACCTCACCGGCCGCGACCCGGTCGACGTCTACGGCGCGGCGCTGTCGCACTACCGGCTGGCCGAGGAACGCCCCCAGGGCACGGCCAACGTCCGCGTCCACACCCCGACCGTGGAGGAGAACGGCTGGACCTCCAGCCACTCCGTCGTCGAGGTCGTCACCGACGACATGCCCTTCCTGGTCGACTCCGTCACCAACGAGCTCTCCCGCCAGAACCGCGGCATCCATGTGGTGATCCACCCGCAGGTCGTCGTCCGCCGTGATGTCACCGGCCGGCTGCTGGAGGTCCTCGGCTCCGCCTGCGACGCGCACGGCACCGGACGGGACGCCGAGCTGGCGCACGACGCGCTCGTCGAGTCCTGGATCCATGTCGAGATCGACCGCGAGACCGACCGCGACGACCTCAAGCAGATCGCCGACGACCTGCGCCGGGTGCTCTCCGACGTGCGCGAGGCCGTCGAGGACTGGTCGAAGATGCGCGACGCGGCCCTGCGCATCGCCGACGGACTGGCCGACGAGCCGACCGCCGACGTCCCGGCCACCGAGCTCGACGAGGCCCGCGAGCTGCTGCGCTGGCTCTCCGCGGACCACTTCACCTTCCTCGGCTACCGCGAGTACGACCTCACCAGCGTGCGCACGGACGACGAGGAGGAGGACGTCCTGACCGCCGTGCCCGGCACGGGTCTGGGCATCCTGCGCTCCGACCCCCCGCACACGGTCAGCGGTCACCACGACGGCCACCACGCGCCGCTGTCGCGTGCGTCCTCCGCCTCCTTCAGCCGGCTGCCCGCCGACGCCCGCGCCAAGGCCCGCGAGCACAAGCTGCTGGTCCTGACCAAGGCCAACAGCCGCGCCACGGTGCACCGCCCCTCCTACCTCGACTACGTCGGGGTCAAGAAGTTCGACGCCGACGGCAACGTGACCGGCGAGCGCCGCTTCCTGGGCCTGTTCTCCTCCGCCGCGTACACCGAGTCCGTGCGCCGTGTGCCGGTCATCCGCCGCAAGGTCGCCCAGGTCCTGGACGACGCCGGCTTCAGCCCCGACAGCCACGACGGACGCGACCTGCTGCAGATCCTGGAGACCTACCCGCGCGACGAGCTCTTCCAGATCCCGGCCGACGAGCTGCGGGCCATCGCCACCAGCGTGCTCTACCTGCAGGAGCGCCGCCGCCTGCGGCTGTACCTGCGCCGTGACGAGTACGGCCGCTACTTCTCCGCGCTGGTCTACCTGCCGCGCGACCGCTACACCACCGGGGTGCGGCTGCGCCTGATCGACATCCTCAAGGAGGAGCTCGGCGGCGACAGCGTCGACTTCACCGCCTGGAACACCGAGTCGGTCCTCTCCCGTCTGCACTTCGTCGTCCGTGTCGAGCCCGGCTCGGTCCTGCCCGACCTCAGCGACGCCGACGTCGAGCGCATCGAGGCCCGTCTGGTGGAGGCCGCCCGCTCCTGGGCCGACGGCTTCGCCGAGACGCTCACCGCCGAGGTGGGCGAGGAGCGCGCCGCCGAGCTGCTGCGCCGCTACGGCCAGGCGTTCTCCGAGGGCTACAAGGCCGACCACAGCCCCCGCAGCGCCGTCTCCGACCTCGGCCACCTGGAGCGGCTCGCGGCGAGCGAGCACAACTTCCAGCTGAGCCTGTACGAGCCGGTCGGCGCCGCCCCCGGCGAGCGCCGCTTCAAGATCTACCGCCAGGGCGAGCCGGTCTCGCTGTCGGCCGTCCTGCCGGTGCTGCAGCGGCTCGGCGTCGAGGTCGTCGACGAGCGTCCGTACGAGCTGCGCTGCGCGGACCGCACGACCGCCTGGATCTACGACTTCGGTCTGCGCGTGCCCGAGCGCGTCGAGGGCGACGACGCCCGCACCCGCTTCCAGGAGGCCTTCGCGGCCGTGTGGACGGGCGAGGCCGAGAACGACAACTTCAACATGCTGGTGCTCAAGGCCGGCCTCGGCTGGCGCCAGGCCATGGTGCTGCGGGCCTACGCCAAGTACTTGCGGCAGGCCGGCTCCACCTTCAGCCAGGCCTACATGGAGGACACCCTCAGCAACAACGTCCACACCACCCGCCTGCTGGTCAACCTGTTCGAGGCCCGGATGTCGCCCGCGCTGCAGCGCGCCGGCAACGAGCTGATCGACGGCCTGCTGGAGGAGCTGGACGGCGCCCTGGACCAGGTCGCGAGCCTGGACGAGGACCGCATCCTGCGGTCCTTCCTGACGGTCATCAAGGCCACCCTGCGCACCAACCACTTCCAGCGCGACGAGCAGGGCAGGCCCCGCCCGTACCTGTCGATCAAGCTGGACCCGCAGGCCATCCCCGACCTGCCCGCGCCCCGCCCGGCCTTCGAGATCTGGGTCTACTCCCCGCGCGTGGAGGGCGTGCACCTGCGCTTCGGCAAGGTCGCCCGCGGTGGTCTGCGCTGGTCCGACCGGCGCGAGGACTTCCGCACCGAGATCCTCGGCCTGGTCAAGGCGCAGATGGTCAAGAACACCGTCATCGTGCCGGTGGGCGCCAAGGGCGGCTTCGTCGGCAAGCGCCTGCCGGACCCGGCGGTGGACCGCGACGCGTGGCTGGCCGAGGGCATCGCCTCCTACAAGACCTTCATCTCCGGTCTGCTCGACATCACCGACAACATGGTCGCCGGCGAGGTCGTGCCGCCCAAGGACGTCGTGCGCCACGACGAGGACGACACCTACCTCGTCGTCGCGGCCGACAAGGGCACCGCCACCTTCTCCGACATCGCCAACGAGGTCGCCCAGTCCTACGGCTTCTGGCTGGGCGACGCCTTCGCCTCCGGCGGCTCGGCCGGCTACGACCACAAGGGCATGGGCATCACCGCCCGCGGCGCCTGGGAGTCGGTCAAGCGCCACTTCCGCGAGCTGGGCCACAACACCCAGACGCAGGACTTCACCGTCGTCGGCGTCGGCGACATGTCCGGCGACGTCTTCGGCAACGGCATGCTGCTCTCGGAGCACATCCGCCTGGTGGCCGCCTTCGACCACCGCCACATCTTCCTCGACCCCAACCCGGACGCGGCCGTCTCCTACGCCGAGCGCCGCCGGCTGTTCGAGCTGCCGCGCTCCTCCTGGGCCGACTACGACACCGCGCTGCTCTCCGCGGGCGGTGGCATCCACCCGCGTTCGGCCAAGTCGATCCCGGTCAACGCGCATGTGCGCGAGGCCCTCGGCATCGCGCCGGGCATCACCAAGATGACCCCCGCGGAGCTGATGAAGGCCATCCTCAGCTCCCCCGTGGACCTGCTGTGGAACGGCGGCATCGGCACGTACGTCAAGGCGTCCACCGAGTCGCACGCCGACGTCGGCGACAAGGCCAACGACGCCATCCGCGTCGACGGCAAGGACCTGCGGGTCAAGGTCGTCGGCGAGGGCGGCAACCTGGGCCTGACCCAGCTCGGCCGGATCGAGTTCGCGGGCAACGGCGGCCGGGTCAACACCGACGCCATCGACAACAGCGCCGGTGTGGACACCTCCGACCACGAGGTGAACATCAAGATCCTGCTCAACGGCCTGGTCACCGAGGGCGACATGACCGTCAAGCAGCGCAACAAGCTGCTGGCGGAGATGACCGACGAGGTCGGCGAGCTGGTGCTGCGCAACAACTACGCGCAGAACGTGGCCCTGGCCAACGCCGTGGCCCAGGCGCCCAGCCTGCTCCACGCCCACCAGCGGATCATGCGCCGCCTGACCCGCGAGGGTCACCTCGACCGCGCGCTGGAGTTCCTGCCGAGCGACCGGCAGATCCGCGAGCGGCTGTCGGCGGGCCGCGGGCTCACCCAGCCGGAGCTGGCCGTCCTCCTCGCCTACATCAAGATCACGGCGGCGGAGGAGCTGCTCGCCACCGAGCTGCCCGACGACGCGTACCTGCAGCGCCTGCTGTACGCGTACTTCCCGACGGCGCTGCGCGAGAACTTCGGCGAGCAGATCGACAGCCACGCCCTGAGCCGCGAGATCGTCACCACCGTCCTGGTCAACGACACCGTCAACTCCGGCGGCTCGACCTTCCTGCACCGCCTGCGGGAGGAGACCGGCGCCTCGCTGGAGGAGATCGTCCGGGCGCAGACCGCTGCCCGCGAGATCTTCGGCCTGAACGCCGTCTGGGACGCCGTCGAGTCGCTGGACAACATGGTCGCCGCCGACGTCCAGACCCGCATCCGGCTGCACTCGCGCCGGCTGGTCGAGCGCGGCACCCGCTGGCTGCTCAACAACCGCCCGCAGCCGCTGCAGCTGGCCGAGACCATCGACTTCTTCCGCGACGGCGTGGACGCGGTCTGGGCCGAGCTGCCCAAGCTGCTGCGCGGTGCGGACATCGAGTGGTGGCAGTCGATCCACGACGAGCTCGTGGCCGCCGAGGTGCCGGACGAGCTGGCCGTGAAGGTCGCCGGGTTCTCCTCGGCCTTCCCGGCGCTGGACATCGTCGCCACCGCCGAGCGCATCGGCAAGGAGCCCCTCGACGTCGCCGAGGTCTACTACGACCTGGCCGACCGTCTGCACATCAGCCAGCTGATGGACCGGATCATCGAGCTGCCGCGCACCGACCGCTGGCAGTCCATGGCCCGCGCCTCCATCCGCGAGGACCTCTACGCGGCCCACGCGGCGCTCACCGCCGAGGTCCTCTCCGTGGGCAACGGTGCCTCCACCCCGGAGCAGCGCTTCCGCGAGTGGGAGGAGAACAACGCGGCGATCCTCGGCCGGGCGCGCACCACGCTCGACGAGATCCGCGGCTCGGACGCCTTCGACCTCGCCAACCTGTCGGTGGCGATGCGCACGATGCGTACGCTGCTGCGCTCGCGCGGCTGATCCGCGCCGTCGTGTCCGCATGAAAGGGGCGGCCCCGGGGAAAACCCCCGGGGCCGCCCCTTTCGCATGGCACGGTTCGCACGGCAAAGAGAGACGGATGACAGTCGTTTCGCGGCTCGCGCCGCCCCGGCCGGCCCACCGGGAGGCGGTCCTCGCGGCGGCCCTCCTGCTGTCCGTCGCCGTCCTCGGCTTCACCGTCCTGCTGGTGATCAACCACCGCCTCGGGCACGACGTGCGCTGGCTGCTGTACCGCTGGGACAGCGGCAACTACCTGCACGTCGCCGAGCGCGGCTACCCGCGCTCCCTGCCGTACCGCCCGGACGGCACCCCCGACTACAACCGGCTCGCCTTCTTCCCCCTCGTCCCCGCCCTCATCCGCGCCCTGCACCTGGTCACCGGCCTGCCCTACATGTACGCCGGGGTGCTGCTGTCGTGGTGCGCCGCCGCCGTCGCGGCCGTCGGCGTCCACCGGCTCGTGCGCGCGGTGGGCGGCAGCGCCGGCGCCGGGTACGCGTGCGTGGCGCTGTGGGCCTGCTGCCCGTACGCCTTCGCGCTGTGGGTGCCGTACTCCGAAGCCCTCTTCAGCGCGCTGCTGGTGTGGTCGCTGGTGTTTCTGGTGCGCGGCAGCTGGGTGGCCGCAGGGGCCCTGTGCGCCCTGGCAGGAACGGTGCGCCCCACCGCGAGCGTCCTGGTCGCGGGCGTGATGCTGGCCGCCGGATGGGCCGCCGTGCGCCGCCGGGACGGCCGGGGGCCCTGGGCCGCCCTCGTGCTCGCCCCGCTGGGCCTGCTGGTCAGCTGGCTGTTCCTGGGCAGCCGGGTGGGCCGGTGGGACGGCTGGTTCGAGGCGGAGCGGGCCTGGGGCCAGTCCTTCGACTTCGGGGTGGGCACGGCCGCGCTGCTGCGCCAAATCCTGCTCTACCGGGACCTCCATCCGGCGGACGACGTACGCCGTGCGGCGGTGGTGGCCGTGGTGCTGCTGACGGCCCTCGGGGTGCTGGCCCTCGCGCTGGACCGGCGGGTGCCCCGGCCGCTGGTCGTGGTGGTCGCCGGGGCCTGGGTGCTGATGGTGGGCACGCCCGGCTCCCCCTTCTCCAAGCCGCGTTTCATGCTGCCGTTCCTGCCGGTTCTGCTGCTGTTGGCGGCCCGGCCGCTCGCCCGTGTTCCGCTGGGGGTGCGGGTGTGTCTCTACGGTGGAGGTGCGGTGGTCTCGGGTTGGTACGCGGCCGGGTTGCTCGTGCTGTTCGACGGCTCGCCGTGACGCGAGGGCGCGAGGTGGCCGGGCAGCGCCCGGAAGACCCAGGCGCGGTAGGACCAGAAGCGGAAGAGGGTGGCCGCGGCGATGCCGAGGAACTTGAAGAGGTTCCCCAGCAGCGGTCCGCGCCAGCCGAAGCCGTAGGTCGCGACGTACAGGACACCGTTTTCGATCACCAGTCCGACGACGCTGAAGGCCGCGAAGAGGGCGACCTCCCTGCTGCGGTGCCGCCGGTCCCGGTCGCGGTAGGCGAAGTACCGCAGGCCCAGGTAGTTGAAGGTGATCGCGACCATGGTCGCGATCACGCTGCAGCGCACCACGGGCAGGCCGGTGGCGCCCCGGCAGACGTTGAAGACGCCCAGGTTGACGAAGATCCCCAACCCGCCCACCGTGCCGAACTTCGCGAACTCCCTGCCCAGCGCCAGCAGGCCGGCTCCGCCGGCCCTGCGCTTCCCCCTCGATTGCGTCGGTCGCAAGGGCCTCTCCAGATACCGTCGCCACGCGTAGCGGACATCTCACGTAGACAACCGATTGTAGTGTAAATTGCCGCAAAAACTGACGCAGTGCGACGGTGCGACCACGATGGGCGAGGATCTGGCATGACAGAGGCGGTACTGCTCGTCGGAGGAAAGGGCACGCGGCTGCGGCCGCTGACCATCAACACGCCGAAACCCATGGTCCCGGCCGCCGGGGTGCCCTTCCTCGCCCACCAGCTGGCCCGCGCCCGCGCCGCCGGCGTTGAGCACGTCGTGCTGGCCACCTCCTACCTCGCCGAGGTCTTCGAGCCCTACTTCGGCGACGGATCCGCGCACGGCCTGCGGCTGACGTACGTCCACGAGGAGGAACCGCTGGGCACCGGAGGCGCCATCCGGCACGCCGCCCGGGCGCTCACCGCCGGGCCCGGCGACCCCGTCCTCGTCTTCAACGGCGACATCCTCACCGGCCTCGACATCAGGGCCCTGCTGGAGCGCCACGAACAAGCCCAGGCCCACGTCACCCTGCACCTGACCCGCGTCGCCGACCCGCGGGCGTTCGGGCTCGTGCCGACCGACGCCGACGGCCGCGTCCTCGCCTTCACCGAGAAGCCGAGCCGCCCCGAGGAGATCGTCACCGACCAGATCAACGCCGGCGGCTACGTCTTCCGGCGGGAGGTCATCGACGGCATCCCCGCCGACCGCCCCGTCTCCGTCGAGCGGGAGACGTTTCCGCAGCTCCTGGCCGAGCGGGCGATCCTGCACGGCGTGGTCGACTCCTCGTACTGGCTCGACCTGGGCCGCCCCGCCTCCTTCGTGCAGGCCTCGGCCGACCTGGTGCGCGGCATCGTCCACTCGCCGGCCGTGCCGGGCGAGCCCGGCGAGTTCCTCGTCCTGCCCGGCGCGCACGTCGACGCCGGGGCCCGCCTGTCCGGCGGTACGGTCGTCGGGGCCGGGGCGCACGTCGCCGCGGGCGCCGAGGTCGCCGGCTCCGTCGTCCTGGACGGCGCGCGCATCGAGGCCGACGCGCGGGTGCGCGCCTCGATGGTGGGCACCGGCGCCCGGGTCGGCCCCAGAACCGTGCTCGACGGGGCCGTCATCGGCGACCACTCGCTGATCGGCGCCGACAACGAGCTGCGCGACGGCGCACGCATCTGGTGCGGCACCGCCATCCCCGACGCGGCCATCCGCTTCTCCGCCGTCTGAGCCGGCCCCTTGCACCCGGCGTCATCGATGACCCTTCCCTCTGAGCCCCTTCCCTCCGAGGAACTTGCCATGAGCGCTCCCCGCACCTCCGCCGCCGCCCCGCTCCCCGCCGAGTGGGGCCGCACGCCGCTGACCGTGGTCATGCCCACGTACAACGAGGCGCAGAACCTGCCCACCATGGCCGAGGCCCTCATGGCCCTGCCCCTGGAGGGTCTGCGGCTGCTCGTGGTCGACGACAACAGTCCCGACGGCACCGGCACCATCGCCGACCAGCTGGCCGACAAGTACAACGAGCCCGGGCGCACCCGCATGGGCGTGCTGCACCGCACCGCCAAGGACGGCCTCGGCCGCGCCTACGCGGCCGGCATGACCCGGGCGGTCGAGGAGGGCGCCGCCTACGTCCTGCAGATGGACGCCGACGGCAGCCACCCCACCGACAAGATCGCCGAAATGCTCGGCGTCGCCCTGGCCACCGGCGCGGACGTCGTCGTCGGCAGCCGCTACGTGCCCGGCGGCACCCTCTCCGACGCCTGGAAGCCCCACCGCAAGCTGCTCTCCCGCTGGGCCAACGCCTACGCCAGCGGCATCCTGGGCACCCGCGTGCGCGACATCACCAGCGGCTTCAACCTCTGGAGCGCGCCCGCGTTGCGCGCCGTCCGGCTCGACACCGTCGACAGTGCCGGCTACAGCTTCCAGGTCGAGACCAAATACCGCGCGCTGCGGGCCGGCTTCACCGTCATGGAGGTGCCGATCCACTTCGAGGACCGCACCGCCGGGGTCTCGAAGATGGACCTCGCCGTCCAGCTGGAGTCGGTGGCGATGCCCTGGCGGCTGCGCTCCAGAGCGCTCGGGCACGGTGCGCCCGGCGGCAGGCGCGCCCGCTGAGGGCGGCCGTGGTGCGCGTGCCCGGACACGGCCCGGGGGCCCGCCTGCCGCACCGGACGGCCGTGGCCGCGGTCGTCCTGCTCGCCGTGCTGCTGCTGCTCATGGTGGTGCGGCTGCCGTGGTCCGGCGACCTCGGGATGCACGCGGCCGTCCTCGAACGGCTGCGCACCGACCTGCTCCACCCGGGCAACCCCCTCGTCGACGCCGACACCGCCAGCCCCTACTACTCGCCGTGGACCGTCGCCCTGGCCCTGGTCGCCGGCGCGACGGGATGGGGGACGTTCGGCGTGCTGCGGCTGGCGGGCCTGGCCGGGCTGGTCGCGCTGGGCACGGGGATCGCCGCCTTCGTCCGTACGTTCACCCGCGCCCGTACGGCCGTGCCGCTGGCGCTGCTGTGCTTTTTGCTGCTGTACGGCACCGTGCCGTTCGCCTGGAGCGGGATGCCGGGGCTGACCTCGCTGAGCCTGACGCTCGCCTACCCCAGCACCATGGCCCTGGGGCTCACGCTGCACCTGTGGGCGCTGCTGCGCCGCGCGGTGCGGGACGGCTGGGGGCTGATGCCGTTCCTGGGCCTGGGAGCGCTGCTGGGGCTGGTGCTGCTGGTGCATCAGTTCACCGGGGCGGTCGCGGTGCTGGGCACGGTGGCGCTGCTGCTGGGGGCCCGGCCGTGGCCGGACCGCACGGTGTGGCGGCGTCTCACGGCGGGCGGGGGAGTGGCGCTGGTCCTGCCGCTGTGCTGGCCGTACTACTCGTTCCTCGCGCTGCTCGACGGCGGCCTGCTGGACGCCGTCCACCGGCATCTGTACGCGCACCTGCCGGCGAGGTTCGGACTGCTGGCGGTGGGAGCGGTGGCCCTGGGGATGCGCTGGCGCCGCGATCGCCGCGATCCCCTGGTGCTGATGTTCGTCCTGGCGAGCGCGGTGTTCGCGGTGGGCGGGCTCAGCGGGCACTACGCGTGGGGGCGGGTGCTGCCGGCCGTCCTGATCCCCCCGCAGATCGCCCTGGCCGCCGAGGCGGCAGGGGCCCTGGAGAAGTCCCGGGCGACGGCAGGGGCGCGGCTGCGGCGGGTCGTGCCCGCGGTGACGGCCATCGCGCTGGCGGCAGGGGCCTGGGGCCAGGCGGGCACCCTGACGTACGTCCTGCACCGGCAGGCGATCCCCCCGGGCCTGCGGCACGCGCGGGTCATCGCGCTGTGGCCGGGCTTCGACCGGGTGGCCCGCCGGGTGCCCCGGGGCGCCACGGTGCTGACCGCCGACTACTACGCGCTGCGGTCCCTGCCGGCCTACGGCCGGTACACCGTCGCCCCCGCCTACCCCGACCTCTTCCTCCCCGACGAGGAGCGGCGCCGGCAGGCCGTCCGGCGCTACTTCACCCCCACGACCTCCCGGGCCGAGCGGCTCGGCATCCTCAAGGAGTACGGCGTGCGCTGGGTCCTGCAGAAGAACGACGGGACGGGGCCGCCCCCCGGCGACCCCGCCCTGCGGCCGGTGGCACAGGGCCCCGGCGGCCTGACCCTGATGGAGGTCGTGGCCCGGTGAGCGCGAGTACGGTGCAGCACCAACCCCCGCACGATCCGACGTCCGGGTGGCAGGACGTCGTCGTGCAGCGGCTGCGCGAGCGGGCCTCGTGGCCCGCGCTGACGGCGGCGGTGCTGCTGTACACGCTCAGTTCGGTACGGGCGTACGCCAAGGAGCGCACCGGCATCGACAACGCCGTCGTGGTGCGGGCCGCGCACACGCTGCTGGAGGGCGGCTCCCCGTACGCGGACAAGCGGTTCCTCTACCTGCCGGGTGCGGTCTTCGCCGCACTGCCGCAGACACTGCTCTCGCGCCGCGTGCTCTTCTACGCCGTCCCGCCGGTGACCGGCGCCCTGGTGGCGCTGGGGGTGGTGCTGGCCCTGCGGATCTTCGACGTGCGCGCGGACAGCCGGCTGGCGGTGGTGGCGCTCGTGGGGACGGCACTGTTCGTGCCCTTCCAGAGCCTGGTCTTCCTGGGCAACTGGACGGCGGCCTCGGTGGTGGCCCTCCCGGCCGCCCTGCTGCTCGCGCGGCGCGGCCGCTGGTCGGGGGCGGGCATGGTGGTCGGGGCCGCGGTGGCGCTGAAACCCATGCTGGTGCCGGTGCTGCTGCTGTTCGTCCTCGCCCGGCGGTGGCGGGCGCTGGGCTGGGCCGTCGGCCTGCCGGCCGCGCTCTCCCTGGCGGCGTCCTGGGCCATGCCCCGGCCCGGGCTGTTCTTCACCCGCACGCTGCCCTTCCTGCTCCACGGGCAGGACTCCTACGCCCGCCCCTACGACTCGGCCTGGCCGAGCGTGCTGCCCCGGCTCGGCCTGCCGCACACCCTGGCCTTTTTGCTGGCCGCTGCGGCCGGGGCGGCGGTGCTGTCCTTCGCCCGGCTGCGCTGGCGCGCCGGGGGCGAGGAGGGGCTGCGGCTGGTGGAGTGCGCCTCGCTGCTGATGCTGGCGGCTTTCGTGGTCTCACGGCCCGCCTTCCTCAACTACGCGCTGGTCGTGGTGCCGTCGCTGGCCGCCTCGGTGGTGGAACGGGGCGCGGCGGCCCGTTCGGTGTGGTTCTGGATGCCGCTGGTGCCGCAGGTGGGCGGAGTGCCGTGGCCCGGCCTCGACACCGCGCAACGGCACGCCTTCCGGGACGCGGTGATGTACGGCGGGCTCGCGGTGGTGCTCGCGCTGGCGGCGAGGCGGCGGGCGGGGCGGTCGGCGGAGGAGGAAGCGGGAAGAGGACTTGTCACTCTGCGTAATGGTGACTACTCTCTGTGTAGGGAAGTCCAGCCCGGAGCGACCTCGGAGTGAGGTGAGCCATGTCCGCCGTCCCTGCCGTCGGGGATTCCCGTGCCGCGCCCGCCGTGCCTGACGTCAGCGTCGTCCTCATCGCCTACAACGACGCCGGGCGCCTGCCGCGCGCCGCCCGCTCGGTCCTGGCGCAGTCGCTGCACAATCTTGAGCTGATCGTGGTCGACGACTGCTCCACGGATGCGACAGCGCACGTGGCCCGGCAGCTGGCCGCCGCCGACCCGCGGGTCAGGGTGCTGCGGCTGCCGGCGAACAGCGGCGGATGCGGGGCCCCGCGCAACGCGGGCATCGACGCGGCCCGCGCCCCCTATGTGATGTTCCTCGACAGCGACGACGAACTCCCCTACCACGCCTGCAAATCCCTGCTGCTGACCGCCGAACGGACCGGATGCGACTTCGTCACGGGGGAGGTCACCCGGCTGTTCGAGGAGAGCGGCACCACCGCTTTCTGGTACCCCGAACTCTTCGCCGAGGAACGCCTGGTGGCCGGCCTGGCCTCCGCTCCCGAGTACTTCCTGGACCACCTGTCCACCAACAAGCTCTACCGCGCCGGCTTCCTCACCGCCCACGGCCTGCGCTTCCCCGAGGACCTCCACTACGAGGACCAGCTCTTCTCCGCCCGGGCCTTCGTGCTCGCCCGCTCCTTCGCCGTCGTCCCCTGGCCCGTCTACACCTGGCGGCTGGCCGCCGACCCGGCCACCGGGCCGTCCATCTCGTCGAGTCGGCACAAAATCGGCAACGTCGCCGACCGCATCGCCGTCGCCCGGCTCATCGACGACTTCCTCGCGGAATCCGGCAACGGCGGCCTCAAAGTCGCCAAGGACACCAAGTTCCTCCGGCACGACCTGCGGCTGTACCTCGGCGACCTGCCCTTCCGCGACCCGGAGTGGACGAAGCAGTTCGCCGCCACGGTCACGCCCTACCTCGCCGGCATCGCCCCCGAGGCCGTCGCCGCCATGCCGCGCGAACAGCAGATCTGCCAGTACCTGCTGCAGACCGGACGGCTCGCCGAAGCCACCGAGTGCGCCCGCACCCTCGACCGCCCGCGCATCGCCCCGCGGCACGTCGTACGGGACGCCGCCGGGCGCACCACCTGGGGCCGGACCCCTCCCGCCGACGAACGGGCCGCCCGGGCCCTGGACATCAGCTCCTGGCGCCTGGACGAGCAACCCTTCGCCACCGGACCCCTGCGGCACGAGATCACCGGCCTGCGGGTCACCGGGACGCGGCTGCGGATCACCCTGCGCACCTACGACCCCGCCCGGCTGCTCGGCGGCGCCGTCCCCGTCACGGCCGGACTGCGCGTGGCCGCCGCCGGGGGCGCGCTCACCGTGCCCTTCTCCTACGCGTCGGCCCGGCCCGGCGCCCGGGAGCACACCGCAGACATCGACATCGACCTGCGCCGCGTCCCGCTCGGCCCCAAGGGGTTCCACGGGAGCCGGCACCCCGTCGTCGTCCTCGAACGCCTCGGGCTCGGCCGTGCCGACCCCCTGCTGGCCCCCCACGCCCTGCCGCCGCGGTCGGTGCGCAGCGCCGGGCACCGGGTGCGCATCCGGTGCGAGGGGCGCGGCGCCGGACGGCTGGAGCTGCAGTGGGAGCGCACCGGCCTCCTCGGCGGCGCCGAGGCCGCGGCGGCGCGCCTCGGGCCCCTCGCCGCCGGGGCGCACCGGCTGCACCGCAGACTGACCGGGCCGCAGGCCAAGGCCCTGGTCCACCGGGAGCTGCAGAGACTGCCCGTCGACGGCGACCTGGTCGTCTTCGAGGCCCTGGAGGGCCGGGGCTACGCCGACAGCCCCCGCTACATCCACGAGGAAGTGCGCCGCCGCGGGCTGCCACTGCGCTGCGTGTGGTCCCACGCCGGGAGCACCGCCTCCTTCCCGGCGGACGCCGAGCTGGTCCGGCGCGGCAGCTGGGAGTACGTCCGCCTGCTCGCCCGGGCCCGCTACTGGGTGGACTCGCACGGCTACCCCGCCTCCCTCGCCAAGCGGCCGCAGACCCGCTACCTGCAGACCTGGCACGGGCAGGCCTTCAAACACATGGGCTTCGACATCCCCGAACTGCGCCTGGCGAGCCCCGAGCAACGGCGGCGGCACCGCGAGGCCGTCGCCCGGTGGGACGCCCTCGTCTGCCCCAGCGAGGACTTCGAACGCACCTTCGTGCGGGCCAACGCCTACCCCGGCGAGCTGCTGCACACCGGACTGCCCCGCAACGACGTGCTCGTCCGCAAGGACGAACCCGAGCAGCGCGACCGCGCCCTGGCCGCCCGCGAACGGCTGCAGATCCCCGAGGACCGCAAGGTGCTGCTGTACGCCCCCACCTTCCGTGACGGGGCCCGCGGCACCGGCGCATCCGTGCGCGTCGACCTCGCCCGGCTGCTGACGGGCCGTGACGGGGCCGGCGAGGAGTGGACGGTGGTGGTCCGCCCCCACTACTACGAGCACTTCACCGTGCCCCGGGAGCTGGGGCACGCCCTGCGCGACGGCCGGGAGTTCACCGACCTGAACGATCTGCTGCTCGCCTCGGACGCCCTGCTCACGGACTACTCGTCGGTGATGTTCGACTATGCCAACCTCGGGCGCCCCATCCTGCTGTACGCCGACGACTACGAGGACTACCGCAGCGCCACCCGCGGGGCCTACTACGACCTGGCCGAGATCGCCCCGGGGCCCGTGCTCACCGACACCGGCGACCTGGCCGCCGCGCTGCGCGATCTGCCGGCGGTGGCCGACCAGTGGGCCGGGGCCTACGCGAAGTTCCGGGCAAGGTTCAACCCCCACGAGACCGGCCGGTCGAGCAAGGCCGTGGTCGACCTGTTCTTCGAAGAGGCACAGCGATGAAAGAGCCGCGGACGCAGAAGACACGGGGAGCGGCCCGGCACCTGTTCCTGGTGGGCATCGACGTGGACTCCCTCGGCGGCTCCCAACGCGTGCTGCACACCCTCGCCCAGGGCTTCGCCGGGCGCGGGCACACCGTCGACCTCGTCGGCATCCGGCCCAGCCCCGAACCGCACCCCTTCGTCGCCGACCCCGCCTACCGGTGCACCACGCTCTACCGGGCCCCCGCCCCACCGGCCCGGCGGGCCGCCTCCCTCGCCGAACGGCTCGGCCCGGCGCGCCTGCGCGCGGCCCGTGCCGAGCGGGCCGAACGCGCCCGTGCCCGCGCTCTGCTGGCCCGGCGCCTGGCCGCGGTGCCACACGGGGTGCGCGCCCACGTGATCGCCGGCTCGCCGTGGGCGGTGGTGTGGCTGCAGGCGGTGCCGCGCGACCCGCGCATCACGGTCGTCGGGCAGTACCACGAGTCGTTCCTGCAGGCGCGGGCCACGGCCAACCTGCAGCTGATCCTGCAGCACTACCCGGCACTGGAGAAGGCCCTCTTCCTCAGCGAGGCCGACGCCGCCGAGTTCCGGCGCCGGCGGCTGCCCAACGCCGCGGTGATGCCCAACCCGCTGCCGTTCGAGCCCCCGCCCGGGCCGCCCGCGCCGGACACCCGCCGCGTCGGCGCGGTCGGCCGACTGGAGGAGGTCAAACGGCTGGACCGGCTGCTCGACGCCTTCGCCGCGGCGAGCGCCGTACGACCCGGCTGGGAGCTGCATCTGTTCGGCGACGGCCCGCTGGAGCCGGAGCTGCGCGCCCTGGCCGCGCGCCTGGGCATCGCCGACCGGGTCCGCTTCCGCGGCAGCGTGCGCGACATGGCCGCCGCCTACCGGGAGCTGTCCGTGCTCGCCCTGACCAGCGAACGGGAGGGCCGGCCGATGGCCCTGGCCGAGGCGTCCGCGGCCGGAGTGCCGTGCGTGAGCTTCGACCTGTCGGGCGGGGTGCGGGAGCTGGTCGCCGACGGACGGACGGGCACCCTCGTGCCGCACGGCGACACCGAGGCGTTCGCCGCTGCGCTGGGGGAGCTGATGGCGGACGGCGCGCTGCGGGAGCGATACGGCAGGGCGGCCCGCGCCCACGTGGCGCCCCTGGCCCTGCCGGCGGTGCTGGACCGCTGGGAGGCACTGTTCGAAGAAATCGACCGGTGAGAAATCGATTGATGAGAAATCGACCGTGACACGACCTGCCGCGACACGACCCTGCCGGCAGGTGAACCACCAAGGGGGGACGCAGGACATGGGAACGCAGGGCAGGAAAGCGCAGGACAGAAAAACGCTAGGCGTCGTCGCGTCGGGACCACGGCGCGCGCAGTACCGCCGACAGCAGTCTGGCCAGGGGGAGCCTGACCGGCACGAGCCGCACGGCCGGGCGCGGCCCCGCAGCGGCAGGCCGCCGCGCGGGCAGCCGGCGCACGAGCATCCTGCGCACCCGGCGCAGGACGACCCCGGCCCCGCAGCGCACCCCGGGCGCCAGCCGCAGGGCGAGCGAGCCGGCGCCGGTCGCGCAGGGCTGGGCCAGCAGCACGCCGCAGCGCAGCCCGAAGCGGACGCACGGGCGCGTGCGGACGTCGACGGCCCGGGCGGCGGTGCGCAGCACCCCGCCGTGGGTGCAGTGGATGCGCACCCGGACGTCCCACGCCTGCGGCGCCCGCGCCCGCCGGTCCGGGCCGTCACGGTGGCCGTGGACGGCCAGCTGCCCGAGGTCCAGGTCGAGGGCGGCCCGCCAGCAGGCGCCGTCCCGCGCGAGCGGGACGGAGTGCTCGACGACGGCCGCGCCGTCCCGCAGCCGCAGTTCGACGTCCGCGGTGTGCGGGTTTGCGGCGGCCAGCCGGCCGTAGATCTCGTGGACGCGCAGCCGCAGCCCGGCGCGCAGTCCGGGGCCGGGCAGCAGCGTGGCGTCCACCGTGACCGGCAGCCGGCGGGCCGGCTTGGCGCCCGGGCCGGTGAGCCCGTCCAGGGCGGCCTGCGGCAGGTCGGCCGCCCACACCGGCTCGCCCCCCGCCTCGGCGTAGGGCGGCAGCAGCCGGGCGGGCCGGGCCGCGAGCTGGGCCAGGCGGTCGAGGTCGCGCGGTGCGGGGGAGGCGAGGACCACGCGGGCGATCCAGCGGGCGGGCGCGCGGGCGGCCCGCAGGTCGGCCTCCTCGCAGCCGGCCAGCCAGTCGCGGGTCACCCGCCACCAGGCGCGGCGGTAGGCCGGGCCGTGCCCGGGCAGCTCCCGGACGTACATGCGCAGGTCGTGGTCGAGGAACTTCACCCGGGCGGCGTGCGCGAGAGATGTCCTGCCCGCCTCCGTGAGCACCGCCACGCCCTGCCCGTGCGCCCGCAGGCGCGCCTGCCAGTTCTCCACGTGCCGGCGGTCCAGGGAGAGGGAGGCGCGGGCGGCGTTGCGCCGCACGTGCCAGACGTAGACCGTGTCGGGCACCAGGGCCAGCCGGGGGCCCGCGGCCAGCAGCCGGGCGCCGAAGACGAAGTCCTCGTAGGGGAAGCGGCCGTCGGGGAAGACGATGCCGTGCCGGGTGAGGAAGGCGCGTGCGTAGAGCTTGTTGACGCACAAGGTGTCCCGCACCAGGGCCGGGTGGTCCTCGGGGGAGTCGTGGACGACGGCCCGCCGGTACAGCTGCGGCTGCCAGGGGGTGTCGCGGCCGAGGGGGAGCTCGCGGCGCACGCACAGCCCCGCCGCGACCGGCACCTCGTGTTCGAGGGCTGCGGCCAGCAGGGCCGGCACGGCCCCATGGGGGAGCACGTCGTCGCTGTCGAGGAACATCACGTACGGCGCGGTGGCCGCCCGGACGCCGTCGTTGCGCGGGGTGCCGCAGCCGCCGCTGTTGACCGGGCGGTGAACGACCCTCAGGCGCGGTTCACCGGTGGCCAGGCGGTCCAGGAGCGGGCCGGTCCGGTCGGTGGAGGCGTCGTCCACCGCGATGACCTCGGCGACCGCCGGGCCCTGGCCGAGGGCGGAGCGCACGGCATCGGCGATGTGCGCGGCGTCGTCGTAGCCGATGACGACCACGCTGACCTGCGCCCCGGGGATTCCGCTCCCGTTCACTGCCATAGCACTCAGTTGTATCCAATAAGTATGCCTAATCGGGGCATTCTGGGATCCGCGTGTGGCCTGGTCGTACGGGGAGGGGTACGGAAATGGAACATGTGGCGGAGCTGACCGCCCCGCGGGGCGCGTCATGCGCCACGCCGGGGCCGGCGCCCCGGGGCCGGCCCTTCGCGGTGCCGGTCGCGGTGGTCGTCCCCGCCGCCGTGATGCTCTTCCTGGGGCTGTGGGGGCTGGACCGGGGCACCATGTGGCGCGACGAGGCGGCCACCTTCCAGGTCGCGCGCCGCAGCCTGCCGGAGATCTGGCGGACGCTGGGCCACGTGGACGCCGTCCACGGCCTGTACTACCTCCTGATGCACCCTCTGCTGGCCCTGCGGGCCGACGAGACCGTGCTGCGCCTGCCCTCCGTCGTGGCCGCGGCGGTCACCGCCGGGCTCGTCGGGGCGATCGGCAGCCGGCTGGCCGGCCCCCGGGCGGGCCTGTGGGCCGGTCTGCTCTATGCGGCGACGCCGTTCGTCAGCCACTACGCCCAGGAGGGTCGCTCGTACGCCCTGGTCGCCGCCGGAGCCGCGCTGGCGACCTGGCTGCTGCTGGAGGCGGTGGAGCGCCGGGAGCCGGGCCGGTACGGGCCCTGGGTGGCCTATGCGGCGGTGGTGGCGGGCACCGCACTGCTGCACGAGTTCGCCATCCTGCTGCTCGCCGCGCACGGCGCCACCCTGCTGCTCTCGCGCGTGCCGTGGCGGGTGTGGCGCGGCTGGGGCTGCGCGGCGGCCGCCGCGTCCGTGGTCCTCGTCCCCCTGGCGGTCGTCTCGCAGGGGCAGAGCGAACAGGTCTCCTGGCTGCGCGCTCCCGGCCCCGAGCAGGCCGGGGCCCTGCTCGACGCCTTCGCCGGCCCGCAGACGGCGGTCGTCACCGTCACCGTGCTGCTGGCCGGCCTGGCCTGCGTCCTGCCGCTGCCGCACACCGGCCGGCTCGGTGCGACCCAGGTCGCCCTGCCGCTGGCCGTGGTGCCGCCGGTGCTGCTGTACGCCGCGTCCCGCTGGCAGCCGCTGTTCCTCGACCGCTATCTGCTCTTCTGCCTGGCCGGCGTCCCGCTGCTCGCGGCGGCGGGCGCCGAGCGGATACTCGGCCTGCTGCCGTGGCGGCGCCTCGCCGCGGTGGCCGGGGTCGCGGCGGTGGCGGTGGCCTTCGTCGTCCAGCTGCCGCAGCAGGAGCGCGAGCGCCTGCCCGCGAGCCGGGGCGACGAGCTGGCCCGGGTCGCCGCCGTGGTCGACAAGCAGGCCCGGCCGGGTGACGCGGTCCTCTTCCTCCCGCTGCACGAGCGGCGCATATCCCTGGCCTACCCCGGCGCCTTCACCGGGCTGCGCGACGTCGCGCTCGCCCGCTCGCCCGCCGCCTCCGGCACCCTCTACGGGCAGGAGACGGGCGCCCTGCGGTTGCGGGACCGCCTGCAGCAGCTTGCGCCCCGGCAGCGGCTGTGGGTGGTGTGGGACACGACCACGGTCGGCACCCCGTGGTTCCGGGCGCAGCGCGCCGAGACGGCGAAGCGGGCGGTGCTCGACGCGCTGTACCGGGAGGAGTCCACGGTCTTCGTGCGTGGCGGGGCGGTCTCCATCTACACCCGCATCCCCCGTACGTGACCGCTGATGTGACGACTCACTTGACCGCGCCCGCCATCACTCCGCTGACGAACTGCCGCTGGAAGGCGAAGAAGACGGCCAGTGGCACGACCATCGACAGGAAGGCCCCCGATGCCAGGACGTCGACGTTGTCCCCGAACTGCCGCACCTGCTGCTGCAGCGCCACCGTGATCGGCGGGTTGCCGCTGTCCGCGAAGATCAGCGCGACGAGCATGTCGTTCCACACCCACAGGAACTGGAAGATGCCCAGCGAGGCGATCGCGGGCCCGCCCAGCGGCAGCACGACCCGGGTGAACAGGCGCAGTTCGCCCGCTCCGTCCAGGCGTGCCGCCTCCAGCAGCTCGCGCGGTATCTCCGCGAAGAAGTTGCGCAGCAGGAACACCGCGAAGGGCAGCCCGAAGGCGGTGTGGAAGAGCACCACGCCCACGGTCGTCTCGAAGATCCCCAGGGTGTTGAACAGCTTGGCCACGGGGATCAGCGCGATCTGCACCGGCACCACCAGCAGGCCGACCACCAGCAGGAACCACCAGTCGCGCCCGGGGAAGTCCAGCCAGGCGAAGGCGTAGCCGGCCAGCGCGCCGATCACGATGACCAGCACCGTCGCCGGCACGGTGATCAGTGCGGTGGTCAGGAGGGAGTGCATCACGTGCTCGTTGCCGAACAGCGAGCGGTAGCTGGCCGTTGTCAGCTGTCCCGGGTGGGCGAGGACCTGCCACCACCCCGACGCCGCGATGTCGGACTTGTCGCGCAGGGAGGACAGCAGCAGCCCCACCGCCGGTGTCAGCCACACCAGGCCGACCACGACGAGGAAGACCCGCACGGCGCCCCCGCCGAGCCGCGCGGTGATCCGGGTTGCCAGGGAGCGCCTGCCCCGTACGGCCGTGCCGGCGGTGGTGGTCATCGCCGCTCCTTCCGTTCGCGGCGGATCCGGCGCAGGTTCATCACCATCACCGGGGTGACGAGCAGCAGCAGGAGGACGGCGATCGCGCTGCCCACGCCCTGGTTGACGTTGGTACCGAAGGACGACTGGTACAGCTGCAGGGCCAGGACGTTGGCGTTGTCCAGGCTGGAGCCGGGGGCGATGATGTAGACGAGGTCGAAGATCTTCAGCACGTTGATCATCAGCGTGACGACGACGACCGCCAGCACCGGCGCCAGCAGCGGCACGGTCACCCGGCGGAAGACCTGCCATTCGTTCGCACCGTCGACCCGTGCCGCCTCCAGCAGTTCGCGCGGCACCCCGGCCAGGCCCGCCGCGATGAGCACCATCGCGAAGCCCGCCCACATCCAGATGTAGGCGCCGATGATGGACGGCGTCACCAGCGCCGGGCCGAGCCAGTCGATGCCGTTGTAGGCAGTGGCGAAGTTCGCGGCGGGCAGCCGCAGCAGGGCGCCGTCGGCCGCCTGCGGCAGCGTGAAGGTGCCGTCCGATGCGGTGGTGGCCGAGGCGACCGTGCGGCCGTCCTTGACCGCCTCCACCGTCACTCCGGCGAGCCCCTTCTCGCCCCGGTCGATGGCGCCCGGCGCACCGCCGCCGCCCCGGGTGAAGTCCAGCCACACCGTGCCGGTGATCCTCCCGGCCGCCGGCCGGGCCGGGGCGGCGTCCTTCGCCCCGCCGACGTCCTCCGGCTTGACGGCGACCAGCGGCATCAGCACCGGCGAGCCGGTCCGTACCGCCGCCCACGTCGTGTACGCGCCGCCGCCGGCCTCCTTCAGCCCGGTGTTCGGCCGGGGGCGCGCCCCGGGGTAGGGGGCCGGCGCGGCGAAGGTGTCGTGGACGGCGACCCACACGGCGTTGGCCACGCCGCGGTCCGGGTCCTGTTCGTACACCAGCCGGAAGATGATGCCCGCGGCGAGCATGGAGATCGCCATCGGCATGAAGACGACCAGCTTGAACGCCGTGCCCCAGCGCACCCGTTCGGTGAGCACCGCGAAGACCAGGCCCAGCGCCGTGGCCACCGTCGGCGCGACGACGACCCACACGATGTTGTTGCGCAGAGCCGTGCGGATGCGGGCGTCGGTGAAGACCTCCTGGTAGTTGTCCGCGCCCGCGAAGTTGGTGCCGGAGGCGTCGAAGAGGCTGCGGTAGACGGAGTAGCCGATGGGATACAGGACGAGTGCGCCCAGCAGGGCCAGGGCGGGCAGCAGGAAGCAGGCCGCCACCCAGCCGCGGGTGCCCATGACGCCGCCGCGCCGGCCCGGCCCCGGGGCGGGGACGGGCGGTGCGGCCTGCGGGGGCGGTGGTGCGGACGGAGGCGCGGTCGCGGTGGTCATCCGTGCCGCTCCCGTCAGTTGCCGAAGGCCTTGGCCGCGTCGGACTCCAGCCGCTGCTGGGTGCCCGCCACGTCCGAGGGGTTGCGCAGGAAGTCCTGCAGCTGCTTCCACTCGCCCTGCCCCGGCTTGCCGCCGAAGGCGGCCGGTGCCTGGTCGGACATGTCGAAGCGGAAGTCGTCGCCCGCCGCGACCACAGCCTTGGCGATCGTGCGCAGCACGTCGTCCGGGTAGGCGGCGGGATCGAGGCCCTTGTTGGCGGAGACGAAGCCGCCGTCCTTCGCCCAGACGGCCGCCGCGTCCGGGGAGGCCAGGAAGGTCAGCAGGGCCTGAGCGGCCGGGCCGTCCTTGAGGATCGTGCCCACGTCACCGCCGGTGACCACCGGGGAGCGGCTGCCGACCGCCGGGAAGGGGAAGACCTTGGCGTCCGAGCCGATCCTCGCCTTCGCCCCGATGATGTTGGCCACTGCGAAGTCGCCCTCGAAGACCATGGCGGCCTTGGCCTTCTCGCCGCCGCTGAAGGTCTGCGTCACGGAGGTGGGGAACTGCGTCTGCAGGGCCCCGTCGTTGCCGCCCGCCAGCAGTTCCCTCTTGCCGAAGAGCTGGGCGAGCGTGGTCAGGGCGTCCTTGACCGACGGGTCCGTCCACTTGATCTTGTGCTGGGCCAGCTGGTCGTACTTCTCGCGGCCGGCCTGGGAGAGGTAGATGTTCTCGAACCAGTCCGTCAGCGTCCAGCCGTCCGCGCCGCCCACCGAGACGGGCGGGACCCCGTAGTCGGCAATGGCCTGGGCCGTGCGCAGGAAGTCCGCCCACGTCGCCGGCGCCTTGACCCCCGCCGCCTCGAAGACCTTGGTGTTGTACCAGACGAGGGACTTGTTGGTGGCCTTGAAGTACACCCCGTACTGCTTGCCGTCCGCCGCGCCGAGGTCCTGCCAGCCCTGGGCGAAGTTCTTCTTCAGCTGCGCGACGGCGTCGGGCCCCAGCGGCTTGAGCCACCCCTTCTTGGCGAACTCCCGCAGGGCCCCCGGCTGTTGCAGCAACGCCACGTCCGGCGGGTCGCCGCCGGCCACCTTCGAACCGATGAACGCCGACATGTCGTCGCCGCTGGGCACGTACGCCACCTGGGCCCCGGTGCGCCGCGAGAACTCGGTCAGCACCTTGGTGAAGCTCTTCTGCTCGGCACCCGTCCACACGGCCGTCACCTTCAGCTTCTGCCCGTCCAGCTTGGGCAGTTGCACGGTGTGGGGGACGACGTCGGAGCCGCCCGGCGCCGGGGCGGAGCTCCTGGCCGCCCCACCATCCTTGTCGTCACCGCTGTCGCTGCACCCGGCGGCCGCCAGGGCCAGCGCTCCCACCACGGCCACGGCCCGGGCGCGGCGGCCGGCCCGCGTTCTGCGCCCGCCCGGTGCCCCGCGCCCGGCGCCCGCGCCGTGGGCGGCGAGCACCGCGCGTATCGCGCGGAGCGGTGTGCGTGTTGCCGTGCGCATGGCCGTACCTCCCGTGCCCGGTTCCCCGCAGGCGGCCGCGCCGCCCGTCGTCCCGGCGAGCGGCCGCACTCCCGTGCGACAGTCCTACGCCCGGGGCCGGGCCGCCGCAATACCGTCTCCGGTGTCAACCGGGCCATCGTGACCGTGATGTGACGCGCGATCGGCACGCCGCGGGCACCGTCGGCACAGCCGCTTCACACCCGTGCCGCGCAGCACACGAGTCACCGCGGGGCGGTGCCGGGCCCGTGGGCGCCGCGCCCGATCGTGCAGCGCCCCGAAGGGGCGCGGGGCAGCGTTCGATCTGCGGCTGCCGCCGCGCGGGCGCGACAAGCCACGACGTGCCCGCAGACGGAGTGCCGTGCCTTAGGCCGTGTCCGGCGGATCTTTGCCCTGTGGCACCACGGCGCCCCGTCAGGGGCGCGGGGAACTGCGCGACAAGCCACGATGCGCCCGCAGACGGAGTGCCGTGCTGCGCCCGGAATCCCGGGGTGGTGCGTCGGTTGCAGGCCGCCGGTGGCTGATCGCGCAGTTCCCCGCGCCCCTTCGGGGCGCTGCACGAGCCGCCGGACACGACCTAGCGCCGCGTGGGCGCGACAAGCCACGACGCGCCCGCAGGCCGCCGGTGACCGATCGCACCCCCCCCGCGGATGGCAGCCGCGGACCGAACGCTGCCCCGCGCCCCTGACGGGGCGCTGCGGTGGCGTGTCCGCGTTCTCGCCCCGGGCCGCAACCCGGGCGGCGCCTGCCCGCATGCCGCACGGCGTGCCCGTTGCCCCGCGTGGCTACAGCAGCGCCGGTGCCGCCTCCGCGCCCGCCGACTGTGCCGCGCGCTGCAGGGCACTGGCCAGGAGGGCGAGGTCGGTCGGGCCGTTGCCGAGTTCGCGCACCGGGCGGCGGGTGGGCGGGTCGCCCATGCGTTCCCAGTCCAGCGCGACCACGGTCGGGCGCAGGGTCGCCGTCCGGGGGATGCGGCCCGTCACGCGCCCCGCCTGGAACGGCGTCGTCGCGTCGTCGTCGGGCCGCTGCAGCCGGCCCCGGCCCGGGGCGGGTTCGCCGGCGGCCACGCCGTCCGGGCCCGCCGCGGTGCCGCCGGGCGTGTCCGCCGCGGGTGGCGCGATCTCCAGCGTCACCCGCAGCCCGGCCCGTTCGACGGCGGCGGTGTCGGCGGTGCGCTCGGGCCGGCCGGACGCGGCGATCAGGTGGATGCCCAGCCGTTCGCCGTCGCGGGCCACCGCCTCCAGGGCCCGGACCACCGAACCGGCGGCCGGCCGGCCCGTACTGCCCAGCGCCGGCGCGACCAGCGCGTCGTAGTCGTCGACGAGGACGACGAGCCGCGGCAGGGCCGTCTGCGCCGTGCGCACCGGTCCGCCGCGCTGCGTGCGCAGCTTGAGCGTGCCGCTGGACGCCGTCTCCAGGTCCTCGCCGGCGGTGTCCGCCGGGCGGCGCGGTGCGCCGACGCCCGGGTCGGGGGCGGGGTTGCGCTCGTGCCAGCCGGCGAAGTCGAGGGTGCCCAGCAGTTCGGCGCGGCGCTTGAGTTCCGAGCCGAGCGCCTGGGCGAACTCGCGCATCCGCACCGGGTCGGCGGCGGCCAGGTACGTCGAGACGTGCGGCAGGTCGGTGCACACCCGCAGGCCCTCGCCGCGCTCGGCGGCGGCACCGTCGACCAGGACCAGCGAGAGCCGGTCGGGCCGGTCGCCGGCCGCCAGGGAGGCGGCGAGCGAGCGCAGCAGCTCCGTCTTCCCGCTGCCGGGGCCGCCCTCGACGACCAGGTGCGGCCCGTCCGCCGCGACGTCCACGCACAGCGGTCCGTGCGGGCCCGCGCCCAGCACGGCCACCGCCCGTCCGCCGGGCCGGGTGGCCCGGTCGGCGGCGGCCGCCCAGCGCGCCGTGAGCGAGGCCGGGGTGGCGCGGGCCAGGCCCAGTTCGTCCAGCAGGCGCGCCGAGCGCGGCAGTGCCACGGCGACCCGGGAGGCGTGGGCGGGGTCGCCGGAGTTCTCGGCCACGCGCAGCGGGGCGAGGGCCCGGGCGAAGCGTTCGGCCCAGGCGGCGGAGACGGCGGCGACGCCGGCGACGACCGTCGTGCCCGCCCCCGGCTCGGCGCCGGTGCGGTCGATGACCTGCACCACGGTGGCCACTTCGCCGCTGAGCAGGGCGACCGTGCCGCACCGGTCGAAGGCGGGGGAGACCGCCCCGGCCGTGGCGAGCGTGGCCGTCACGGGCGAGGACGGCGTGGCCGCCGGCGCCTGCGCCAGGCACAGCAGGTGGATGCCGACGGCGGGGCCGCAGGCCGCCAGCCGTGCGACCGACTCGCGCAGCCCGGCGGAACCGGGGTCGCCGTCGACGACGACCACGGTGTACGGCCCGCGGTGCCGTTCGGCGGCCGCGGCCACCGCCTCGGCCGGGGCGGTGGCCCAGCCGGTGCCCAGTGGGCCGTCGTCCAGCCGCCGTACGAGCTCGGCCACGCGGGCCTCGGCCTGTTCGCGGTCGTAGGCGAGCAGCAGCCGGCAGTCCTGCCCGTGCACGGGACGGACGTGCGGCAGCCAGCCCAGCCACGACCACTGCGCCACCCGTTCCTCGGCGGGGTGCGCCCGGTCGGCGCTGATCAGGACGAGCTCCAGGGCGCCGGGCGTGTGCAGCGCGGCCAGCTGGGCCAGGACGGACCGGGCCAGTCCCGAGAGCCGCTCCTGCGGCCCCGCCAGCCCCAGGGCGCCCGCGCGTCGCAGGTCCGCGGTCACCGGTACGGACGGCAGCGGCCCGCCGCCGTCGGCCGCGTAGCGGTCGGCGGTGCCCAGGCGCACGGTCAGCAGGTCGGGGTGGTCCGGGCCGCGCTCCCACAGCCGGGGGCCGGGGCCGAGTGCGGTGAGCAGGACGGCGGCCGGGTCCGGCCACCGCTCGCGCAGCACGGCCGCGGCGGAGGGGGTGCCCTGCGGCGCGCCGTCCTCGACGGGGGCGCTCTCGCCGTCGCGCCGCGGCTCCGGGCGCTGCCCGGCGCCGCGGCCGCCCGCCAGGCGGCGGGCCCAGGCCCCTATGCCGCGGCCCCGGCGCCGGCCCTCGGCGGGCTCCGGCGCGGGGTCCGCGTCGCCGTCCGGCGCGGGTCCGGCGAGGTGGGCGAAGCCGGCGGTGCGGCCGACCCCGCCGGGGCCGGGCGGCGGGGCGTCGGGGCCGGTGGCGCCGATGCTGCCGGTGTGCCGCACCGGGCGCCCGGCGGGCGCGGCCGGGCCCTGCTCGGGCACCGCCCAGGACGGCGTGCGCGCGGCCCGGGCGTCGGGCTCGTACGCCCCGCCGCGGGGTACGCCGCTGGGCGGGGTGCGCGTGTCGTCGTCCGGCCGGGGGCCGGGGACGCCCGTACGGCCGGTGCGGGCCTCCCCGTCGCGCGGGCCCGGGACGCGTGCGGGGCCCGCCGCGGGCAGGTGGGCGTAGCCGGCGTGCGCGGCGGTGCTGCCGGCGGGGTGGGCGCCGGCGCCGGGCAGCGGCACCCGCAGGTGCCCCTCGCCGTCGGGCGCGGCCGGCAGGACCGGCGGCGCGCTGCCGGCACCGGTCCCGCCCAGGGTCAGCGTGGACTCGCCCACGTGCACCAGTGCGCCGGGGACGAGCGGGACGGGCGCGGTGCCGACGTCCTCGCCGTCCAGCCGGGTGCCGTTGGTCGAGCCCAGGTCGCACAGGGTGACCGCGCCGTCGTCGGCGACGGTCACGGCGCAGTGCAGCCGGGAGACGTCGGGGTCGTCCAGGGGGATGTCGGCGGTGCTCGACCGGCCGATGCGCACTTCGCCGCCGTGCAGCAGGTGCACACCGCCCGCGTCGGGGCCCGAGACGACGTGCAGGCGGGCGTCGGCCGCGCCGGCGACGGGCGGGTGCTCCGGCCCGGCCGGGGCGCCCAGCGCCAGCACCGCCCCGTCGATCAGCGGCGGCTCGCCCAGGGCGCAGCGCTGGGGGTCCAGGCGCTCGCTGCCGGCGTGCACCACGACGGTGCCGCCGCCGAGGTCCGAGCCGGCCGCCGCCACGGCCGCGGCCAGGCCGCTGGTGACGGCGGCCAGGGCGGTGCCGGCGGGGGCGGTCACGAGCACGTCGCAGGCGCACGTGGCGTGGCCGCTGAGCGGCCCGAGGACGGTCAGCCGGATCTGCATCGCCGTCAACGGTCCCTTCTGCCCGGTGCTCCGGGCGGGCAGAAGGCAAGGCCCCTCCCCGCGCCCGGCACGGGCGCGTCGGCTCGTACAGGTCAGCGCGTCGCCCGGGGGGCTCCCGCTCCCCTTCGGCGGCGCGCGTGCTGGCATGCATCCTCGCACCTGCACGCGGCGACGCGCCCGGCGAGCGTCGATTCGTGATCTTGAACGACCGGACGGGCGCGTCGGCGCTTTCGGTCACGATCGGCGTGCGGTCTGGTTGTTTTGAAAAAGGCCTGGTACGGACCGTTTTCCTGCGGTTGTTGGTGCTGTCGCCGACAGCGGCGGGGCAGGGCGCGGCAACCTTCGGCCGCCGGGTCGCGTCTTTCCCCGGAGCCCCACCGGATTCGTCCGACCGGCGGTCCGGGCGGCGGCACTACAGTGGGCGGAAGGCGAGAGCCGGATCGCTGAGCCCCGGCTTTTTCGATCAGGCACAGCCCGACGAGACCAGTCCGATCACGACCAGGGAGCGCATGACGTGCGGCCGGTAGGCAGCAAATACCTGCTCGAGGAGCCGCTCGGACGCGGAGCCACGGGAACCGTGTGGCGGGCCCGGCAGAGGGAGACGGCCGGGGCCGAGGCGGCCGTGGCCGGCCAGCCGGGCGAGACCGTCGCCATCAAGGTGCTCAAGGAGGAGCTGGCCAACGACGCCGACGTCGTGATGCGCTTCCTGCGCGAGCGCTCGGTCCTGCTGCGCCTGACGCACCCCAACATCGTGCGCACCCGCGACCTGGTCGTCGAGGGCGACCTGCTGGCCCTCGTCATGGACCTCGTCGACGGCCCCGACCTGCACCGCTACCTCCGCGAGAACGGCCCCTTCACCCCCGTCGCCGCGGCGCTGCTCACCGCGCAGATCGCCGACGCCCTGGCCGTCAGCCACGCCGACGGCATCGTCCACCGCGACCTGAAGCCCGCCAACGTGCTGCTGCGCAACGACGGCGGGCAGATGCACCCGATGCTGACCGACTTCGGCATCGCGCGCCTGGCCGACTCCCCGGGCCTGACCCGCACCCACGAGTTCGTCGGCACCCCCGCCTACGTCGCCCCCGAGTCCGCCGAGGGGCGCCCGCAGACCTCCGCCGTCGACGTCTACGGCGCCGGCATCCTGCTGTACGAGCTGGTCACCGGCCACCCGCCGTTCGCCGGCGCGACCGCGCTGGAGGTGCTCCACCAGCACCTGAGCGCCGAGCCGCGCCGCCCCTCGACCGTCCCCGAACCGCTGTGGACGGTCATGGAGCGCTGCCTGAGCAAGCGCCCCGAGGAGCGCCCGAGCGCCGAGAACCTCGCCCGCGCGCTGCGCGTGGTCGCCGCCGGCATCGGCGTGCACGCCTCCCCGGCCCAGGCCGAGGCCGCCCTCGGCGTCGCCGGGCTGCTCGCCCCCGACCCGCAGCCCACCGAGGTGCCCGGTACGGGAGCGGCCGCCGCCGACGCCCAGGCCACCCAGGTGCTGCCCACCGGTTCCGGTGCGCCCGCAGGCTACGACCCCGACGCCGCGACCAGCGTGCTGCCCAGCACGTCGGCCGGCCCCGGCGCCGACCCCACCCAGGTGCTGCCCGCCGGCTCCGGCCCGCGGGGCTCCGCCGATCCCACGCGCGCCATGCCGCCCGTGCCGCCCGGCCCCCCGCAGCAGGGCGAGGAGCCGCACCCCTGGCAGACCCAGCTGCG
This sequence comes from Streptomyces sp. NPDC049585, assembly GCF_040675615.1. Classification (NCBI taxonomy): domain Bacteria; kingdom Bacillati; phylum Actinomycetota; class Actinomycetes; order Kitasatosporales; family Streptomycetaceae; genus Streptomyces; species Streptomyces sp. NPDC049585. The sequence continues at coordinate 16,390 of NZ_JBFAPE010000033.1, read as the reverse complement.
CGCGGCCCGCGACCGCAACGAGCAGACGCAGTACCTCGACCCCGGCGAGGACCCGCTGCGCCGCCGCCCCACCCGTCGCCAGGCGCCCCAGCCGCCGCAGGCTCCTCAGCAGCAGTACGGCCACCAGCAGTACGGGCAGCAGCCCTACGGACAGCAGCAGTACGGCCAGCAGCCGCCCTACCGGGCCCCGCAGCCGCCCCAGCCCCAGCCGCAGCAGTCGTACACGCCCTCGCGTGCGCCGCGGCACCAGACGCCGCAGCCCCCGCAGGCGTACGCGCCCCAGCCGTACGCCGCCCCGCGGGCGCCGGAGCCGGCCGCCGCGCCGCCGCGCCGGGAGCCGCGTCCGCCGCGGCAGCGCAGTGCCAACCCCATGCACATCCCGGGCCTCGGCTGCCTCAAGGGCTGCCTGTTCATGATCGTCCTGCTGGTGGTCGGCTCCTGGCTGGTGTGGGAGTTCACCCCGCTCAAGGACTGGGTCGCGGACGGCAAGAGCTTCTGGGACGCCACATGGGACTGGGTGACCAGCGTCAAGGACTGGATCAGCGACCTCGTCTCCGGTGGCTCCGGCGGCTCGGAGAGCGTCGTTCCGTAGCCGCCCGGCGGGCCCCGGCGACAGCGTCCCGGGCCCCGGACAGCCCGAATCTGTCGATATGTCGACACCCGAAGGGTGTTTTCTGCCGCAGAAGTGACGGTTGGCGCCGAATCGGAGTCCCCAACTCCCCTCCGGCCGCGTAGCTTGGTCGCCGGCGCGGTCGGCCACTGCCGGCCGCACGCCGAGGCACTGTCGTCGAATGGCGGAGGAGTCGGGGAACAGTCTTGGCACGGAAGATCGGCAGCCGATACACCGCCCACCAGGTCCTCGGGCGCGGCAGCGCCGGAACGGTCTGGCTCGGCGAGGGGCCCGAGGGCCCCGTCGCCATCAAGCTCCTGCGTGAGGACCTCGCCTCCGACCAGGAGCTCGTCGGCCGCTTCGTCCAGGAGCGCGCCGCCCTTCTCGGTCTCGACCACCCCCACGTGGTCGGCGTGCGCGACCTCGTCGTCGACGGCGCCGACCTCGCCCTGGTCATGGACCTCGTCCGCGGCACCGACCTGCGCACCCGCCTCGACCGCGAGCGGCGCCTGGCCCCCGAGGCCGCCGTCGCCGTCGTCGCCGACGTCGCCGACGGACTCGCCGCCGCACACGCCGCCGGGATCATCCACCGCGACGTCAAGCCGGAGAACGTCCTCCTCGACATGCAGGGCCCCCTCGGCCCCGGCGGCGCCCACCCCGCCCTGCTCACCGACTTCGGCATCGCCCGCCTCGTCGACGCGCCGCGCCCGGCCCCGGCCCGCGAGCGCGCCTCCACCGCGGACGGCGCCCGCGTCCCCGCCCAGCGCAGCGTCATCGGCACGCCCGACTACCTCGCCCCCGAGATCATCGAGGGCCTGCCGCCGCGCGCCTCCGTCGACGTCTACGCCCTGGCCACCGTCCTGTACGAGCTGCTGGCCGGGTTCACGCCCTTCGGCGGCGGCCACCCCGGCGCGGTGCTGCGCCGGCACGTCACCGAGACCGTGGCGCCCCTGCCCGGCATCCCCGACGAGCTGTGGCAGCTGATCGTCCAGTGCCTGGCCAAGGCCCCGGCGTCCCGGCTGCGGGCCTCCGAGCTCGCCGCGCGGCTGCGCGAGCTGCTGCCCGGGCTGACGGGCATCCCGCCGCTGGACATCGACGAACCGGAGGACGCCTCCGGCGGGCCCGGCCCCGCCGGCCCGGAGGGCACCCCCGCCCGCCCGGTCGCGGGCGTGCCCGAACCGCGCCGGCGCGGGGCCGTGCCGCTCGTACCCGGCGGCCGGCCCGACTCCAACCGCGACACCCACACCAGCATGCGCGTGCCTGGGCCCGAGGAGCTCGCCGGCGGCGCCCACGGCACGGCCCGGGCGCCCCGGATGCCGGGCCAGCGCCGGGCGGGCTCGGCCCGCCACCGCACGCACGCGGAGGAGGTGCGCAGGCGCCGCATCCGGCTGGGTGCGGCGGCGGTGGCCCTGGCGGCGGTCGCGGGCGTGGGCGGCTGGTTCGCCACGGGCGGCGGGACGGACGCGGGCGACGCGAAGCCGGGCGGCAAGCACTCCCCGGGGATCCACCGCCAGGTCCCTCCGGCGGACCCCTCCGTGGCCCCCCTGCGGTAGGCGGCCTTCGGACCGCAGCACCCCCGGGGCTTTCCGGGGGTGCAGTCCCGGCGAGCGGCAACCGACGGACCGGGGAACCCGGCACAGCCGTTAGGCTGGGTGCGTGGCAGTCGTTGATGTATCCGAAGAGCTGAAGTCCCTCTCCTCGACCATGGCGTCGATCGAGGCCGTTCTGGACCTCGACAGGATGAGGGCCGACGTCGCCGTGCTCGAGGAGCGGGCGGCGGCCCCGTCCCTGTGGGACGACCCCGAGGCCGCGCAGAAGATCACCAGCCAGCTGTCGCACCTGCAGGCGGAGCTGCGCAAGACCGAGGCCCTGCGCAGCCGCATCGACGACCTCGCGGTGCTCTTCGAGCTCGCCGAGGCCGAGGGCGACGCCGACACCTTCGCCGAGGCCGAGGCGGAGCTTGTCTCGGTGCGCAAGGCGCTGGACGAGATGGAGGTCCGCACCCTCCTGTCCGGCGAGTACGACGCCCGTGAGGCCCTGGTCAACATCCGTGCCGAGGCCGGCGGCGTGGACGCCTCCGACTTCGCCGAGCGCCTGCAGCGCATGTACCTGCGCTGGGCGGAGCGCCACGGCTACAAGACCGAGGTCTACGAGACCTCGTACGCCGAAGAGGCCGGCATCAAGTCGACCACCTTCACCGTCCAGGCGCCGTACGCCTACGGCACCCTCTCCGTCGAGCAGGGCACGCACCGCCTGGTGCGCATCTCGCCCTTCGACAACCAGGGCCGCCGCCAGACGTCCTTCGCGGGCGTCGAGGTGCTGCCGGTCGTCGAGCAGACCGACCACGTCGAGATCGACGAGTCGGACCTGCGCGTGGATGTCTACCGCTCCTCCGGCCCCGGCGGCCAGGGCGTCAACACCACGGACTCCGCGGTCCGCCTGACCCACCTGCCCACCGGCATCGTCGTCTCCTGCCAGAACGAGCGCTCGCAGATCCAGAACAAGGCGACCGCCATGAACGTCCTGCAGGCCAAGCTCCTGGAGCGGCGCCGCCAGGAGGAGCAGGCGAAGATGGACGCGCTCAAGGGCGACGGCGGCAACTCCTGGGGCAACCAGATGCGTTCGTACGTCCTGCACCCGTACCAGATGGTCAAGGACCTGCGCACCGAGCACGAGGTCGGCAACCCGCAGGCCGTGCTCGACGGCGAGATCGACGGCTTCCTGGAGGCGGGCATCCGCTGGCGCAAGCAGCAGGAACAGCAGCAGGAGAAGTAAGTAGGACAACCCCCCGCACAGCCGGGCAACCCCACCCTTTCCTTCCTTGACGCTGCCTCAAAAACTGGGAAGGGTGGCGTGCGGCATGCGATCACTGGGGCGTGTGTGGCGGGGGGCGAGCGGCCCGGCTCGGAACGTGACAAGAGAACGTCCTCGGGCCGTCGGATCACGCCGACCCCCGGAGCGCCACTGCCCCGTGCAGAGCTGCTCCAATGACGAGATCAGCTACTGGGGGTAGCAGGCAATGACGAGAAGGACGCGTGTACGCGTCGCGCGAATAGCCGCTGGTGCGGTCATCGCAGCGGGTGCCTCCCTGACGGCCGCGGGTGCGGCCTCCGCCGCCGGGCTCGACGTCGAGATCGGCGGCTTCGGCGTGACGGCCACCGCCGGTGTGGGCGGCCCCGACGACCCGGGTCCCACCACCGGCCCCACCACGATCCCGCAGCCCACGGGCGACCCGAGCACGTCCGGCGGCACCGGTTCGACCGGTGGCACGGGCTCCACGGGCGGTACGGGTTCCACGGGCGGCACCGGCTCGACCGGCGGCTCCGACACCTCGACGGGCGGCACCGGCTCGACCGGTGGCACCGGCTCCACGGGTGGCACGGGCTCCACCGGCGGCTCCGACACCTCGACCGGTGGCACGGGCTCGACCGGTGGCACGGGCTCCACGGGCGGTACGGGTTCCACCGGCGGCACCGGCTCCACGGGCGGCACCGGTTCGACCGGCGGTACGGGCTCCACGGGTGGCACGGGCTCCACGGGCGGCACCGGTTCGACCGGTGGCACGGGCTCCACCGGCGGCACGGGCTCGACCGGTGGCACGGGCTCCACGGGCGGCACCGGTTCGACCGGCGGTACGGGCTCCACCGGTGGCTCCGGTACGACCGGGGGCTCCGGGGACCACGACCACGGCTCCGCCACCGGCGGCACCGGCTCCACCGGTGGCTCCGACGGTGACGCCCACACCTGCCCCGTCGACACCGACGGCAACTGCAACAACACCAGCACCGACAGCGCGGGCTCCCGCCCGGTCGAGCAGGGCAAGCCCAAGGAGCAGCTCACCCAGGTGGGCGACGCCGGCCAGGGCAGCGGCAGCGGCGAGAAGGCCCAGGCCTCGGGCGAGCTGGCCGAGACCGGTGCCGGTCAGACCACATTCCTCGTGGTCGGCGCCGCAACGATGATCGCCGGTGGCATCGGCTTCCGCCTGCTGCCGCGCCTGATCAACAAGGGTGCGGCCGCGGCCTGACCGTATGCACTCGTCCGCTCGCGCACCGTGCGCGGCGCACGACGACCGGGGCCCGGGACGCCATGGCGTCCCGGGCCCCGGCCCATGCAAGCCCTGTGGGCGCGCGCTCCTAGCCGGCGAATCCCCGTGCGAGCACCGTCAGCGCGACGAGCACCACCAGCAGCGCGATCAGCGCCGCCGGCGTCAGGGCGCCGAAGATGCCTTCCTGGTGCTGAAGCCGCTCGCGGCTCGCCCGGCAGACCGGGCACCTGCCCTCACTGACGGGAGCCGCGCAGTTGGCGCACACCAGCCGGTCGCATGTCATGCGAAGTCCTTCCTCCGGTAGGTCCAACGCGCGGGAGAGCCATGCGGTTCCCCTTACCACTGTGCCAGCTTCCCCGCCGTCCGGCGCGTCCGGTCCGGTGACGCGCGAAAAGGGGAGCAAATGTGCTCGGTTTGTCCCCGATGGTGTCGGTCGCCGACGCGGCGCTGACGCCGCCGGGCGGACCCGCCGCCGCGGGCCGACTGCGCGTGCACGGGCGGTTCGGTAGGGTCACGCTCACCGACGGAGCCGCGAAGGCGGACTTCCGTGCCGCTACCCAGGCCGACACGTGGTGCACTCGTGATCCGATTCGACAACGTCTCCAAGACCTACCCCAAGCAGAACCGACCGGCACTCCGGGACGTCTCCCTCGAGGTCGAGAAGGGCGAATTCGTCTTTCTCGTCGGATCCTCGGGTTCCGGGAAATCCACGTTCCTGCGCCTTCTGCTGCGCGAGGAGCGGGCCACCCACGGACAGGTGCACGTGCTGGGCAAGGACCTGGCGCGGCTGTCCAACTGGAAAGTGCCGCACATGCGCCGGCAGCTCGGCACCGTCTTCCAGGATTTCCGGCTGCTGCCCAACAAGACGGTGGCGCAGAACGTGGCCTTCGCGCTGGAGGTCATCGGAAAGCCGCGCGGCGAGATCCGCAAGGCCGTGCCGCAGGTCCTGGAACTGGTCGGGCTCGGCGGCAAGGAACAGCGGATGCCCGGCGAGCTCTCCGGCGGTGAGCAGCAGCGCGTGGCGATCGCCCGGGCGTTCGTCAACCGCCCCCTGCTGCTGATCGCCGACGAGCCGACCGGCAACCTGGACCCCCAGACGTCCGTGGGCATCATGAAGCTGCTGGACCGGATCAACAGGACCGGCACCACGGTCGTCATGGCCACCCACGACCAGCAGATCGTCGACCAGATGCGCAAGCGCGTCATCGAGCTCGAGCAGGGCCGTCTCGTGCGCGACCAGTCGCGCGGCGTCTACGGCTACCAGCACTGACACCGCACGGAAAGGCACCGGGAAGACGCCATGCGCGCCCAGTTCGTCCTGTCGGAGATCGGCGTCGGTCTCCGCCGCAACCTCACGATGACCTTCGCGGTCATCGTCTCCGTCGCGCTCTCCCTCGCCCTCTTCGGCGGCTCGCTGCTCATGCGCGAGCAGGTGAGCACGATGAAGGGCTATTGGTACGACAAGGTCAACGTCTCCATCTACCTCTGCAACAAGAACGACGCGGAGTCCCAGCCGGCCTGTGCCAAGGGCGCGGTCACGGAGGAGCAGAAGAAGCAGATCCGCGCCGACCTGGAGAAGATGCCGGTCGTCCAGAAGGTCCAGTTCGAGACCGCTGACGAGGCGTACAAGCACTACAAGGAGCAGTTCGGCAAGTCGCCGATCGCCGGCTTCCTGACCCCCGACCAGATGCAGGAGTCCTTCCGCGTCAAGCTCAAGGACCCCTCCAAGTACAAGGTCATCTCCAGCGCCTTCTCCCAGCGGGCCGGCGTCCAGGAGGTCGAGGACCAGCGCAAGACCCTCGAACCGCTGCTCAACCTCCTCAACGGCATGAACCTCGCCGCGCTGGGCGTCATGGCGCTGATGCTCGTCGTGGCCCTGATGCTGATCGTCAACACCGTGCGCGTCTCGGCGTTCAGCCGCCGGCGCGAGACCGGCATCATGCGCCTGGTCGGCGCCTCCAGCTTCTACATCCAGATCCCCTTCATCATGGAGGCCGCCTTCGCCGGGCTGCTGGGCGCCGGTTTCGCGGGGGTGCTGCTGGTGTGCGGCCAGTACTTCCTGGTGAACAACTGGCTCGCCCACCAGATCGACGTCGTGCAGTTCATCGGCTGGGACGCGGTGCTCACCAAGCTGCCGCTGGTGCTGGCCATCGGCCTGCTGATGCCCGCGCTGGCCGCCTTCATCGCCCTGCGGAAGTACCTCAAGGTCTGACACCCGCAGCGGATCCGCGCCGAGGGCGCCGTACGGTCAACTCACCGTACGGCGCCCTTCGGTGTCCTAGACTCACGCGCATGCCCGGCCTCACGAGGAGTGTCACGGCGTACGTCCCGCCGCGCCGCGTCAGGCGCGCGGGCGCCCTGACGCTGGTCTTCGCGGGCGTCGTCGCGGCCGGCGCGGCCACCGGCGCCTGGGGCGTGGTCTCCCGGCCGCACCAGGGGCCCACCACCTTGGCCCGCGACGGCGACCGCACGGTCGCCCGGCCCGCGGGTTCCCTGCCCGCGGCCCGCGGCGGGGTCGACCGCGACCCGCTCGACGACGCCGCCGCGCGGGCCCGGGAGGACGGCAAGTCCGGTACGGACGCCGCCGCCGAGGTCCTCGGCCGCAGCGGCGACACCTGGAGCGCGGTCTACAGCGCCCGGGAGTACGAGGGGTTCGCGCTCGCCCTCGACGGCGCCTACGTCGGTGTCGGCCTGACCGTCCGGCGCGCGGGCGGCGGGGTGATCGAGGTCGACGGGGTCCGCCCGGGCGGGCCGGCCGAGCGGGCCGGCATCGTCCCCGGCGACCGCCTGCGCACCGTCGACGGCGCCGAGGTGACCGGCCGGCCCGTCACCGAGGTGGTCTCCCTGCTGCGCGGCCTGACCCCCGCCGGCGCCGGCTCCGGCGTGCGCCTCGGCCTGGAGCGGGACGACCGGCGCTGGGAGCGCACCCTGCACCGGGAGCGGCTGGTCACCCCGAGCGTGCAGGTCGAGCGGGTCGACGGCGAGGACGAGGCGGCGCCCGCCACCGTGATCAAGGTGGCGGCCTTCACCCGGGGCACCGGCGAGCGGGTGCGCGACGCGGTGCGCGCGGCCGCGCCGGGGGAGGGGGTCCTGCTGGACCTGCGCGGCAACTCCGGCGGCCTGATCACCGAGGCCACCACGGCCGCCTCCGCCTTCCTCGACGGCGGCCCCGTGGCCACGTACGACATCCGGGGCCGGCAGCACGCGCTGCGGGCCGAGCCGGGCGGGGACACCCGCCGGCCCCTGGTCGTGCTGGTCGACGGCGGCACCATGAGCGCCGCGGAGCTGCTGGCCGGGGCCCTGCAGGACCGCGGCCGCGCGATCGTCGTGGGCGCGCCCACCTTCGGCAAGGGTTCGGTGCAGATGCCCACGCGGCTGGCCGACGGCTCCGTGGCCGAGCTCACCGTGGGCCACTACCGCACGCCGTCGGGGCGGGCCGTCGACGACAGCGGCATCGTGCCCGACCTGGTGGTGCGCGGGGACGCCGAGCACCGGGCCCGCACAGTATTGAGTGGCCTCGGGGGCGGGTCGTAGTGCGAGAATGACGACGCTATGGCTAAAGAGACAGGTCGCAAGCTGATCGCGCAGAACAAGAAGGCGCGGCACGACTACCACCTCCTGACCACGTACGAGTGCGGCCTGGTGCTCACCGGCACCGAGGTCAAGTCGCTGCGCCAGGGCCGGGCCTCCCTGGTGGACGGCTTCGTCCACATCGACGGCGGCGAGGCGTGGCTGCACAACGTGCACGTCCCGGAGTACAGCCAGGGGACGTGGACGAACCACAGCGCCCGGCGCAAGCGCAAGCTGCTGCTGCACCGAGCGGAGATCGACAAGCTCGCCTCGAAGGCGGACGAGACGGGGCACACGATCGTGCCGCTCTCGCTGTACTTCAAGGACGGCCGGGCCAAGGTCGAGATCGCCCTGGCCAGGGGCAAGAAGGAGTACGACAAGCGGCAGACCCTGCGCGAGAAGCAGGACCGCCGCGAGGCCGACCGCGCCATCTCCGCGGCCCGCCGCCGCCAGCGCGCCAAGGGGTGACCCCGCGGGGAATACGCTGGCACCGTCGTGCGTTGGTCGCGTACGATGGGCGCATCGCACACCGGCAGGTACGGGGTGCGCACCTTGAAAAAACAACATGGGGATGATCGGTTTCGACAGCGGATGTCGAAGCAGGGGAAGCGAGCCGAGGAAGCGGCAATGATCTCGTAAACCATATGTCGCAACCAATAATCGCCAACACCAAGCGCGATTCCTTCGCCCTCGCTGCCTAAGTAGCGACTTGCGAAGTGTCAGCCCGGGACTGTTCCCGACCCGGATCCTGGCATCATTGAGGGAACTAAACCACTAGGCCCGGCCACGGGGCCTGGTGGGAAACCACACAGTGGCTGAGCCCGTCGGAGACTTGTCCGTGTGATCTCCGGGGCCGAGAAAATCGCAGCGGACTGCGCTCGGAGAAGCCCTGGTTCCGCACCGTTGGACGCGGGTTCGATTCCCGCCATCTCCACTCATCCCATGGTGGAAAAGCCCCCGGCCCGAAGGCCGGGGGCTTTTTCGCATGCCCGGACAGGTCTCGACGGGCGGTACGCCGGGGAGAAGCTAGCCGGGGCGCGGAACGACAGGGGGTGCCCGTGAAGGCGGAGCGGATGCGAGCGGCTCTCGCGCTGGCGGGCGCGGGGGTGCTGTGGCTGGGCGTGCAGGGCGGGCCGGCCGTCGCCGCCGGCGAGAGCCCGGGCGGGGTGCACCTGCTGCTGGGCGGCGCCTTCGGCAGCCGGCCCGGCGAGCTGATCGACGTCGACGTGCGGGGGCTGCTGCCCGGTGCCAAGCAGGTCACCGTCACCTCGCCCGTCTTCGCCCGGCCCGTGCGCCTGGCGCGGTACGGCGACGCCGGCGGGCGCGGTTTCCACGCGCGCCCCGCGGTGGCGACGCGCGCCGCGCCGGGCACGTACCCGCTGCGCGTGCACGCCGGTGGGCGGGTGGTCGCCGAGGACCGGGTGCGCGTCGAGGCGGCACGCCGGCCACTGTTCACGGTCTCCGCCCGGGGGCAGGTGCGGCCGGGGGAGCGGCTCGGGCTGTTCTTCGATGATCTCTACCCGGGCGAGACGGGCGATGCCTTCACCGTCACCTCGCCCGCCCTGCGCTCACCGGTGCGCCTGCGGCACGATGCGCGCGGCGTGGACTGGCACAACCCGCGGATGTTCACGGCGCCGGCCGTCGTGGCGCCGGAGGCCGCGGACGGCACGTACAAGGTGACGCTGACCGGGCCCGGGGGCCGCAGGATCGCCGAGCGGCCGCTCGCGGTGCGCGCGGCCCGGCCGGGGGACGGCGACTGGACCGGCAGGGTGCGCGGACCGTCCTTCTTCCGCCCCTCCGCCCACCCTGAGGACGCCCGCGCCGCCGGCCAGCGGGTCGCGGCCGGCGGCACCGTCAACGTCCTGTGGCGCGACGCCTCACCCGATCCGGGGGAGGAGGAGAGCCTGACGGCCACCTCGCCCGCCTTCGAACGCCCCGTCGCCCTGCGGCGGGACGACAGCAAGGCCGGCGACGGCGACGACCCCCGCTACTACGGCGCGGCCCGCGTCCGCCGCGCCCTGGCGCCGGGGAGCTACCCGGTGACGGTCGTCAGCCACCACGGGCGCGTCCGGCGTACGGGGCAGCTGCTGGTCACCTCGCCCGCGGCCGCCACCGTGACGCCGGCCGCGCACGGCGGCCCGGACCGCACGACCCTGGTCGTGACCGTGGTGGCGGCCGGTACGGGGGCCGCCGTGCTGGCCGCGGGAACGGTCGGACTGGTGCTGCGCCGCCGCCGGCGACCGCGGGTCGCGCAGGACTCAGGGGACGCTCCGTCATGAGGCCGGGAATCGACTTGCGTTGAGCGGTGTTGACCAACGCATGATCGAAAATGACCGGAGCTCCGGCTTCGAGGGCCGCAGATTTCTCTTCCTCCTGGGCAGCGGTCGCGAAGGCGGCAACACCGAGGCGCTCGCCCGCCACGCCGCCGCCCAGCTGCCGCAGGACGTCCCCCAGCGCTGGCTGCGCCTGAGCGAGCACCCCCTGCCCCCGTTCGAGGACCCGCGCCACACCGCGACGGGCGTCCCCGCCGAGCTGACCGCCTCCGAGCGCCTGCTGCTGGACGCGACCCTCGACGCCACCGACCTCGTCATAGCCTCCCCGCTCTACTGGTACAGCGTCTCCGCCTCCACCAAGCTCTACTTCGACCACTGGGTGAACTGGCTCGTCCTGCCCGACGCGGACTTCAAGCAGCGGATGAACGGCCGCACCCTGTGGGGCGTCACCGCCGCCAACGGCGCCGCAAAGCCCGGCATCACCGACTCCCTCACGGGCATGCTGAGCGCCTCCGCGGAGTACATGGGCATGCGGTGGGGCGGCGCCCTCCTCGGCCAGGGCAACGCACCGGGCGACGTCGAGGCGGACAACGACGCCCTCCTGGCGGCCAAGTCCTTCTTCTCCTAGGGCCTGTCGGGCGGGTCTTCGCCCCGCGCCCCTGACGGAGCTTCACGCCTTTCCCGCACGGGCCGTTCTTCCCGTGGGCCGTGCCACGGGGGCACCCTGGAGGCGCGGGGCAGGATCCGTGAGGGGAAAGGGTGACACCCATGGCACCGGCAGCGGCCCCCGGCGGCCCGTACGGCCTGCGGTTCGACTGCGGCAGACTCTGCCTCGACCTGCTGGCCACGGCACAGCCCGAGGAACGGCTCGACAGCCCCCGCCGGTTGCGCGCCTGGCTCCTCGGCGCCGGCATCGTCCCGCACGGCACCGCCCTGGAGGCGGTGGACACCGCCTGGCTCGCCCGCTTCCGGGCCGCCCGCGCGGTGCTGCTGCGCGTCGTGCAGGACGAGGTCGACGGCCGGGCCACTGACCCCGACCTGCAGACGGTCAACGCGCTCGCCGCCGCGGCGCCGCCCGCGCCGCAGGCCGGCCGCGACGCGGGCGGCCTGCTCGTGCGCAGCCTCGCCGGGGCGGTGGACTGCGACGCCCTCCTCGGGCAGATCGCCCGGGACGCCGTCGAACTGCTCACCGACCCCGCCGCCCGCGGCCGGCTGCGTCGCTGCGCGGGCCGCAGCTGCTCCCTGGTCTACCTCGACACCTCGCGCGGGCGCCGCAGGCGCTGGTGCTCCAGCGAGGTGTGCGGCAACCGCGAGCGGGTGGCCCGGCACCGGCGCCGGGCCGGCACCGCTCAGGAGACGAACAGGTAGTCCGCCGCCCACGGCACGGCGCCGGTGGAGCCCCGGCGCGGGGCAGTGCCGATCTGCGGCCGGCGCGATCGGCCACCACCCCCAGCGCCCGGGAGCAACGGCACTGCGTCCGCGGGTGCGCCGTGGCCTCTCGCGCAGTTCCCCGCGCCCCTTCGGGGCGTCGTGGTGCCGCACGACGAAGCCGCCCGCCGCTGAACGGCCGCCGCCCGCCGCCCGTACTCCCTCCCGACGCGCTATCGACCCAGGGGGAAGACGTGCGCAAGGATGCCGCCGTGGCCGACAGGACCAGTCCCGACGAGGACCTCATGCGGTCCCTCTACGCCGAGCACGCCGGCCCGCTGCTGGGCTTCGTGCTGCGGCTCGTGGCGGGCGACCGGCAGCGGGCCGAGGACGTCGTCCAGGAGACCCTGCTGCGCGCCTGGCGCAACGCCGACCGGCTGCGCGGCGCCACCGGCTCCGTACGGCCGTGGCTCGTCACCGTCGCCCGGCGCATCGTCATCGACCACCACCGCAGCCGGCAGGCCCGGCCGCCCGAGGCCGATGCCGCGCCCCTCGAACTGCTGCCCGCCGCCGACGAGATCGACCGGGCCCTGCGCCTGATGACCCTCTCCGAGGCCCTGGGGGACCTGACCGCCGCCCACCGAGAGGCCCTCGTCGAGACCTACTTCAAAGGACGCACCGTGAGCGAAGCCGCCGAGGCCCTCGGCATACCCGCCGGTACCGTCAGGTCCAGGGTCTTCTACGCCCTGCGCTCGCTGCGGCTCTCGCTCGAGGAACGAGGAGTGACGGCATGAACCGCCCGGCAGCACCGGACCCCGGGCACACCGCGGTCGGCGCCTACGCCCTCGGCACCCTGGACGAGGCCGAGGCCGCCCGCTTCGAGGAGCATCTCGCCGGCTGCGAGCGCTGCGGCGCCGAGCTCGACGGGCTCATGGGCCTTACCCCCCTGCTCGCCGACTTCAAGGAAGCCGCCCCCGACCCGGCCGTCCCGATCCCGCAGCCGCCCCCGCGGATGCTGGACGCGCTGCTCGACGAGGTCGGCGCCGTGCGCCGCGCCCGCCGGACCCGCCGGCTGTGGCTCGTCGCCGCGGCCGCCGCGCTGGTCGTCGCCGGCCCGCTGGCCGGAGCCGCCCTGACCGGCCACGACACGCCCGGCCACAGCGGGATCGGCGCCGCGCGGCAGATGTACGAGGAGGGGGACAAGAAGGGGGCCGTCGACCCCGCCACCAAGGTCGACGCCACCGTCTCCCTGCAGGACAAGCCCTGGGGCACCCACGTCGCCCTCCGGCTGGGCAACGTCAGGGGCCCGCAGACCTGCGACCTCGTCGCCGTCGGCCGCGACGGGCAGGAGCAGACGGTGACCACCTGGGCCGTCCCCGCGCCCGGCTACGGCCTGGACAACGGCGACAAGGCGGACCGGGAGCCCCTCTACACCCATGGCGGCGCCGCCTTCGCCCGCGCCGACATCGCCCGCTTCGAGGTCCGTACGCTCGACGGCCACCGCCTGGCGACCGTCCCCCTGGAGTGATCCAGCGCGTTCCGTCAACGGGTGACACTCGTGGCAAACCCCTCATGTCCTGACAGGTGCGTCGGCACCCCTGTTCGCGTACGGTTGACGGCTGCCCTACGCACAGCAGAAGGGGGCCTGGGTGGCCGCGCAGAACGCCACGGACGCGCGAGTGGCGACAGGACCGGCGATGGAACCCGACGGGGTCCGCGACCGTGAGATCGGTGCCGAACAGCACCATCTGGACCGGGTGTACCGGCGTCTCGAGGAGAAGATCCACGAGGCGGAGTTCCTCATGGACGACGCCGCCAAGCGCGGCCAGGTCGGCACGCCGGGCGCGCTCGCCGAACGCGACGCCCAGGTGTTCCGCGCCGGCGTCCACCTCAACCGGCTGAACAGCGAGTTCGAGGACTTCCTCTTCGGCCGCATCGACCTGCTGCGCGGCAAGGACGGCAAGAAGGGCCCCGACGGCGCCTACACCTCCGTCGAACCCGCCGACGACGCCGTCCAGGGCGAGCGCGCCGAGATCGCCGAAACCCTGCACATCGGCCGCCTCGGCGTCCTCGACGCCGACTACTCCCCGCTCGTCATCGACTGGCGGGCCCCGGCCGCGGCGCCCTTCTACCGCGCCACCCCCGTCGCCCCCGGCCGCGTCGTGCGCCGCCGCGTCATCCGCTCCAAGGGCCGGCGCGTCCTCGGCGTCGAGGACGACCTGCTGCGCCCCGAGCTCACCACCACCCTCGACGGCACCGAGCTGCCCGTCGTCGGCGACGGCGCCCTCATGGCCGCCCTCGGCCAGGCCCGCAGCCACACGATGCGCGACATCGTCTCCTCCATCCAGGCCGAGCAGGACCTCGTCATCCGCGCCCCCGCCGCCTCGGTCACCGAGGTCGAGGGCGGCCCCGGCACCGGCAAGACCGCCGTCGCCCTGCACCGCGCCGCGTACCTGCTCTACCAGGACCGCCGCCGCTACGCCGGCGGCATCCTCGTCGTCTCCCCGACCCCGCTGCTCGTCGCCTACACCGAGGGCGTCCTGCCCTCCCTCGGAGAGGAGGGCCAGGTCGCCATCCGCGCCGTCGGCTCCCTCGTCGACGGCGCCGAGGCCGAGGTGTACGACGAGCCGGCCGTCGCCCGCGTCAAGGGCTCCTCCCGCATGGTCAAGGTGCTGCGCAAGGCCGTCCGCGGCGCCCTGGAGATCCCGCCCGCCGGCACCGAGGTGCCCGAGCGGCTGCGCGTCGTCGCCTTCGGCGCCCGCATCGAGCTCGACGCCGAGGACCTCGGGCGCATCCGCCAGAGCGCCCTCGGCGGCACCGCCCCCGTCAACCTGCTGCGCCCGCGCGCCCGCCGGCTGATCCTCGACGCGCTGTGGTCCCGCGCCGGCGGCCCCAGGCGCTACACCGACCCCGAGCTCGCCGCCGAGGCCCGCTCGGCGTTCGACGAGGACATCACCACCGAGGACTCCTTCACCGCCTTCCTCGACGCCTGGTGGCCCGAGCTCACCCCGCGCCGGGTGCTGGCCTGCCTCGCCGACGACAAGAAGCTGGGCCGCTTCTCCCGCCGGGTGCTGGCCCCGCGCGAAGTGCGGCTCGTGGCCCGCTCGCTGCGCCGCCTGGACGCCGCCGGCACCGGCCCGCTCTCCGTGCACGACGTGGCCCTCCTCGACGAGCTGGAGACCCTGCTCGGCGTGCCGCCCCGCCCCCGCCAGCCCCGCGAGGCGGACCCGCTGGACGCGCTGACCGGCCTGGAGGAGCTGATGCCGCAGCGCTCCGAGACCCGCCGCGAGCGCGCCGAGCGGCTGGCCCAGGAGCGCCGCGACTACGCCCACGTCATCGTCGACGAGGCCCAGGACCTCACGCCCATGCAGTGGCGCATGGTCGGCCGCCGCGGCCGGCACGCCACCTGGACGATCGTCGGCGACGCGGCCCAGTCCTCCTGGTCCGACCCCGACGAGGCGTCCGCCGCCCGCGACGAGGCGCTGGGCACCCGCCCCCGCCGCCGCTTCGAGCTCACCGTCAACTACCGCAACCCCGCCGAGATCGCCGAGCTGGCCGCCAAGGTGCTGGCCCTGGCCATGCCCGGCATGCGCGCACCCCGCGCCGTGCGTTCCACCGGCATCGAGCCCCGCTTCACCGTGGCTGGCGACGACCTCGCCGGCTGCACCCGCGAGGAGGTGCTGCGCCTGCTGGCCGACGTCGAGGGCACGGTCGGCGTGGTCGTCCCCATGGGCCGGCGCGAGCAGGCCCGCACCTGGCTGGCCGGCCTCGGCGAGCGGGTCGTGGTGCTCGGCAGCCTGGAGGCCAAGGGCCTGGAGTACGACGCGACGGTCGTGGTCTCGCCCGCCGAGATCGCCGACGAGTCCCCGGCCGGCCTGCGGGTGCTCTACGTGGCCCTGACCCGCGCCACGCAGCGCCTGACGGTGCTGTCGGGGGAGCGGGACGAGCCGGACGAGCACGGGGTGCCCGACCTGCTGCGGGACTGACGGGGCGGGGCTGCGGGGCCGGGTGCGCGCCTGCGCCATCCGGCCCGATCGCGGCACCCGATCTGAGGTTCTGCGGGTGGAAGGCCGCCTGACGGAATGACTTCGCGGGCGGGTTTGTTAGCCTGGATGCGACACCGGCTCGATCCAAGCCCCCGGGCCCAACCTTAGTCGCTACGAGCGACCACTTGCCGCGAGGCGAGCATGGCGGGTCGGTGTCGTCAGACGTGGTACGACGGGCGTTCTTTCCTCGGATTTTTTCCAAGGAAAGGACGCCCGTCGGCATTTTTTCCTTCCTTGTTACGGAAGGTTTCTTCCAAAAATCGAGGCTGGTTACCCCCTACCGGCCGGTAGGTGGGACGATCGGACGTCTCGCACCCTGGTGCGGGATGTCGCGTCTTCGTGACGCACGCTCCAGCGAAACAAGCGAAAGCAGAGGAAAGCGGCCATGGCAACGGCGCCTAGCGTCTCGTACTCGATGACGGTCCGGCTGGAGGTTCCTGCGAGCGGGACCGCGGTCAGCGAGCTGACCACGGCCGTG
>NZ_JBFAPE010000032.1:0-64386 GCF_040675615.1 Streptomyces sp. NPDC049585 | reverse complement strand
TTTCTTTTAGTTCTTGTGTTGTTTTCAGTTTTTTTATATTACTTTCATGCACCAGCCTCGCGGGTGGGGGGCTCTAATCTTTCCGTCCGTATGCGCCGTGGGGCGCGGATCACGTGATCCGCGCCCCACGGCGTTCACTTACGCCCTCACTGGTCCCGGTACATCTCCGCGACCAGGAACGCCAGGTCCAGCGACTGGCTGCGGTTCAGCCGCGGGTCGCAGGCCGTCTCGTAGCGCTGGTGCAGGTCGTCGACGAAGATCTCGTCGCCGCCGCCCACGCACTCCGTGACGTCGTCGCCGGTCAGCTCCATGTGGATGCCGCCCGGGTGGGTGCCCAGGCCCTTGTGCACCTCGAAGAAGCCCTTGACCTCGTCCAGCACGTCGTCGAAGCGCCGGGTCTTGTGGCCCGAGGCCGCCTCGAAGGTGTTGCCGTGCATCGGGTCGCAGACCCAGGCCACCGCGGCACCGGACGCCGTGACCTTCTCCACCAGCGTGGGCAGCTTGTCGCGGATCTTGTCCGCGCCCATCCGGGTGATGAAGGTCAGCCGGCCCGGCTCGCGCTCGGGGTCCAGCCGGTCGATCAGCGCGAGCGCGTCCTCCGGCGTCGTGGACGGGCCGAGCTTCACACCGATCGGGTTACGGATCTTCGAGGCGAACTCGATGTGCGCCCCGTCCAGCTGGCGGGTGCGCTCACCGATCCACACCATGTGGCCCGAGACGTCGTACAGCCGGCCGGTGCGCGAGTCCACCCGGGTCAGCGCCGACTCGTAGTCCAGGATCAGCGCCTCGTGCGAGGCGTAGAACTCGACCGTGCGGAACTCCTCCGGGACCACCCCGCAGGCGTTCATGAAGTTCATCGCCCGGTCGATCTCCCGCGCCACCTGCTCGTAGCGCTGACCGGACGGCGAGGAGCGCACGAAGTCCTGGTTCCAGGCGTGCACCTGCCGCAGGTCGGCGTAGCCGCCGGTGGTGAAGGCGCGCACCAGGTTCAGCGTCGAGGCCGACGCCTGGTACATGCGCTTGAGCCGCTGCGGGTCCGGCGTACGGGCCTCGGGGGTGAACGCGAAGCCGTTGACGGAGTCGCCGCGGTACGTCGGCAGGGTCACCCCGTCGCGGGTCTCCGTCGGCTTCGAGCGCGGCTTGCTGTACTGGCCGGCGATCCGGCCCACCTTCACCACGGGCACCTGCCCGGCGTAGGTCAGCACCGCGCCCATCTGGAGCAGGGTCTTGAGCTTGTTGCGGATCTGGTCCGCGCCGACGGCGTCGAAGGCCTCGGCGCAGTCGCCGCCCTGGAGCAGGAACGCCTCACCGCGCGCGACGGCTCCCAGACGCTCGCGCAGCTGGTCGCACTCGCCGGCGAAGACGAGGGGCGGATAGCTCGAGAGCTCCGCGACTACATCGCGCAGAGCCTGGGCATCCGGGTACTCGGGCTGCTGCGCCGCGGGCAGGTGTCGCCACGTCGCCTGAGCGGCGACGGCATCGATATCAGCGTTCACGGTCACGCCTCAACACTACGGGGTCAGGAGAGCGGAATTCGTCGGATGCCCGCCTGGTGAGACGGATCGGCTCAGAACGGTCCCACCAGGACACCCCCGCATGCGCGGGGACCACATTGCCGACCTCGACTCCCAACCGCCCCTCGTCGGACCATCCCCGCGTGCGCGGGGAGCACGCCCTGTAGGAACGAATGCGCTCCCCGTCGGTCACGGTTATGCACTATGGTTCCCGACATGCTCGCGCAATCGACCCAGACCTGGTGGTGGACCGCTCGTCCGGCGGCCCACTGACTGCGCGAACACGGAATCGCGAAGGCCGCCCGAGGGGCGGCCTTCGGCGTCTCGGACGCGGCGCCAGCCGGCCGTTCCTCCCCCGCAGGAAGGAACACCGCCCATGTCATACACCGAGGACCTCATCGCCCGGCTGACCGACCCCGGCTGCCCGCCCTTCGCTCTGCTGCACCGCCGCACCCCGGGCCGGGACACCGGTACCGTCGAACTCCTCCTCGGCCCCGTCGCCGAGGCCGGCCGTCTCGCCGACATCCCCCTGCCCACCGGAGCCCCCGCCGGCGGCGGGCCGGCCCACGACGCCCTGGCCCTCGTCCCCTTCCGGCAGATCCGCGAGCGCGGCTTCGCCGCCCGTGACGACGGCACGCCCCTGCTCGTCCTCACCCCCCACGAGACCCATGAGCTCCCGCTCGACGAGGTCCTCGCCGCCCTGCCCGCCCACCGGGTGACCGTCGAGGGCGGGGCCTTCGACGTCGGGGACGAGGAGTACGCCGGAATCGTCCGGCGGGTCGTCGAGGAGGAGATCGGCACCGGCGAGGGCGCCAACTTCGTCGTCCGGCGCACCTTCGAGGGCGAGATCCACGGCTTCCACGCCGCCGACGCCCTCGCCCTCTTCCGCCGGCTGCTCGCCGGCGAGCGCGGCGCGTACTGGACGCACCTGGTGCACACCCCCACCCGCACCCTCGTGGGCGCCAGCCCCGAGGTCCACGTGCGGATGTCCGGCGGCACGGTCGTCATGAACCCCATCAGCGGCACCTACCGCTACCCGGCCGGCGGCCCCACCCCCGAGGACCTCCTCGCCTTCCTCCACGACCGCAAGGAGGTGGAGGAACTGTCGATGGTCGTCGACGAGGAACTCAAGATGATGTGCACCGTCGGCGACATGGGCGGCGTCGTCGTCGGGCCCAGGCTCAAGGAGATGGCCCACCTCGCCCACACCGAGTACGAGCTGCGCGGCCGCTCCTCGCTCGACGTGCGCGACGTGCTGCGCGAGACCCTGTTCGCCGCCACCGTCACCGGCTCCCCCGTCCAGAACGCCTGCCGCGTCATCGAACGCCACGAACCCCGCGGCCGCGGCTACTACGCCGGCGCCCTCGCCCTCATCGGCCGCGACGCCGGCGGTGCCCAGACCCTCGACTCGCCCATCCTCATCCGCACCGCCGACATCGACCGCTGCGGCCGGCTCCACGTCGGCGTCGGCGCCACCCTCGTACGCCATTCCGACCCGCACGGCGAGGTCGCCGAGACCCACGCCAAGGCCGCGGCCGTGCTCACCGCACTCGGCGTCCGACCGGGCCCCGTACGCCCCTCGGCGGCCCCGCCCGTACGCCTCGCCGACGACCCCCGCGTACGCGCGGCACTGGACGCCCGCCGCGCCGACCTCGCCCCCTTCTGGCTGCGGATGCACACCGCCCCCTCCACGGCCGCACCCGGCGGACATGCGCTCGTCGTCGACGCCGAGGACACCTTCACGGCGATGCTGGCCCATCTCCTGCGCACGGCGGGCCTCACCGTCACCGTCCGCCCCTACGACGACCCCGGCCTGCCCACCGCCGCCCTGACCCACCCGGGCCCGGTGGTCCTCGGCCCCGGCCCCGGCAACCCCTCCGACGCCACCGACCCCAAGATGCGCCTGCTGCGCACCCTCACCGCCGACCTCCTTGCCACCCACCGCCACGGCCTCCTCGGCGTATGCCTGGGCCACGAGCTCATCGCGGCGGAACTGGGCCTGCAGATCGTCCGCAAGCAGGTGCCCTTCCAGGGCGCCCAGGAGCGCATCGACTTCTTCGGACGCCAGGAGGCGGTGGGCTTCTACAACACCTACGTGGCACGAGGCACGACCGCCGACGGCGCGGAGCTGAGCGCCGACCCGGCGACGGGCGAGATCCACGCCCTGCGCGGCAACGGCTTCGCGGGCGTCCAGTTCCACCCGGAGTCGGTGCTCACGCTGAACGGGGCGGCGATCGTCGGGGAGCTGCTGGCGGGGGTGGCCGCTGTGGCGTGAACCACGCGCCGGTGCCCCGGCCACCGCTGTCACCTGCCGGGCACGCCGTGGGCCGGCCCGATGGGCTCGGGTCTCCAACAGGTTGTGAACGAGCTGGTGCAGCGGCAGGTGGGACAAGGCGACGCGGCGGGCACTCCGGGGAACACCCGCCGCGCCGTTCAACTCTGCGAGATCACCATGAGGGTGCGATGGCCTCTCTTGGCCGCTCTCAGCCGAAGAAGACCTTCGCCTCCTCATAGACCTCCAGCGGCACCGTCTTCAGCCGCGCCGTCGCCTCCGCCAGGGGCACCCGCACCACGTCCGTGCCCCGCAGCGCCACCATCTGCCCGAAGGCGCCGTCCCGTACCGCCGCGATCGCGTGCAGTCCGAACCGCGTCGCCAGCCAGCGGTCGAACGCGCTGGGCGTGCCGCCGCGTTGGACGTGGCCCAGGACCGTGGTGCGGGCCTCCTTGCCCGTACGGCGTTCGATCTCCTTGGCCAGCCACTCGCCGACGCCCGACAGGCGGACGTGGCCGAAGGAGTCGAGGGCGGCCGCGTCCTTGAGGACGAGGTCGCCGTCGTGCGGCATCGCGCCCTCGGCGACCACCACGATCGGCGCGTAGCTGGCGCGGAAGCGGGAGGTGACCCAGCCGCAGACCTCGTCGACGTCGAAGCGCTGCTCGGGGACGAGGATGACGTTGGCGCCGCCGGCCAGCCCGGAGTGCAGGGCGATCCAGCCGGCGTGCCGGCCCATCACCTCGACGACCAGGACGCGCATGTGCGACTCGGCCGTGGTGTGCAGCCGGTCGATGGCCTCGGTGGCGATGTTGACGGCGGTGTCGAAGCCGAAGGTGTAGTCCGTGGCGGACAGGTCGTTGTCGATGGTCTTGGGCACGCCGACGCAGCGCACGCCGTACTCGTCGTGCAGCCGGGCCGCCACCCCGAGGGTGTCCTCACCGCCGATGGCGATCAAAGCGTCCACCGCGTGCTCGGCGAGGGTGCCGGTGATGCGGCGCACCCCGTCGGGCTCCTTGAACGGGTTGGTGCGCGAGGAGCCGAGCACGGTGCCGCCGCGCGGCAGGATGCCGCGGACGGCGGGGATGCCGAGCGGGACGGCGGCGCCGGTCAGCGGTCCGCGCCAGCCGTCCCTGAAGCCGATGAAGTCGTAGTCGTAGTCCTGGACGCCCCTGCGGACGACCGCGCGGATGACCGCGTTGAGTCCGGGGCAGTCGCCGCCTCCCGTGAGCACTCCGATGCGCATGCCGGACACCCTCCCCTTCGCCGGGGACGACACCCGCAGGTTGCGCAGGGCGCTCAGGCGTCGTCGAGGCCTCGCTCTATCGCGTAGCGGACGAGCTCCACGCGGTTGTGCAGCTGGAGCTTGCCCAAGGTGTTCTGAACATGGTTCTGCACCGTCCGGTGGGAAATAACCAGCCGTTCGGCGATCTGCTTGTACGACAGACCCTTGGCGACCAGGCGCAGCACCTCGGTCTCCCGGTCGGTCAGCCGGGGGGCGCCGGGCTCGTCGTCGGCGGCGGGTGCCGGGGCCGCGGCCAGCCGGCGGTACTCGCCGAGGACGAGGCCGGCCAGGCCCGGGGTGAAGACGGGGTCGCCCGCGGCGGTGCGGGCCACGGCGTCCAGCAGCTCCTGGGTGCTGGCGGACTTCAGCAGGTAGCCGGTGGCCCCGGACTTCACGGCCTCCAGGACGTCGGCGTGCTCGCCGCTGGCGGAGAGCACCAGCACGCGCAGCGCGGGCATCTCGCCGACGAGTTCCTTGCAGACGGCGACGCCGGGCAGGCCGGGCAGGTTCAGGTCGAGCACCAGTACGTCCGGGGCGGTGGCCTTCGCCCGGCGCACGGCCTGCGGGCCGTCGCCGGCGGTGGCCACGATCGTGTAGCCGGCGGCGGCCAGGTCGCGGGCGACCGCGTCGCGCCACATGGGGTGGTCGTCGACGACCATCACCTTGATTGCGTCTGTGCTCATGCCTCGTTCTCGCTGCTCATGCCTCGTTCTCGCTCCCCCGGGGAACCTTCAGTTCGACTTCCGTGCCCTGGCCGGGCACCGACAGCAGTTCGGCCGTGCCGCCCAGGTCGCGCAGCCGGCCGCGGATGGACAGCGCCACGCCCATCCGCCCCTCGCGCTCGGCGTCGGCCAGGCGGCCCTCGGGGATGCCGGGGCCGTCGTCGCGCACGGTGACGATCACCTCGTCCGGTTCGTCCTCCAGCAGGATCCAGGTGTGGGCGTCCTCGCCGGCGTGCTTGGCGACGTTGTCCAGGGCGGCGCCGACGGCGGCCGCCAGCTCGGCGGCCGCGGACGCCTCCAGCAGCACCGGGGTGCCGGGCGCGGAGAGGGTGACCCGGCCCGAGGCGTGCGGCGCGAGCAGCGCCCGTACGTCGCACGGGCCGGCCGGCGGCGCGGGCGCGGGGCCCGGGGCGGTGCCGGCGGCCACGGTCCGTACGAGGGCGGCGTCCTCGGCGAGCTGGGCGGCCGAGCGCTGCGGGGGCACCAGGCCGCCGGCGATCAGGGTGCGCAGGGCGATCTCCTGCTCGCCGGCCATCCGGCCGAGCTCCGCCGCCTCGCCGCCGATCTGCGCGCCGCGCCGCTGGACCATGGCCAGCACCTGCAGGACGCCGTCGTGGATGTCGCGGGCCAGCCGCTCGCGCTCGCGGGTGGCGGCCTCGATCTGCAGGGCACGGGCCAGGGTGCGCTCACTGGCCCGGGCGACCTCGACGATGTAGCCGATGGCGACGGAGGAGACCCACACCAGGACGACGTTGTGCACGGTGTCCCGGGCCGGGCTGCCGCGCTCGACGAGGTTGACGACCGCGACGAGCGTCGAGCCGGCCGCCGCCCAGCGCCAGCCGCCCTTGATGGCCAGGCCCAGTACCGCCCCGCCGGTCCAGATGGACGGCAGCGTGGCCGCGCCTGCGTCGATGCGCTCGGCGGTGTCCAGCAGCGGGGTGAGCGCGATGCCCGTCAGCGCGATGGCCAGGTCGGTGACGAGGAAGGGCCTGGTGCAGCGCTCCGCGGAGGTGACCCTGTTCCAGGTCAGCGCCGTCCACACGGTCAGTACGCCCATGTAGAGCGCGGCCCCGAGGGGATGGGCGTACCCGTGACGGTTCAGGGCGAACAGCCCGAGCGCGTAGACCAGGCTCAGGATGCGGTAGCCGGTCAGCGCGCGCCACAGCGGCAGCTCCACCGACATCCGTACGACGCGCGGGCGCCCTGCGGTGCCCCGTGACATGAAACGACCCCCCTGCCGGGCGGCCGCCGTGCCGTACCGGCTCCTCCGCCGCCTAGCTCTCGCTGTCCTTGCCGTTCTTCGCCGTGTCCTTGTCGAGGCCGGCGGCCTTCGCGGCCTTCTCCTCCTCGGCCTTGCGCTTGGCCTCCTCCGCGATCTGCCGCTTGGCGGCGGTCGCGTAGATGTCCACGTACTCCTGGCCGGACAGCTTCATGATCTCGTACATGACCTCGTCGGTCACCGAGCGGAGGATGAAGCGGTCGCCGTCCATGCCGTGGTAGCGGCTGAAGTCCAGCGGCTTGCCGATGCGGATGCCGGGCCGCATCAGCTTGGGCACGACCTTGCCGGGCGGCTGGATCTTCTCCGTGTCGATCATCGCCACCGGAATCACCGGGGCGCCCGTGGCCAGGGCCACCCGGGCCAGGCCGCCGGGCTTGCCGCGGTAGAGACGGCCGTCGGGGGAACGGGTGCCCTCCGGGTAGATGCCGAACAGCTCACCGCGCTCCAGCACCTCGATGCCGCTCTTGATCGCGGCCTCGCCGGCCCCGCGCGCACCCGAGCGGTCCACGGGCAGCTGGCCGACGCCCTTGAAGAACGCCGCCGTCAGCTTGCCCTTGACCCCGGGGGAGGTGAAGTACTCCTGCTTGGCGATGAACGTGATCTTGCGGTCCAGCACCGCGGGAAGGAAGAAGGAATCCGAGAAGGACAGATGGTTGCTCGCGAGGATCGCGGGCCCCTCGGCCGGTACGTTCTCCAGCCCCTCCACCCACGGCCGGAAGGCAAGCTTCAGCGACCCGCCGATGGACAGCTTCATAGCGCCGTAGAACAACCGAGAACCTCCTGTGTGTGACGAGGAGACCTTAACCTGCCTACCCCCCGTGCGGCGCTCCGCGTAGGCTGAGGGCTCAAAGCCCCTCGTGTCCGTTGTCCCGTTGCTTCGATCGGAGATTCCGGTGCTGCTCCTCCCCGGAGCCGAGCCGTTCCGCCATGAGGGCGGAGAGGTCGGCGTCCTTGTGTGTCACGGCTTCACCGGTTCCCCGCAGTCCGTCCGGCCCTGGGCCGATTATCTCGCGGAGCGGGGCCTGACGGTGTCCCTGCCGCTGCTTCCCGGGCACGGCACGCGCTGGCAGGACATGGCGATCACGGGCTGGCAGGACTGGTACGCCGAGGTCGACCGCGAGCTGTGGCGGCTGCGGGAGCGCTGCAGGCAGGTCTTCGTGTGCGGCCTGTCGATGGGCGGCGCGCTCGCCCTGCGCCTGGCCGCCCACCACGGCGATGCGATCTCCGGCATCGCCCTGGTCAACCCGGCCAACAAGGTGCACGGCCTGGCGGCCCGTGCCCTGCCGGTGGTGCGCCACCTGATGCCCACCACCAAGGGCATCGCCAGCGACATAGCCAAGCCCGGCGTGACCGAGACCGGCTACGACCGGGTGCCGCTGCACTCCGCGTACTCCTTCCGCCGCTTCCTGCAGCAGCTCGACCGCGAACTGCCCCAGGTGACCCAGCCGTTGCTGCTGATGCACAGCCCCCAGGACCATGTGGTCCCACCGGCCGACTCCGCGCGCATCCTGGCCCGCGTCTCCTCCCTCGACGTCACCGAGCGGCTGCTGGAGAACAGCTTCCACGTGGCCACCCTCGACCACGACGCACCGAAGATCTTCGAGGAGACGCACGCGTTCATCGGCCGGCTCACCCTGGCCGCCGAGCTGCCCGGGGCGGCCGCTCATGGCTGAGCCCGACGCCGGTCGCGACCGCGACGACAGCCGCGACCCCCTCGACGAGGACCGCGCCTGGGCCGAGCTCGTCGCCGCCTACGGCGAGCAGCCCGACCCCGAGAAGGGCCTGTGGCCCGCGACCGGCAACGACGAGCCGACCGGTTCCGGCCACCGCACGGCGGAGCGTACGGAGGAGGCCGGCACCACCGCGGACCGCGCCCCGAAGGACCCCGGCACCGACCCCGGCCCCACCCCCACCGCCCCGCCCGCCGACAGCGGCCCCGTCGTGCGCGCCGCCGCCTCGCCGGGCCCGCGGGACTGGAGCCCGGTGGAGAAGGCGGGCGACGCGGACGACGAGGGTCACTTCGTCCCGCCGGAGCCGCCCCCGCTGCCCACGGGGGACACCACCTCCCGCTTCGCCTGGATCGCGGTGCTCGGCGGCCCGTTGCTGCTGCTGGTGATGGTGCTGCTGCGCCAGGAGCTCACCTGGTGGATCACCACCCTGGGCGTCGGTGGCTTCCTCGGCGGCTTCGCCACGCTCGTGCTGCGCATGAAGGACGGCGACGACGAGGACGACGACGACCCGGGTCGCGGAGCCGTCGTCTAGACCGTCCGGCCTTCCTCGTTCAGACCCGCTCGTCCCGCAGGGCCTTGAGCCGGGCCACGTCCGCGGCGTGCCCCTCCTTGCCGCCCGGCGTCTCGATCGTCAGCGGCACGCCCGCCGTCTCCGGGTGCGCGAAGAGCTCCCCGAAGGGCTCCGCGCCGATGTGCCCGGCGCCGATGTTGGCGTGCCGGTCCTTGTGGGCGCCGACGACGTCCTTGGAGTCGTTGGCGTGGATCAGCCCCAGCCGGCCCTCGCCCACCACGGACACCAGCTCGTCCAGCGTGGCCTTCACCCCGCCGGGCTCGGCGAGGTCGTGGCCGGCCGCGAAGAGGTGGCAGGTGTCCAGGCACACCCCCAGCTTCGGATGGTGCTCCAGCGCCTCGAAGTACGGACCGAGGTCGGCCACCAGGGAACACAGCGACGCCCCCTGGCCGGCCGTCGGCTCCAGCAGCAGCCGCGGATCGTCGTCGTGGGTGAGCTCCGCCAGCAGCGGCAGCAGCCGCTCGTGCACCTGGGCCAGCGCGATCTCCCGGCCCCGGCCGCCGGTCGCCGAACCGGTGTGCACCACCACGCCCAGCGCACCGATCTCCCGGCCCCGGCGCAGCGAGTGGCGCAGGGAGGCGACCGACTGCTCGACGGTGGCCTCGGTGTGCGAACCGAAGTTGATCAGGTAGGGGGCGTGGACGTAGACGGGGAGCTCCTCGGCCGCGCACGCGGCGCGGAAGGCCTCGTCCTGGGCGGGGTTGCCCGGCGGCGTCGCCCAGCCGCGCGGGTTGGCGACGAAGACCTGCACGGCCTCGGCGCCCATCCCGCGGGCGTACGGCAGGCCCGTCCTGGCCAGCCCGCCGGCCACGGGGATGTGGCCGCCGACAGGATTGCGCAGCCGGCCGCTCACCGGGCTCGTGGTGCTCACAGTCCGCCCTTCATCCTGATCACGATCGTGTCGCCCTTGGCCGCCTGGTCGCCGCCGCGCACCGACTGGGCCTCCACGGAGTCGCGCGGGAAGAAGAACGGGCGGTCGACCTGTACCTGGAAACCGGCGGCCTGCAGGATCTTCTTGGCCTCGGCCTCGCTGCGGCCGGTGACGTCCGGGACGATGACCATCTCCTTGCCCTTGGAGACCGTCACGGTGATCTCGTCGCCCTCGCCGGCGGTCTGCCCCTTGCCCGGCGTCTGCTGGGCCACGGCGCCCTTGGGCTTGTCGGAGAAGACCTGCTCGTCCGCCACCTTCACCGCCAGGCCCGCGTCACGCAGCCGGGCGGTGGCGTCCGCGACGGACAGCCCGGTGACGTCCGGCACGGAGATCTGGCGGCCCTTGCTGACCACGATCGCCACCTGCGACTCCGGCCGCATCTGCGTACCCGGCGCGGGGTCGGTGGAGAGCACCGAGTCCTTGGGGGTCTCGTTGCTGAACTGCCTGGTGATCTCGCCGACCGCCAGGCCCTGGTCCTCGATCTTCTTCTTGGCCTGGTCGAAGGGCATGCCCGCGACGTTCGGCACCTCGGCCTTCTGCGGGCCGCGGGAGACGGTCACCGTCACCTTGCCGGTGTTGCGGATCTTCTGGCCCGGCTTGGGGTCGGTGGCGATGACGTGCCCGCGCTCGACGGTGTCGCTGAACGCCTGCTTCACGCCGATCTCCAGGCCGGCCTTGTCCAGCTCCTGCTCGGCCTTGGCCTGGGTCATGTCCAGCACGGCGGGTACGGAGGTGAACTGGCCGGAGTTGATGTACCAGATGCCGGTACCGGCCAGGATCGCCAGCAGCGCACCGGCCGCCGCGAGCAGCCACAGCCGCGGGCGTCCGGGGCGCGGACGCGCGGGGACGGGCGGCGCCGCGGGCGGTGCGGGGGGCGGCGTGGCCGGCAGCTCGATGCGGGTCGTCCGGTCGATGCCGGGGTCCGCCGGCACCGTGCGCGGGATCACGCTCGTACGGTCATCGGCCGGCACGGGGCGGGGGATCACGCTCGTCCGTTCCTCGGAGCCGACCGGCTGCGGGCCCTGCTCGGGCGTCCGGGCACCCGGCGGCACGAGGTCGAGCTGAGCGTCGTCCAGGCCCGCCCGCACCTGCCGGACCTGCGCCAGCAGGGCCGCGGCGTCGACCGGCCGCAGCTCGGCGTCGCGCGCGGTCGCCGCGGCGACCAGCGCGTCCAGCCCGGGCGCGAGGCCGGGCACGGCCTGCGACGGCGCGGGCACGTCCTCGTGCAGGTGCTGGTAGAGGATCTGCGCGGGGGTGCCGCCGGTGTGCGGCTTGGCGCCGGTGAGCATCTCGTACAGCACCACGCCGCAGGCGTAGACGTCGGCACGGGTGTCGGCCGTGCCGTGCTCGATCTGCTCCGGGGCGAGGTAGGAGACGGTGCCCAGCACCGAACCGGTACTGCTGCTGGTGTTGGCGTCCACCGTCCGCACCAGGCCGAAGTCGGCGACCTTGACCCGGCCGTCGTCGCCGATCAGCACGTTCTCCGGCTTCATGTCCCGGTGCACCAGCCCGGCACGGTGCGCCGCGCCCAGCGCCGCCAGCACCGGCTCGGCGATGTCGAGCGCCGCCCGCGGGCGCAGGGCGCCGCGCTCGCGCAGGATGTCGCGCAGGGTGCAGCCGGCGACGTACTCCATCGCCAGGTAGACGTACCGGCCGTCGGTGCCCTGGTCGAAGACCCCGACCACATTGGGGTGGTCGAGCCGGGCCACGGCCCTGGCCTCCCGGATGAAGCGCTCCACGAACGCCCCGTCGGCGGCGAGGGAGGGGTGCATGACCTTCAGGGCGAGCACGCGGTCCAGCCGGGTGTCCAGGGCGCGGTACACCGTGGCCATGCCGCCCACGGCGACACGCGCCTCGACGCGGTAGCGGCCGTCGAGCAGCTGGTCGACGAGGGGGTCCGGCAGGGTCGTATCCACGGCACACGAGTCTACGAGCCGAGCCGGGCCCCCCTGCAGGGCCTTCGGCCCGCACGCCCTTTCTGCAGCCGAACAGTGACAGGAGCCGGCTTTCCCGTGCCCCGGGGGCAACGGCTCAGACGGGACCGAGCCCCGCCTGAGCCTTGATCGTGTCCACGGCTTCCCGGGTGAGCAACCGCAGGGGGACGACCGTCCAGCGGTCCCCCTTGCGCATGACCACGGCCTGGCCGTCCCTGGTGCGGCCGATGTGGACGAACCCGTGATCACGCCGCAGGTCCTCCGCCAGGTGTTCGCCGTGGATCACGGGGCTACTTCCTCTCGCGCTCCTCGTCGTCCGCAGCGGACGACCAGACGTCGCCGTTCTGGGACACGCGGGTGCCGGGGTCGGTGGCGGTGCCCTGGTTCTCCTGCGGGTCCCACTCGTCCTCGTTCTTCTTTCCCATGGTCCTGTGCTCCTTCCTGGTCATCAACACGGTGATGAGGTCTCTCGGTGCCGGTGCCGGTGCCGGTGCTGCAGCTCGTGGCGGCGGCGGAGCACGACCAGATCGGTGGCCAGGCTGTGGTCGCTGGCACTTCGTGCCTCGGCGCGGAGGCGCTCAAGGCGAGCACATTCCTGGCACGTCGCCTGTGCGAGTTCGCTTCTCACCGGCTCACCGCCGTCATCGATCTCGTGAGCCGGTAGGTGTCCAGCAGAACGCGTCCTTCGGGACAGGCCTTGTGCATTGTGCAGCGGCTGCATCGCGAGCCGTGGGCCAGGTAACGTGCCCGGGCTCTTTCGACAGCCTCGGGGGCCCAGCTGTCTGGGACCGGAAGGATGATCAAAGCTCCGTCTCCGAGGCGCATCCTTCGCCTTCCCCGCGCTCCTGTCGCGCTGCGGCGACGTGCCCCTCGGGCCACAGGCCGACGGCCGCGTCAGCAAGTGCAGCACGGCGGTGACGATCGCAGGAGGAGCGCCGCGAAGTGCTCTGCGCGCTGCGGCCGCAGAGGAGATCGTGCAGCTCGGCGCCGAAAGCGGTGGCCTCGTCGTGGGGCATGACGAGTACGCCGTCGCCGACGTGCGAGCCGTCGATGAGTACCCGGAGTTCCATTGCGAAACGGCCCGCCTCGGTGAGCTTGAGACGCCTTCCGGGAACGCGT
Source organism: Streptomyces sp. NPDC049585 (assembly GCF_040675615.1). Taxonomy (NCBI): domain Bacteria; kingdom Bacillati; phylum Actinomycetota; class Actinomycetes; order Kitasatosporales; family Streptomycetaceae; genus Streptomyces; species Streptomyces sp. NPDC049585. Next base: position 51,032 of record NZ_JBFAPE010000032.1, on the reverse strand, counting down.
TCGATCCGCAGCCCCTGTGCCGGGTTGGCAGTGGTGGTGGGCAACCCTTCTCGTGATCGCCCCTGTGTGGTCGTCATGTGACGGACGGTAGGGGTCGAGTCGTGCGTCGGCCCGGAAAATTCTTCCGGGCCTGGCAGGCTTCCGGGTTACGCGCCGGCCAGCATGCCGACGTGTGCCGCCAGCTCGCGCACCTCGCGCCGGTACGTCGGCCGGTCCCGCTTCAGCAGGGCGCCGAGCGCGTCCCGTACAAGAGGGAAGTAGCGGATTTCCTCGGGCGAGACTTCCTTGATGTTCCGGAGCACATGAAGTGTCCCGTAGTCGTCCCCCACCAGTCGGTTCGCGTGCATGACCTCGACCAGGTAGCGCGTGGTGCGCTCCAGCGGCAGGACACCACCCGCCTCCGGTACCTCCACGGTGTCGGCGAGCCGCAGGGCCTCACCTGCGTCGCCTTCCTCGACGGCCAGGTGCACGGCGTGCATGGCCACATTCGTGGGGCCGAACGAGGTGTGGAACTCATTCCTGTCGTTGCCGAGCCGTGCCGCCACTGCGTCGGCTTGGTGCAGCAGGTCCCAGGCTGCCGCTGCCCGGCCGCTGCGCACGGCAGCAATGACGGCTGCCAGGTGCAAGGCGCCGTACGCCGAGAGGTGCTCGGCACCGGCATCGTCGCCGGGCCGCACGTGGTCGATGGTCGAGCGCGCCAGCTCGAAGGAGTCGGCGACATCGCCCGAGCTGGTCAGGATGCCGCATACGTTCCAGGCCGAGGCCGCGATCAGGGCGGGGTCTCCCGTACTGTCCGCGATCTGCATCGCCCGGTCCGCGGCCGCCGTCGCCAGTGTGCGCTCACCGACGCGGCGCAGATAGACCTGGAGGAGGTGGAGCAGCGAGATGAGCGATCGCGCTGCCGAGGCTTCCTCCTCGCCCTGTGATGTGCGCAGGGTCAGGTACGCCTCGGCCAGCAGCCCGGGCAGCATCTCGCCCACCGGCCCATAGCGCTCTGTATGCGTCTCGTAGATTTGCCATGCTTCGTCGACGCGTTGTGCGAGCTCCGCCGCTGTCAGGGGCTCCCCGGGAAGGTCCGCCCCCAGCAGGGAGGGCAGGGTGTTCAGGGCGCGGCTGATCGCCGGTACCGCCGGATGCCTCGGTGATGCGGTGAGGGACAGTGAGACGGCAGGTCCGGTGAGGTCCGACAGGTCGCGCACACCGAGAACGCGCGCGATGTCGAGGAGCAGCGAGAAGTTGTTGACGGGGATCAGGTTCCGCTCGACCTTTGAGACCCAGTCCTCGGAGCGCCCCACCAGGCCTCCCAGAACCGCTTGCGACTTGCCGCTCCTGATCCTGAAGTGCCGGATGCGTTCGCCGATGCCGAGCTCAGGTACATCGATCATGTGTTCCCCTAGTGTGAGCACTCAACTACCAGAGTACGCATGTAGTTTGGCGCCGGTCTGCTGCCTGCTCGCAGACTACGGCCGCCGCCCCGCCCGGCCTGCCTCCGTAGGCTCGTCACTGTGACCGAGAACGAGCATGAACAGTGCATGGCACGCCCACGCATGGCGGCAGGCGCCCTGTTCTTCGACGAACAAGGGCACGTGTTGCTGGTGCGCCCGTCGTACAAGCCGAAGTGGGAGATCCCGGGCGGGTACATCGAGACGGGAGAATCACCTCTGAATGCCTGCCGACGTGAAGTGCGGGAAGAACTCGGCATCTCGCCGTCGATCGGCCCCCTCCTTGTCGTCGACTGGGCGCCGAGCGACGCCGAAGGCGACAAGGTGCTGTACGTCTTCGACGGCGGTCGGCTCAACGCCGACGCAGTGGGTGCGATCGAACTCGCGTCGGATGAACTGCTGGCCGCCGCATTCCACCCCGTCGACGTGCTGGACGAGCTACTGATCCCCCGCCTCGCCCGCAGGGTCCGGCATGCTGTCAAGGCGAGAGCGGAGGGACATCCTCAGTACCTCGAACACGGCGAGCCCGTCTGAGACGGCTCACGCGAACGCCGGCCGCTCCGGGTCCAGCGTCGCCAGGCCCTCCGTGGGGGAGGAGGCCTCGGCGAAGTGGCGGCGGGGGATGCGGCCTGCGCGGTGGGCGAGGCGGCCGGCTTCCACTGCGTGGCGCATCGCCTCCGCCATCAGGACCGGTTCCTGGGCCCGGGTGACCGCCGAGGCGAGCATCACCGCGGCGCAGCCCAGTTCCATGGCCAGGGCCGCGTCGGAGGCGGTGCCGGCTCCGGCGTCGAGGATCACCGGGACCGTGGCGCGTTCGGTGATCAGCTGGAAGTTGTGGGGGTTGCGGATGCCCAGGCCGGAGCCGATGGGGGCGCCCAGGGGCATGATCGCGGCGCAGCCGACGTCCTCCAGTTTGCGGGCGAGGACGGGGTCGTCGTTGGTGTAGGGCAGCACGGTGAAGCCGTCGTCGACGAGGATCTCGGCGGCGTCCAGGAGTTCGATGGGGTCGGGCAGGAGGGTGCGCTCGTCGGCGATGACCTCCAGTTTGACCCAGTCGGTGCCCAGGGCCTCGCGGGCGAGGCGGGCGGTGAGGACGGCCTCGCCGGCGGTGAAGCAGCCGGCGGTGTTGGGCAGGACGCGGATGTCGTGCTTCTCCAGGACGGAGAGGACCGAGCCGCGGACGGTGGCGTCCAGGCGGCGCATCGCGACGGTGGTCAGTTCGGTGCCGGAGGCCAGGAGGGCGCGTTCGAGGACCTCCAGGCTGGGGGCGCCACCGGTGCCCATGATGAGGCGGGAGGTGAAGGTGGTGTCGGCGATGGTGAGCAGGTCGTCCGCCATGGGGGTCAGCCTCCCTGGACCGCGGTGAGGACCTCGACGCGGTCGCCCTCGCCGAGGGTGGTCTGCGGCCACTGGCCGCGCGGTACGACGGCCTCGTTGACGGCGGCGGCGACACCGCTGTGCGCCGCGGTGAGGGTGGCCACCAGGCCGTCGAGGGTGGTGCCGGCCGGGACGGCCCGGCGCTCGCCGTTGACGCTGATGACGTGGGTGGTCATGCGGGCTGCTCCTGGAGTGCGGGGGTGAAGCGGAGGGGGGAGAAGGGGCGGGCCTCCGCGGGCAGCCGTCCCTCGGTGAGGACCTCGGCCATGACGTCGCCGGTGACGGGGGTGAGCAGGACGCCGTTGCGGTGGTGACCGGTGGCGAGGTGCAGGCCGGGCAGGGCGGTGGGGCCGAGCAGCGGGGCGTTGTCGGGGGAGCCGGGGCGCAGCCCGGCGAGGGTCTCCACCAGGGGCAGCTCGGTGATGCCGGGCACCAGTTCGTGGGCGTCGCGCAGCAGTTCGTAGACGCCGCCGGCGGTGACGGTGGTGTCCCAGCCCTGTTCCTCGGTGGTGGCGCCGACGACGAGCTCGCCGTTCTCGCGCGGGACGAGGTAGACGTGCCCGCCGCGCACCACGGCCCGTACGGTGCGGGAGAGGAACGGCCGGTACGGGCCGGGTATGCGCAGCCGCAGCACCTGGCCCTTGACGGGCCGTACGGGGGGCAGGACCTCCTCGGGCAGGCCGGCGAGGCGGCCGCTGTGGCTGCCGGCGGCCAGCACCGTCCGTTCGGCGGCGACACGAGTGCCGTCGGCGAGCTCGGCGCCGGTGGCCCGGCCGCCGGCGAGCAGGGCCCGCACGGCGGGGGAGCGGTGGAAGGTCACCCCGGCCCGCTCGCAGGCGACGAGCAGGGCGCCGGCCAGGCGCCGGGGGTCGGTCTGGTGGTCGCCGTCGACCCGCAGGCCGCCCTGGACGGCGGGGGCGAGCATCGGTTCGAGCCGGCGGCACTCGCGCCCGGACAGCCACTGGGAGTCCAGGCCGCAGCGCTGCTGGAGGGCGTGCAGTTCCTTCAGGTGGGCCCGGTCGTCGGCGTCGAGCGCGACGGCGAGGGTGCCGCAGGCGCGGTAGCCGGTGTCGAGGCCGGTGGCCTCGTGCAGTTCCGCGGTGAAGGCCGGGTAGCGGCGGGCGGAGGCGAGGTTGAGGGCGAGCAGCGTCTCCTCGCCGTAGTGCAGTTCGGTGACGGCGGCGAGCATGCCGGCGGCCACGCGTGCCGCGCCGCCGCCGGGCTCCGGGTCGGCCACGACCGTGGTGAGGCCGCGCTGTGCGGCGCGCCAGGCCGTGACCAGGCCGATGATTCCGCCGCCGACGACCAGGACGTCGCAGGACGTGTCGGACGTGCCGTTCGCAGCGTGCATGGGCGTCCAGCCCCTCCCTTCGCCGGCATGACCCGGATCAGGTTCGTACGGTCGGAGGCCGTCCAGCCTCCCTCTCAGCCCGGTGCGCCGGGCTCCCGCGAGTGCTTGCAGCCTGCCACCCTAGTACGGGCCGCGGGCCACCCGGAAGGCAGCGGTGCGCCCGGCGGGGGTGACGCTGTGTCAGAGGTCTCGCCGGCGGATGCTCCGGCGCGCGCGGCCCGCGGGCCTAGAGTTGATCGGGTGAGCGAGCAGACGAACACCTCCGGTGACCGCCGCGTCGTCATCGTCGGAGCGGGCATGGCGGGCGTGCAGACCGCCGTGGCCCTGCGCGAACAGGGCTGGACCGGCAGCATCACGCTGCTGGGTGCCGAGCCCCACCCGCCCTACGACCGCCCCCCGCTGTCCAAGGCCGTGCTGCTGGGCACCGCCGAGGACTCCGCCTTCGCCGTGGACTTCGGCTCGCTCGGCATCGACGTGCGCCTGGGCACCGGGGCCACCGGGCTGCGCGCCGAGGAGCGCACGGTGCTCACCCCGGCGGGAGAGGTGCCCTACGACATCCTGGTCATCGCCACCGGCGCCGAGGCGGTGGCCCTGCCCGGCAGCGAGGACGTGCCGGGTGTGCACGTCCTGCGTACCTTCGACGACGCGGCCCTGCTGCGCCCGCTGCTGACCGAGCGGCGCCGCTTCGTCGCGGTGGGGGCGGGCTGGATCGGCGCGGAGTTCGCCACGGCCGCCCGCGAGGCGGGCTGCGAGGTGACGGTGGTGGAGGCCGCCGGCCAGGTGCTGCCGGGGGCGCTGCCGTCGGAGGTCGCGGCGCCCATGGCCGCCTGGTACGAGGAGAGCGGCGTGCGGCTGCTGACCGGTACGCCGGTGACGGCCGTGGAGGCCGGCGCGGTCGTCCTCGCCGACGGCACGCGGCTGCCCGCCGACGCGGTGGTCGTGGGCATCGGCGCCCGGCCGGCCACCGGCTGGCTGGCGGGCTCGGGCGTCGAGCTCGCCGAGGACCGCTCGGTGCGCGCCGACGACCGGCTGCGCACCTCGCTGCCCGGCGTGTACGCGGTCGGCGACTGCGCCTCCTTCCCCTCCGCCCGCTACGGCGAGCGGCTGATGGTGCACCACTGGGACAACGCCCTGCAGGGCCCGCGGACGGTGGCCGCGAACATCGTCCACGGCCCCGAGGAGAGCCCGGTCTACGACCCGGTGCCCTACTTCTGGTCCGAGCAGTTCGGGCGCTTCGTGCAGTACGCCGGGCACCGCGCGCCCGGTGACGAGCTGCTGTGGCGCGGCGACCCGCAGGGCGCGGCCTGGACGGTGTGCTGGCTGCGCGGGGACGTCCTGGTGGCCCTGCTGGCCGTGGGGCGGCCGCGCGACCTGGCCCAGGGGCGCAGGCTCGTCGAGCAGGGCGCCGCCCTGGACCGGGAGAAGGCGCGGGACGCCGCGGTGCCCCTGAAGGCGGCCGTGCTGACCCCTGCGGGACGGCCGGTGGAGTGACCTGCGGGCGACTTGTGGCCCCGGCTCGGGTCAACCCGGCTACCGGCTGTCAGTCCCGGATGGCAGGCTTGTCCCTGTGACCGAGATTGACACGAAGATCGATGCTCTCGTTCCTGCCTGGCTCAACCTCCCCGACATCGCCGAGAAGCTCGGTGTCGAGGTGACGCGCGTGCGGCAGCTGGTGAAGGAAGGCCAGCTGATCGCCGTCCGCCGGGGCGAGAACCGAGTGCTCATGGTGCCCGCCGCCTTCATCGGCGAGGGCAAGGTGGTCAAGGGCCTCGCCGGGACCTTGACGCTGCTGCGGGACGACGGCTTCAGCGACGAGGAGATGCTGGAGTGGCTCTTCACCCCCGACCCGACCCTGCCGGGCACCCCGGCCGACGCGCTGCGGGAGAATCGCGGCACGGAGGTCAAGCGCCGCGCCCAGGCGCTGGCCGTCTGAGCCGGCACCAGCAGTACGACCTGCATCACCAGAACCACTGAAACCGTCCGGTTGTACGGGCCCGGGGCAGCGCGCCCCGGGCCCGTACCGCCGCCGACCCGGGGGAGCCACCGCCCATGTCCGTCGCCGCAGCACGCGAGCGGCTCGCGAACGCCCGGCTGTACCTGTGCACGGACGCCCGCAAGCGCCAGGGCGACCTGCCGGAGTTCCTCGACGCCGTCCTCTCCTCGGGAGTGGACGCGATCCAGCTGCGCGACAAGGGCATGGAGGCCGGCGAGGAGCTCGAGCACCTCGCCCTCTTCGCCGAGGCGGCGCGCCGGCACGGCCGGCTGCTGGCCGTCAACGACCGCGCCGACGTCGCGCACGCGGCCGGCTCGGACATCCTGCACCTGGGCCAGGGCGACCTGCCGGTGCCCGCGGCCCGGGCGATCCTGGGGCCCGACGTGCTCATCGGCCGCTCCACGCACGCCGAGGCCGAGGTCGAGGCGGCCGTGGCCGAGCCCGGCGTGGACTACTTCTGCACCGGCCCCTGCTGGCCCACCCCGACCAAGCCCGGCCGCCATGCCCCGGGCCTGTCCCTGGTCCGCCACGCGGCGGCGCTGAAGCCCGAGCGGCCCTGGTTCGCCATCGGCGGCATCGACGCGGGCAACCTGGAGCAGGTGCTCGATGCCGGCGCCCGGCGGGTCGTCGTGGTACGGGCGATCACCGAGGCGGACGACCCGGGTGCGGCCACCGCCGACCTCGCCCGGCGCCTTCGCGCCTACGACCTGTGACCGTTTCCCGGTACGCCGTCTGTCCACGTACTGGGACGATTGACGGATCACCATCGGCGAATCGGACATAAAGCCGAACTCGGTTGGGGTCGGGTCGGAACGCGGGTTAACTTGCCGGTATGGCCCTTGGCACAGCGTCCACCAGGACGGACCACGCGCCCACCATCCGTGAGCTGCTCGCCTCGGGCGAGCGTTCGTACTCCTTCGAGTTCGCCGCGCCCCGCTCGGAAAAGGGCGAGCGGACGCTGTGGAACGCCATTCGGCGCATCGAAGCGGTGGCACCCACCTTCGTCTCCGTGACCTACGGCGCCGGCGGCTCCTCGCGCGAGGGCACCGTCCGGGCCACTGAGCGCATCGCCACCGACACCACCCTCACCCCCGTCGCCCACCTGACGGCCGTCAACCACTCGGTCGCCGAGCTGCGCAATGTCATCGGGCAGTACGCGGACGTGGGCATCCGCAACATGCTCGCCCTGCGCGGCGATCCGCCCGGCGACCCCATGGGCGAGTGGGTGCGCCACCCCCAGGGCGTGCGCTACGCCGCCGAGCTGGTGCGGCTGATCAAGGAGTCGGGCGACTTCTGCGTGGGCGTGGCCGCCTTCCCCGAGATGCACCCGCGCTCCACCGACTGGGAGACGGACGTCCGGCACTTCGTCACCAAATGCCGGGCAGGTGCCGATTTCGCCATCACGCAGATGTTCTTCCACGCCGAGGACTACCTCAGGCTGCGCGACCGGGTGGCCGCCGCCGGCTGCGACACCCCGATCATCCCGGAGATCATGCCGGTCACCAACGTCCGCCAGATCGAACGATTCGCACAGCTCAGCAACGCGACGTTCCCTTCCGACCTCGCCGAGCGGATCCTCGCGGTGCAAGGCGACGCGGTCGCTGTACGCTCGGTCGGGATCGAGTACGCGACCCGGTTGTGTGCCCGGTTGATGGCCGAGGAGATTCCCGGGTTGCACTTCATTACCCTGAACCACTCCACGGCGACGTTGGAAATCTACGAGAATCTGGGACTGCACCAGCGGTCCTGAAGGCCGGCCGGAAAGCGGCGGGCCGAACGAGAGGGGCGTTAATGGGCTGGACGGTCCTCTACATCGCGTTCGGTGTTGTCGCGCTCTGGCTGCTGGCCGAGGTGCTGCTGCAGTACAAGGCGCGCCTGCGCTGGCGGCTGCTCGCCTTCACCGGCTTCCTCGGCGTGGTCGCGGGCGTGGTCTTCCCGTCCGTGGCCGTCATCGTCGTGGGCGCCATCGCCTTCGCCGTCGGTCAGACCTTCGTCACGCTCTCCTTCCGCCGCGGCTTCACCATGGGCTGGGCCCTGCGCCGCGGGGACGCGCCCGACGCCCCGCCCCCCGCCGCGGCCCCGGCCCCCGGCGGCCGGGCGGCGGCACGCTCCGGGCGGCGCCGCAAGGGCGAGCGCCGCGGCGCATCCGCCCCCGCGCCGGCCCCGGCCCCGGCCCCCGACGTCACCCTCCCGGCCGGCGGCCCCGGCGCCCTGACCGCCGTCCAGGAGCCCCCGGCGGCCGAGGCCACCGCGCTGCTCGACCCGGTCCTGGACGCGGGCGTGCCCCAGCAGCCGACCGCCGAGCAGCCCCACCCGGCGGGCTACCCGGCACCCGGCCAGGGCGGCTACGACTACGGCCGGCAGCCGGCCGCGGAGACCCCCGCCCACGACGGCGTCCCCGCGGGCCAGTTCGACTACGGGCAGGGCCAGTACGCCTCGTACTCCGACCCCTACATCGGCAACCGCGCCCCGTCCTACGACCAGTACGACGCCTACGGCCAGCAGCAGCCGTACGGGCAGCAGGGCTACGCCTCCGGCGGCTACGGCCAGGGAGCCTACGGCGGCCAGCGCTACGACATGGACACCCCGCCCGGCGGCGTATGGGTGCCGCAGCAGCGTGACACCGACGCGGCCCCGCAGGCCGGCCAGCAGCCGCCCTACCCGCCGCAGCACCTGCCCGGACAGGGGCAGGGCCACGACGAACAGCCCTACCGCTACTGACCTCCTGGCCTACCGGCCGCAGGTCCTCACTGCGAGCCGCGGAAGCCGGCGCCCTCCACGATCAGCCCGGCCGCCAGGGCCCCCGACATCCCGGCGTGCGCGAGCCCGCCGCCGGGATGGGCGAACCCACCCACCCGGTACAACCCGGGCAGCGGTGTCGCCGTGCCCGGCCGCAGGAACGCGCCCTGTGCACCGGCCAGTACGGGCGCGGGCACCGCGCCGCCCGCGGCGCCCGTCTCGCGCTCGGTGTCCGCGGGGGTGCGCACCTCGTGCCACAGCACCCGCTCGCCCAGCCCCTCGACCACCGCTCCGGCGGCCTCGATCATCCGCTGCGCCCACGCGGCGGCGGTCGCCGCGTCCGTCCAGTCCACACCGCGGCCCTGCGGGGCCACCGTCGCGGTCAGCGTCACCGCTTCGTGGCCCTCGTCCGGGCGGGTGCCCGCGTCGTCGGGCCGCAGCACGGTCACCGTCGGCAGGTGGGCGGTCCCGCCGTGCGCGCCGAAGACGCCCTCCAGCTCCGCGGCCCGGTCCGGGGCGTGCACCACCGTGCGGTGCGCCGTACCCGGGGGCCGCGCGCCGCGCAGGGCCAGAAACACGCCGAACCGGCCGGCCGCCACCGGTCCCACCGGCTCGCCGGCACCCGGGGCGAGCGCCGCGAGCCGCTCGGGCGGGACGCCCGCGACGACCGCGTCCGCCTCGACGACCTCACCGCCGGCCAGGCGCACCCCGGCGGCCCTGCCGTCCTTCTCCACCACGTCCACGACCTCGGCGCCGAAGAAGAACTCCACGCGCCGCGCCCGGCACCGCTCGTACAGCGCCTCCGCCAGACCGTGCAGCCCGCCGCGCACGTACCAGGTGCCGAAGGTCTGCTCCATGTACGGCAGGACGGTCGCGCTCGCGGGCGCGGTGCGCGGATCCAGACCGTGGGCCAGCGCATGGCCCTCCAGCAGCGCCACCAGGCGCGGATCCTTCAACTCCCGCGCACCCACCTGCGCCAGCGTGGCCGGCGCAGCACGCCGCAGCAGCCCGCGCCGGCGCGGCGCCGGGTAGGGGTCCTGCCCCAGGGGCCCGACGCGCTCGGGCCGCAGCGGCTCCTCCAGCAACGGCCGGCGCGTGGCGTCCCACACCTCGCGCGCACGCACCATCAGCTCGCTCCAGCGCTCTCCCGCCCCGGCGCCGACGGCGGCGTCCAGCGCGGCCACGACACCGGCACGGGAGGCGTCGGGCAGGGCGAAGGAGGTGCCGTCGGCGAAGACGTGCCGGGCGGCCGGGTCGACCTGGACCATCTCCAGGCTCTGTTCCAGCGACTCCTTGCCCGTCTTGACGAACAGGTCGCGGTAGACGGCCGGCAGGTGCAGCAGCCCCGGCCCCGTGTCGAAGACGAACCCGTCCCGCGCCAGGCGCCCCAGACCGCCGCCGTACGTACCCGACCGCTCGTACACCGCCACCCGGTGACCCGCGACGGCGAGCCGGGCGGCGGCGGCCATCGCGCCCATCCCGGCGCCGATCACCACAATCCGTGCCATGCGCCGACTCTATCCGCAGGCAGGAGGCGTCTGAGTACCCGTACTCAGGCCCGCGGATGAGTATGTGCGCGGATGGGCCGGCCCCGCCCGGTGCGCGAGAGTGGAGCCCGCGGAAAGGGAAACCGCCGGGGCCGGCGCCCGCCGGCACGGGGCGGCGGAACGGCCCCGGCGGCCCTCGCCGCGACGGGGGGGAGAGACCAGGGGGGAACCACGGGGGGAACCGCGGGGGAGAGCCGTGGCGGTGCGGGCCGAGGGGGATCGGCCCGTACCGTCACGGCCGTGCGCCGCTGACGCGGCCCTGCAGCAGGCGCGAGAGCGCCGAGTGCACCTCGTCGATGGACCGCTCCGGCTGGAAGGACTGCCAGTCCAGCGCCGCCACCAGCACCATGCCGAACAACGCCGAGGCCGTCAGCGGGACGTCGAGCTCCTCGCTCAGCTCGCCGCCCGCGACCGCGTCCCGCAGCACCGACTCGATGACCGCGATCGCCTTGCGCCGCACATGCATCAGCGTCGACTGCCAGGCCCGGTTGGTGCGCCACAGCTCCGCCACGTACAGCTGCATCAGCGCCGGATAGCGGGTGATGAAGTCCAGGCCGGCGCGGATCATCGCGTCGAGCGCGTCCACGCGGCTGCCGCCGCGCTCGGCCGTGTCGTCGGCGGCGGCCTGCAGGGAGTCGGTCAGCAGCTCGATGCCGTGCCGCAGCAGCTCCTCGAAGAGGACGGTCTTGCTGGCGAAGTTGTAGTAGACCGTGCCCTTGGCCACGCCGGCGCGCTCGGCGATCTCGTCCACCGTGGTGGAGGAGAAGCCCTGTTCCGCGATGAGGGTGACCGCTGCCTCGAAGAGCCGGCGCCGGGTGTTCTGCCGGCGCGTACCGCTGCTGTCCATGCCGGTGATTCTCCCCGTACCGACCGCCTGCGCGCTCACAGACTCAGCTCCGGGTGCAACCGGTCCACGGACCAGACCTGTTTGCCGCGCGCCGCCCACGCCGTCAGCGCCAGCGCACCGGCGGTGAACGCCGCCAGGACGCCGCACGCCTGCCACACCGGCGCCGACGGGCCGCCGGTGATCAGGTGCCGCAGCGCGTCGACGACGTAACTCATCGGCAGGAAGGGATGCAGGGCGTTGAAGAAGCCGGGGCTGGTCTGCACCGGGTAGGTGCCGCCCGCCGAGGTCAGCTGCAGCATGAGCAGGGCCAGGACGAGGATGCGCCCGGCCGGCCCGAAGCGGGCGCCCAGCCACTGCACGATCGCCGCGAAGCAGGCCGCCACCAGCACGAGGAAGCCCGCCGTGCCGGCCGCGTCGGCCATCTGCAGGCCCACCGCCCAGTGCAGGACGGCCAGCAGGGCGCCGGCCTGCAGGGCGCCGACGGCCACGACCGGCAGCCAGCCGGCGAGCGCGATCCGCCAGCCGGGCGCCCCGGCGGCCAGCGCGCGCCGGTTGAGCGGCGGGATGAGCATGTAGGCGACCATCGCACCGACCCACAGGGACAGCGGGATGAAGTACGGGGCGAACCCGGTGCCGTAGTTGGGGGCCTTGTGCAGGGCCTGGGAGGCCAGCCGGACCGGGTCGGCCATCACGTCGGTGCGTGCGTCGCGGTCCTTCGGCCCGTAGTCGGGGATCTTCGCGGCGCCGTCGTGCAGTCCGCCCGCCAGTTTGGCCGAGCCGTCCGAGAGCTTGACCATGCCGCCTTCGAGCGTGTCCGCGCCGTCGCGCAGCTTGCCGATGCCGCCGTCGAGGCGGGCCGCGCCGTCCTTGGCGTCGCCCAGCCCGCTGTGCAGGCGGCCGGCGCCCTGGTGGATGCGGCCGGCCCCGTCGGCCAGGCGCTGGGCGCCGTCGTTGAGGGCGTTGACCTTGGCGACGGCGCTGTCGATGTCCTGTCCCAGGCGCGGGGCCTCGTCGGCCAGGCGCCCGGCGTAGGTGCGCAGGGTCTCCAGCTTGCCGGCAAGCGTGCCCAGTTCGCCGTTCTTGTTCTGCACGAGGGTGTGCAGGCGTTCGGCCGCGTCCGCCGACCGGCGGGCGGCCGTCACGGCCTTCTGCAGGACGGGGCAGTAGTCGGCCGGGGCACCGCGGGCCGGGGCGCTCGTGCAGCTCTTGTCGTACGCGGCGGACAGGGCGTCCGCGCTGTCCGCGGCGGCCCGGGCCAGGGCGGCCGCCGTGGCGGGGGAGGGCAGGTCGGACAGGTGCTCGCGCAGGGTGCCGGCGGCGGTGGCCACCAGGCGGGCGGTCCGCCCGATCTCCTCGGCGTTGTCCTTGACGAACGCGCCGCCCTCGCGGGCCGCGCGATTGACCTTGTCGGCGAGCTGCTGGGTGCCGGCGGCCACCTTCTCGGCGCCCGTGGCGAGTTCGCCGGAGGCGGTGTCCAGGGTGCCGGCGCCGTCCTGCAGTTTGCCCACGCCGTTCTGGAGGCTGCCGCTGCCGCGGCGGGCCTCGGTCAGGCCGTCCTTCAGGTCGCCGGCGCCCTTGCCGGCCTTGTCGATGCCTTCCCCCAGCTGGTCGGCGCCCTGCGCCGCCTGGACGGTCTTGCCGTGAATGCCGGAGAAGGAGACGAAGATCTTGTCGTAGAAGGAGCGCGAGGTCTTGCGGGAGGCTGCCGCGCGGACCTCGGAGAAGACGGAGCGCGATATCTGTCCGACGATGTAGTTGTTGGCGTCGTTGGTGCGCACCTGCAGGGCGCCGGTGACGGGCCGGTCGCCGGAGCTGGAGGCGAGCCGCTCGCTGAAACCGGCCGGAATGGTCAGCGAGAGGTAGTACCGGCCCTTGTCCAGCCCGTCGCGGGCCCGCGCGGCATCCGTCTCGTGCCACTGGAACGTCCGGCTCTCGCGCAGCCCTTGGACGATGCTGTCGCCCGCCGCGAGGCGCTTGCCGTCCACGGTGGCGCCGCGGTCCTCGTTGACGAGCGCGACGGGCACCTTGTCCAGCCGGCCGTAGGGGTCCCAGAACGACCACAGGTACAGGGCGCCGTAGAGCAGGGGCAGCAGCAGGAGCGCCACCAGCGCGGCCCGCGGCAGCCGGCCCCGGCCGAATCGTTTCAGCTCAAGGGCGGCCAGCTTCGGCGAGCGCATCCGCCTCTCCCTTCGTGGTGGAGGTCGTGGCGGTGGCGGTGGTGGCGATCGTGGAGTCGACATCGCTGTTGCCGGCATCGGTGCTGCCGGCATCGGTGCGCACCACGACGGCGCCCTCGGGCGCCTCGGAGCACACGGCGAGCACCGTCACGTCGCCCCGCGCGGCGAGCGAGCGCAGCAGCGCCCAGACGGCCTGCCGTTCGGCAGGGGAGAGCTTGAGGTCGGTGTCGTCCACGGCGAGCAGCCGCGGTCCGCCCAGCAGCGCCACGGCGAGCGAGAGCCGCAGCGCCTGGAGCCGGCCCAGGTCGCGCACGACGGTCCGGGCGCCCTTGGGCAGGGCCTCGACGTCCAGCCCGACCGCGGCCAGGGCGGCCTCCCTGCGGGCCGCCGCGGCCGCGGCGCGCCCGGCGCGCGGCCGCAGCAGGCCGCGCAGGGAGCCGAAGCGCTGCTGCAGCAGGGCGCCCTCCCGCAGGTGCTCGGCCACGGTGAGCGAGGCGTCGAGCTCGGCGACGCCGGGCACGTGGGCGAGCGCGCTCACCCGCCGCACGGCCGCCATCCGGCGCGGCAGCGGCAGCCCCGCGACCTCGGCGTGTCCGGCGCTGGGGCGCATACGTCCGGTGAGGGTGAGCAGAAGACAGGTGCGGCCCGAGCCCGAGGGGCCGGCGACCGCGACGAGCGAGCCCGGTGGCGCGCTGATGTCCACGGACCGGAAGACCCAGCCGCGCGGGCCCTTGACGCCCAGGCCGCGGGCCGCGATCGCGGCTGCGGTGCCCATGGTTCCGTCCGGTGCGGTGCTGCTGCTCATGTGCCCTCCGATACGCTCGGCGAACTTTTGACTGACCAGTCAGTGCAAAAAGTATGGCGGACGCGGCGCGCGGGCCTCAACCCGGGGTCGCCTCCGGGGAGTTCGCGCAGGTGGGAGCCGGTCGGCGGCGGCCGGACGGCAGCCCCAGTAGGCTGGCCCCGATCACCGCACGGTCGATCAGCGCACCGCCGTCACCGCCGAGGAGTCATCCGCCGTGTCCGACCCCCTGCGCCCCCGGGCATCCCTGCGTACCGCCGTGGTCTGGGACGTCCTGCGCGACGCCCTCGGCCGCCGGGTCGAGGCCACCGGCCGGCAGGCCCTGGAGGTCCTCGACACCGGTGGCGGCTCGGGGAAGTTCGCGGTCCCGCTCGCCCGGCTCGGCCACCGCGTCACCGTCGTCGACCCCAGCCCCAACGCCCTGTTCGCGCTGGAGCGCCGGGCCGCCGAGGCCGGCGTCGCCGACCTCGTGCGCGGCGTCCAGGGCGACGCCCACGGCCTGTTCGACGTCGTCGAGCGCGACGGCTTCGACGTCGTGCTGTGCCACGGCGTCCTGGAGTACGTCGAGGACCCGGCCGAGTCCGTGCGCAACGCCGTCGCCGCCCTGCGGCCCTCCGGCACCCTGAGCCTGCTCGCCGCCGGTCTCGGCGGCGCCGTCCTCGCCCGCGCCCTCGCCGGGCACTTCACCGAGGCACGGACGGCCCTCGCCGACCCCGCCGGCCTGTGGGGCGCCGGCGACCCGCTCACCCACCGCTTCACCGCCGAACAGCTCTCGGCCCATGTCACCGACGCGGGGCTGGAGGTCTCCGCGGTGCACGGCGTGCGGGTCTTCGCCGACCTCGTGCCGGGCGTGCTCGTCGACGCCGAGCCGGGCGCGATGGACGCCCTGCTGCAGCTGGAGGCCGCCGCGGCCGAGCTGCCGGCCTTCCACTCGGTGGCCACGCAGCTGCACGTCCTGGCGGAACGCGGCTAGGGCATATCCGGCGAACCTTCGCCCCGTAAGGGGCGCGGGGAACTGCGCGACAAGCCACGACGCACCCGCAGATGACATGCCAGCCGCAGATCGGCACTGCCCTGCGCCCTGAGGGGCACCGCACGATCCGTCGGACAGGCCCTGTTTCCGGCCGCCTCCCGCGGGCGGTGCACGGCCCGCCCGATCAGGGCGTCCGCCCCGTATGATCGAGGGACACCGTCCGGCATGGCGGGTCGGCGGGCAGGGAATGTACGTCCCGACGGCATCGTTCGCACACCGGGTCCGGTGGCCGAATTGGCGCACAGGGGCGGGTTTCACGGGGGCGATTCCCTGCCTATCCTGAAAGGGTCGCACCCCGGTCGCCCCCCGCGACCGACGAGTAGGAGGACTCCGTGCCGCTCTCGGAGCACGAGCAGCGCATGCTCGAGCAGATGGAGCGAGCGCTGTACGCCGAAGATCCCAAGTTCGCGACAGCGCTCGAGGGCAGCGGCCTGCGTACGTACACCCGGCGACGGGTCTACCAGGCGGTCGCGGGTTTTCTGGTGGGCATCGCGCTCCTCATGGCCGGAATGGTCGCCCAGCGCATCTGGATCAGCGTCGTCGGCTTCCTCGTCATGCTCGGCTGCGCGGTGCTGGCGGTCACGGGCTGGCGCAAGGCGCCGCGCCCCGGCGCGGCTCCCCAGCGGGGCGGCGGCCTCCACATGCCGCGCCGGCGCGGCATGATGGACCGCATCGAACAGCGCTGGCAGCGCCGGCGCGATGAGCAGGGCCACTGATACTTCTGCGCTCGCGGGGCCGGGACGACATCGTCGTCGCCGGCCCCGCGGCGTACGAGCACCCTCCAAGGGGTGCGGAGCGGCGTCGGTCTGCGGCTGCCGCCGCGCGGGCGCGACCGGCCACCGACGGCCCACGGTCGACGTGCCGGCACGGGACCCTGCGGGCGCGTCGTGGCTTGTCGCGCAGTTCCCCGCGCCCCTACGGGGCGCCGTGGCGGCGCAGTCGCGCCGTGGTCCGGGCCCAGCGGGCCCGTGCCGCCCACAGCAGCCGCACCGCCGACCGTGGCGCCAGTACGGCCCGTATGCGGGCGCGGCGCCGGGCCGACGCCCGCAGGGCATCGCGCACCACGGCGACATCGGCCGTGACGCTCGTGACGTCCGTGGCGTCGGCGCGCCCGGGTGGCGCGTACAGCACCTGCTCCACCGCCACTGCCACACGCCCCGCCGCCTCGGCGGGCGCGCCGGCCAGGCCCGTGGTGCGGGCGAGGTGGTCGACGGCCATGCGTGGTGTCAGTGCGTCATCGTGGATGAGCGCACCGTAGTCCCACGCGGAGTCCGTGAGTTCGCGCCAGGCGGCGAGGGTGGGCTCGGGAGCCTTGCCGCCCAGCCGCCGGCCTCTCACCGTCACCCGCCACAGCAGCGGCAGCGCCGGCAGCAGCAGGGCGGCCAGGGCCGCCAGGACGACTGCGACCACGGTCAGTGGCCCGGGGCCGGTGTCGGCACCGCCGTCCGCCGCCTGCGGCGCGGGGGCCGTGCAGCCGTCGAGCTTCTTCAGCTCGGGCGGGCAACCCTGAGGGATCGCCGGCGCCCCGGACGGCACCGAGCGCGGGCGCGGAGCGGGCTGCGGGGCACCCGGGTCGGGCACGGGGGCCTGCTGCGCCACGCTGTAGTCCGGTGTCGTCCCCCGGCTCGGGGTCGGCTCGAACCGCGTCCACCCGGCCCCCTCGAAGTACAGCTCGGGCCAGGCGTGCGCGTCCTTGGTGCCCACAGACACCGAGCCGTCCGACTGCGGGGTGCCCGGGGTGAAGCCGACGGCCACCCGCGCCGGGATGCCCAGCGTCCGGGCCATGGCGGCCATGGAGAAGGAGAAGTGGACGCAGAAGCCCTGCCGGTCGCGCAGGAAGCGGGCCAGGGCGTCGGTGCCGCCACCTGCGGCCGCTTCGGTGTCGTAGCGGAAACCGCCGCTGACCGCGAACCAGTCCTGCAGCCGGACGGCCTGCTCGTAGGCGTTCGCGGCGCCGGCGGTCACCTCACGGGCCGTCTGCGCGACGACCGCGGGCAGGGACGAGGGCACCTTGGTGTACTCGCGCAGCAGGTCCTCGGGCGGTGCGGGGGCGGCGGCGAGCTGAGCGGCCGTCGGTTCCACGTGCAGGCTGGTGACTTGGTAGCGCACGCCGCGCGTGGTCTGGCCGTGGTCGCCGACCAGCGTCCGCCCGGCGGGCTCGTAGCGCCACTTGCCCGGTGCCGTGACCTGTGCGGCCGGATACGGCATGGGCAGATAGTTCTGGCCGTAGCCGGCGGCGGCCGCGACGGAGGTGCCGACCGGGGTGACGCGGGTGGCCGGCGACAGCCCGGCGGGCGTCGGCAGGGGGCTGGGCACGTCGGTGATGCGGCGCTCCGAGGCCCGCCATGACGCGCCGTCGAACCGGTCGAGGGCGACGATGCGCAGATAGAGGTCCTGCACGGACTGGGAGGTGCTGCGGTAGCGCAGGACCTCGCGGTTCTCCGGCTGGTTGAGGCTGTTCTGCAGGGAGACCAGGGGATTGACGGCGGAGATGGTGCCCCCGCCCGGCCCGTCGCCCTCGCTCCGGCCACGGGCCCCGAGCAGCCCGCCGCCGATGGAGGGCAGCACGGCGGGCAGGGCGAGGGCGATGCCGAGCGAGAGCGCGGCGATGCGCCGCCCGGTGCGCACCGGGGCCAGGGCGGGCCCGCCGGCCGTCGTGGCCGGGCTGCCCGCAAAGCCCGGTGGCCGGGTGCCGGCGGGGAAGACCCGCCCCCAGCGGGCGAGGCGGTCGCGGCCCTCGGCCAGCAGGAGCAGCAGCAGGTAGCCGCCGGCTGCGGTGAGGAACCACAGCCAGCCGGTGTGGCCCTTGGCCAGCCCGGCGCCGATCGAGTACAGCGCGAGGAGCGGCAGCCCGGCCGGGGCCGCGCTGCGGAAGGTGACCGCGAGGGCGTCCACCACCAGCCCGACGGCCAGGACCCCGCCCACGAGCAGCAGCCGGATGCCGGGCGTGGCGGGGGCCGGGATGGCGTAGCGGCCCACGTCCTGGGCGCCCTGTTGCAGCAGGTCGCCGAGCGCGGCCAGGGCGTCGGGGCCGGGCAGCACCCCGGCGACGGCCCGGGAGCGGGCGAAGGCGAGGGTGAGCAGCAGCACGGTGCTCGCGGCCTGCAGCGCGAGCGTCAGCCAGCGGGCGAGCGGCACCCGGCGGGTGGCGGCGCCGACAGCGGTCTGCAGGGCCAGCAGCACGGCGGCCTGGGCGGCCCACACGGGCCGCTCGACCAGCGGCAGCATGGCGCAGGAGGCGGCGAGGGTGGCCAGCAGCCCGCAGATCGCCAGTCGTGTCCGTCCGCTCATGCCCGCTCCCTCGCCGCGCCGCCCGCTGCCGCCGTGCGTGCCTCGGGGGAGGCGGCCAGCCGCCACAGCGCGGCCAGCGGGGTGCCGGGGCCGACGGCCAGCGCCGACCAGCCCGCGGCGCGCAGGACCTCCAGGTGGTCCGCGGCCGGCGGGCTCCCGGGGCGCCCGGGGGCGGGGACGGGCCGGGAGACGCTGTCGAGGACGAAGGCCACGGCCGTACCGGCGCGCTGGCGCATCCGTGCGGCCACCGCGGCCTGCTCGTCGTCGAGGGTGCCGAGGAAGGCCACGAGCAGGCCCGCCCCGCCGCCCGTGCGCAGGGCGTCGTACGCGGCGGACAGACCGTCCTCCTCGGAGTGGTCGACGACGGCGAGCGTGTCGAGCAGCAGGCCCGCCGCGTCGGCCCCCTGCGGGCCGGGGCCGGTGGGGCCGCCGAAGCCGTCCGGGCCCGGCACGATCGTGCCGGTGTCCGTCAGCACCCGGACGGCGAGGCCGCGCTCCAGCAGGTGCAGGGCCGCGGAGGCGGCGGCGGAGACCGCCCACTCGAACGGCGCGTCGGGGCCGGCGCCCGCGTAGGCGATCGCCCGGGTGTCGAGCAGCACGGTGGCGTGCGCCCGCTGCGGCTGCTCCTCCCGGCGGACCATGAGCTCGCCGTGGCGGGCGGTGGAGCGCCAGTGCACCCGGCGCAGGTCGTCGCCGTGCCGGTAGCCGCGGGGGATGACGTCGTCCTCGCCGGCCAGGGCCAGGGAGCGCAGGCTGCCGTCGCCGTGGCCGGCGGTCTCGCCGCCCAGCCGCAGGGGCGGCAGCGTCTCGGTGCGCGGCACCACGGTCAGCGTGTCGTGGGTGCTGAAGCCGCGGGTGAGCTCGCACATGCCGAACGGGTCGGTCAGGCGCAGCTGCAGCGGCCCCAGCGGGTAGCGGCCGCGCAGGTCGGCGCGGATCCGGTAGGACACCTCGCGCCGGGCGCCGGGCTCCATCCGGTCCAGGACGAACCGTGGGCGCGGCCCGAGCACGTAGGGCAGGCGGTCCTGCAGCATCAGCAGGCCGGTGGGCAGCCGGGAGACGTTGGCGACGCTCAGGTCGACCCGGGCCTCGCCGCCCGCGGGCACCCGGGCCGGCGACAGCTGCCGGCTGCTGGCGACCCGGTGGCGGGTGAGGTGCAGCACCACCACGCACACCAGCGGCAGCACGGCCAGCAGCAGACCCACCCGCAACAGGTCGGCCTGGCCGAGGACGTATGCGCAGCCGGCGGCGGCCAGGCCCGCGGCGAGGAAGGAACGACCCCGGGTGGTCAGCCCCCCGAAGGCGGCCCGCAGCCCGCCGCGTCCGCCGGTGCGCCCCGGCGGACCGGAAAGGACGGACATCACCGTCTCCGGGCGCCCGGCGGCTGCTGCCCGAACGGGTCGGGCAGCGGGGTGTGCCGCAGGATGTCGGCGACGATCTGCTCGGCCGTGCGCCGGTTCAGCTGTGCCTGCGCCGTCGGCAGCAGCCGGTGCGCGAGCACCGCCCCCGCCAGTATGCGCACGTCGTCGGGCAGCGCGTAGTCGCGCCCGGCCAGGGCGGCCGCGGCCTTCGCCGCGCGCATCAGGTGCAAGGTGGCCCGCGGCGAGGCGCCCAGGCGCAGCTCCGGGTGGTGCCGGGTGGCGGTGACCAGCTCCACCGTGTAGCGCCGCACGGCCTCGGAGACGTGCACCGCGCGCACGGCGTCGACGAGCTTGAGGACCTCGTCGGCGTGCGCCACCGGCTGCAGCTCCTCCAGCGGGGAGAAGCCGCCGTGCAGGTCGAGCATCCGCAGCTCCGCCTCGGGGCCGGGGTAGCCCATGGAGACCCGGGCCATGAAGCGGTCGCGCTGCGCCTCGGGCAGCGGGTAGGTGCCCTCCATCTCCACCGGGTTCTGCGTGGCCACCACCATGAAGGGGCTGGGCAGCTCGTAGGTGTGGCCGTCGATGGTGACCTGCCGCTCCTCCATCGACTCCAGCAGCGCGGACTGCGTCTTGGGGGAGGCCCGGTTGATCTCGTCGCCGATGACGATCTGCGCGAAGATCGCGCCGGGCTTGAACTCGAAGTCGCGGCGCTGCTGGTCGTAGATGCTCACCCCGGTGATGTCCGAGGGCAGCAGGTCGGGGGTGAACTGGATGCGGCGCACCGAGCAGTCCACCGACCGGGCCAGCGCCTTGGCGAGCATCGTCTTGCCCACGCCCGGCACGTCCTCGATGAGCAGGTGCCCCTCGGCCAGCAGCACGGTCAGCGCGACCCGGACGACCTCGGGCTTGCCCTCGATCACGCTCTCCACCGACCGGCGCACCCGCTCCGCGGTCGCGGTCAGCTCGCTCGGATCGCTGCTCAGGCCCGCTCGCTCGTCATAGGTCGTCACCCGGCCCTCCTCGGCCCGTCCCAAGGACCGGGGCCCGACGGACATCCCGACGAACTCCACCCGGCCCAGCCCCGTGGCGCAAACGCCCCGACCGCGCCTTCGGGCCGGGCGTCCTTCCGGCATTCTGTCCGCCCGCGCGGCGTCCCGTCACCGCCTGTGGATAACTCGCCCGGGAGCGCCGCCCCGGCCGCGGGCCTCACGGCCGCGGGTCGATCTCGCGCAGCCGTCCCGTGGTGACGTCGAAGACGAAGCCCCGCACGTCGTCGCGGTGGGGCAGGAAGGGGGAGGTGCGCACGCGCTGCATGGACTGGCGCACGTCCTGGTCGAGGTCCTTGAAGGCCTCCACCGCCCAGGCGGGCCGCTGGCCGACCTCGGCCTCGATCTCGTGCCGGAAGTCCTCGGTCAGGTTGAGCAGGCCGCAGCCGGTGTGGTGGATCAGCACCACGGAGCGGGTGCCCAGCGCGCGCTGGCTGATGGTGAGGGAGCGGATGATGTCGTCGGTGACCACACCGCCGGCGTTGCGGATGGTGTGGCAGTCGCCGAGCTCCAGGCCGAGTGCGGCGTGCAGGTCGATGCGGGCGTCCATGCAGGCCACGACCGCGACCTTCAGGACGGGACGGGCGTCCATGCCCGGGTCGGTGAAGTGCTCGGCGTAGCGGGCGTTGGCCTCGACCAGACGGTCGGTGACCGTGGGTTCGTGCCGTTCCGGGGAGGCGGGGGACGGCGAGGGCGACGGCGACTGCGATATCGACATGGAGATCAAGGTAGTCGCCGTCCTGCTTCGATGCACCCCGCGAGCGGGACGCGCAGGTCGGTTGGTTGACCGGGGGGACGAGTGCACTAAAGTGGCGCGAAGTGGGAGGCCCGACGCTCCCCGGAACCGAAGAACCACCACGTGGCACGGTGCGTACGTACCCCTCGGCCTCCTCCCGCTCCGGTTCGTCCCGGCGTCCCTTCCCCGGCGCCCGGCCGCACCCCTTCCCCTTCGAGCGGGCGGGGACCCGGTGGGTGCGTGCCGCCGCGCTCGCCGTAGCCGACTGAAGGGCGCATGAGCAGCAACGCGCGACACGTCCCCGTCATGCTCCAGCGCTGTCTGGACATGCTCGCCCCTGCCCTCGCCACCCCCGGAGCGGTCGTCGTCGACTGCACCCTGGGCCTGGGCGGCCACAGCGAGGCGCTGCTGAAGACCTTCCCCGACGTCCGGCTCGTCGCCCTCGACCGCGACCCCTCGGCCCTGGCCCTGGCCACCGAGCGCCTGGCGCCCTACGGCGACCGCGCCACGCTGGTGCGGGCCGTCTACCACGAGCTGCCCGAGGTGCTGGAGCGCCTGGGCATCGACCGCGTCCAGGGCGTCCTGTTCGACCTCGGCGTGTCCTCCATGCAGCTCGACGAGGCCGACCGCGGCTTCGCCTACGCCCAGGACGCCCCCCTGGACATGCGCATGGACCAGACGACCGGCATGAGCGCCGCCGAGGTCCTCAACAGCTACCCGCCCGGCGAGCTGGTGCGCATCCTGCGCGCGTACGGCGAGGAGAAGCAGGCCAAGCGCATCGTCTCCGCCATCGTGCGCGAGCGCGAGAAGGAGCCCTTCACCAACAGCGCCCGGCTCGTGGAGCTCATCCGCGACGCCCTGCCGCAGGCCGCCAAGCGGCACGGCGGCAACCCGGCCAAGCGCACCTTCCAGGCCCTGCGCATCGAGGTCAACGGGGAGCTGGCCAGCGTGGAGGCGGCCATTCCCGCCGCCGTCGAGGCCATCGCCGTCGGCGGCCGCGTCGTCGTGCTGTCGTACCAGTCGCTGGAGGACCGCATCGTCAAGTCGGTCTTCGCGGCCGGCGCGACGAGCACCGCCCCGCCCGGGCTGCCGGTGGTGCCCGAGGAGTACCAGCCGCGCCTGAAGCTCCTCACGCGCGGCGCCGAGCTGCCCACCGAGGAGGAGGTCGCCGAGAACCGGCGAGCCGCCCCCGCCCGGCTGCGCGGCGTCGAACGCATCCGCGAGGACGTCCGGTGAGCCCGGCCGCCCGGCGCGGCACCCGCCTGGCGCGGGTCCTGCCGGCCGGGCCCACCGGCGCCCGCCGCACCCCCTTCGTCCTGCTGGTCGTGGTGCTGCTGGGCTCCGGGCTGATCTCCCTGCTGCTGCTCAACTCCTCCCTCAACCAGGGCTCCTTCGAGCTGAGCAGGCTGCAGCGCAAGACCACCGAGCTCACCGACGAGCAGCAGGCCCTGCAGCAGGAGGTCGACCAGCTCGCCGCGCCCGACGCCCTGGAGCGCCGCGCCCGCGAGATGGGCATGGTCCCCGGCGGCAGCCCGGCCTTCCTGGGCCCCGACGGCACCGTACGGGGCGTCCCCGCGCCCGCCGGCACCGAGGACCCCGCCGCCCCGGCCTCGTACACCGCGCCCGCGGCGCCGCACGAGCCGGCCACCGCCCCCGACCCGCTGCTGGTGCCCCCCGCGACCGTGGCCCCGCAGGCGCCCCCCGCGCCGCCGGCCGCCCCCGGGACGGCGCCCACGGGCGGCCGCGCGCCCGCCGCGCCGCCCGCCGAGCAGCGCGGCGACGCCCCCGAGCGGCCCGCGGCCGACGCCCCCGCCCCGGCGCTCCCGCCCGCGCCGGCCCTGCCCCAGCCGCCGGGCGGGGCGGGCCCGCAGGCCGGGCACCGCACCGGCTAGGAGCGGGCCGGCGCACGGACGGCACCCGTGGCGAGCAGCAGGCAGACGAAACCACAGCAGACAGGCAGCACCCGCAACGGATTCAGGTAGGTGAGGTCGTGACGGCGCCCAGGCAGCCCCGCCGCCCCGTCCCCGGGCCCGCGCGCCCGGCCGCGCGGCCCGCCCGTCCCCGCCCCGGCGCGCAGGCGCTGCGGCTGGGCAGCCCCCGGCCGCGGCTGCGCGCCATCGGCGTGGGGCTCACGCTGGTGATGCTGGTCTTCACCGTGCGCCTGCTGCAGGTGCAGGCCGTCGACGCCGACGCGTACGCCGCCCGGGCCAACCTCAACCGCTACATCCCCGTGACGCTGGCGGCCGAGCGGGGGGCCATCACCGACCGTACGGGCGTGGATCTGGCCACCACCGTCGACGCCTACGACGTCACCGCCGCCCCCGACCTGCTGACCCCCGAGCGGATCAAGGTCGAGGGCGCCGCCCGGCAGGCCGCGGAGCTGCTGGCGCCGGTCCTGGCGGAGGAGGTGGACGTCCTCGAACAGAAGCTGACGGCGAACCCGAAGTCCAAGTACGTCGTCCTCGCCCGCCGCCAGACCCCGCAGACCTGGCGCAAGATCGCCCAGCTCAAGCAGGCCCAGGCGGACAAGGCCCGCCACGGCAAGGCCGCCAACGTCCTGGCCGGCGTCAACCGCGAGGCCCACAGCAAGCGCGTCTACCCCAACGGCGAGCTCGCCGCCGGCCTGCTGGGCTTCGTCAACGGCGACGGCCGCGGCGGCGGGGGCCTGGAGGCCCAGCTCGACGAGGTGCTGGCCGGAAAGAACGGCAAGCGCGTCTACGCGCAGTCCGGCGGCCGCCAGGTGCCCACCGGCGACGTCAAGGAGCAGGCCGCCGTCCCCGGCTCCGACGTCGAGCTGACCATCGACCGCGACATCCAGTGGGCCGCCCAGAACGCCGTCTCCCGGCAGGTGCGCGAGTCCGGCGCCGACCGCGGGTACGTCGTCGTCCAGGACACCCGCACCGGCGAGATCCTCGCCATGGCCGGCGCGCCCGGCTACGACCCCAACGACCTCGCCCACGCCGACCGCGCCGCGCTCGGCAACCCGGCCCTGCAGGACGCGTACGAGCCCGGCAGCGTCAGCAAGGTCATGACCATGGCCGCCGTGCTGGAGGAGGGCGTGGCCACCCCGATGACGCACGTGGAGGTGCCCAACCGGCTGCCCCGGGCCGACCGCGCCTTCGCCGACGACATCGACCACCCCACCTGGCACCTGACCCTCAACGGCGTCCTGGCCAAATCCAGCAACATCGGCACCATCCTCGCCAGCGAGCAGCTCGGCAAGACCCGCGAGGAGGCCAACGAGGTCCTCTACACCTATCTGCGCAAATTCGGCATCGGCCGCCCCACGGGCCTGGACTTCCCCGGCGAGACCCCCGGCCTGCTCGCCAAGCCGGCCGACTGGAAGTCCTCCCGGGCCTACACCATCCCCTTCGGCCAGGGCCTGTCCCTCAACGCCGTCCAGGCCGCCTCCGTGTACTCCACCATCGCCGGCGGCGGCGAGCGCGTCCAGCCGTCCCTGGTCCGCGGCAGCAAGGGCCCCGACGGCCGCTTCACCCCCGCTCCCACGCCGCCGCGCACCCGGGTGGTCAGCGAGAAGACCGCCCGCGAGCTCACCGGGATGCTGGAGTCGGTCGTCGACGACCAGGAGGGCACCGGCACCAAGGCGAAGATCCCCGGCTACCGCGTCGCCGGCAAGACCGGCACGTCCAACCGGGTGGACCCCACCACCGGCCGCTACCACGGCTACACCGCCTCCTTCGCCGGCTTCGCCCCCGCCGACGCGCCCCGGGTCACGGTCTACTGCGCCCTGCAGAACCCCACCCGCGGCAGCTACTTCGGCGGGCAGGTCTGCGGCCCGGTCTTCAAGCAGGTCATGGAGTTCGCCCTGAAGACCCTCCAGATCCCCCCGTCCGGCTCGCAGCCGCCCCGGCTGCCGGTGAGCTACGACGGCCAGTGAAGCCGGAGCGGCCGTGACGACGATCACTCCCGATCGCGGGAACCGCGGCCCGGAGCGCCCCTCGCTTCGCGACGAGGCGGGTGCGCCCGGTACGCTCACCGCCGTGCCACACGCTGATCAGTCCCACACCACCCCCCAGGCCGCCCCTCCCGCCACCCCGGGAGCGCCCCGGCCCGCCGGGGTCACTCCCGTGCCCCTCGCGGAGCTGGCCGGTCAGCTGGGCATCGCCGTGCCCGAGGGCGCCCGCGCCGTGGAGGTCACCGGCATCACCCACGACTCGCGGGCGGTGCGCCCGGGCGACGTCTACGCCGCCCTGCCCGGCGCCCGCTTCCACGGCGCCGACTTCGCGGCCCAGGCCGCGGGCCTGGGCGCCGTCGCCGTGCTGACCGACCCGGCCGGCGCCGAGCGCGCCGCCGCCACCGATCTGCCCGTCCTGGCCGTCGACGCCCCGCGCGAGCGCATGGGCGCGCTGGCCGCCACGATCTACGGCGAGCCCGGCGAGGACCTGCTGCAGATCGGCATCACCGGCACCTCGGGCAAGACCACCACCGCGTACCTCATCGAGGGCGGGCTGGGCGCCCTGGCCGGCCCGACCGGCCTGATCGGCACGGTCGAGTCCCGCATCGCGGGCGAGCGGATCAAGTCCGAGCGCACCACGCCGGAGGCCACCGACCTGCAGGCGCTGTTCGCCGTGATGCGCGAGCGCGGCGTGCGCTCGGTGGCCATGGAGGTCTCCAGCCACGCCCTGCGGCTCGGCCGCGTCGACGGCTGCGTCTTCGACGTCGCCGTCTTCAACAACCTCAGCCCGGAGCACATGGAGTTCCACTCCGGCATGGAGGACTACTTCGCCGCCAAGGCGGAGCTGTTCACCAAGCAGCGCAGCCGCCTGGGCGTGGTCAACCTCGACGACGAGTACGGCCGCCGGCTGGCCCACGGCGAGGCGGAGGTCCCGGTGATCACCTTCTCGGCCGAGGGTCGCGAGGACGCCGACTGGCGCGCCACCGACGTCGAGATCGGCCCCTTCGACTCCACCTTCACCGTGCGCGGCCCCCAGGGCGTGACCGTACGGGCCCGCTCGCCGCTCGCCGGACCCTTCAACGTGGCCAACGCGCTCGCCGCGATCGTGGCGCTGGTCGCCGCCGGTGCCGATCCGCAGGCCGCCGCCGACGGCGTCGCCGCCGTGCCCGGCGTCCCCGGCCGCCTGGAGCGCGTCGACGCCGGCCAGCCCTACCTGGCGGTGGTCGACTACGCCCACAAGACGGATGCCGTCGAATCGGTTCTCCGCGCGCTGCGCAAGGTCGGCACCGGCCGCGTGCACGCCGTCCTGGGCTGCGGCGGGGACCGCGACACCACCAAGCGGGCCCCCATGGGCGCGGCCCTGGCCAGGCTCGCCGACACCGCCGTGCTGACCTCCGACAACCCCCGCTCCGAGGATCCCCTCGCGATCCTCGCCACCATGCTTTCGGGCGCCGCCGAGGTGCCCGCCGCCGAACGCGGTGCCGTCCTCGTCCTGGAGGACCGCGCCGCAGCCATCGCCGCCGCCGTCGCCCGCGCCGAACCCGGCGACACCGTCGTGGTCCTGGGCAAGGGCCACGAACAGGGCCAGGACGTCGCCGGAGTGGTACGCCCCTTCGACGACCGCCGGGTGCTGCGCGAGGCCATCGAGCACAGCCGGGCGACCGCGCCTGCGACCAAGCACCGGAACGACCAGGGATGACCAACCGCCATGCGCGCACAACCCTCCCCCCGGCAGCTCTCCCGCACGATGGGAGGTGACGACCGGTGATCGCACTCTCCCTCGCGGAGATCGCCGCCATCACGGGCGGGCGGCCGCACGACATACCGGACCCGCAGTCGGTCGTGACCGGCCCGGTCGTCATCGACTCCCGCCAGGTGCGGCCCGGCGCGCTGTTCGCGGCGTTCGCCGGGGAGCGCGTCGACGGCCATGACTTCGCCGCCCGGGCGGTCGCCGACGGCGCCGTGGCCGTACTGGCCGCCCGGCCCGTCGGCGTGCCCGCCGTCGTCGTCGACGACGTCGTCGCGGCCCTCGGCCGGCTCGCCCGGGCCGTCGTGGAGCGACTGGGCACCACCGTGGTGGGCCTGACCGGCTCCGCCGGCAAGACCAGCACCAAGGACCTCGTCGCCCAGCTGCTGCAGCACGCCGGCCCCACCGTGTGGACCCCCGGCTCGCTCAACAACGAGATCGGGCTGCCGCTGACCGCGCTGAGCGCCGACGAGGAGACCCGGCACCTGGTGCTGGAGATGGGCGCCCGCGGCATCGGCCACATCCGCTACCTGGCCGAGCTCACCCCGCCGCGCATCGGCGTGGTGCTCAACGTCGGCACCGCCCACGTCGGCGAGTTCGGCGGCCGCGAGCAGATCGCGCAGGCCAAGGGGGAACTGGTCGAGGCGCTGCCCGCCGCCGAGGCCGGCGGCGTCGCCGTGCTCAACGCCGACGACCCGCTGGTGCGCGCCATGAGCAGCCGTACCAAGGCCCGCATCGTGCTGTTCGGCGAGGCGCCGGACGCCGCCGTGCGTGCCGAGGACGTCCGCCTCGACGAGCGCGGACGGCCCGCCTTCACGCTGCACACCCCCACCGGGTGCGGCGAGGTGACCATGCAGCTGTACGGTGAGCACCACGTGTCGAACGCGCTCGCCGCGGCCGCCGTCGCCCATGAGCTGGGCATGTCTGCCGAGGAGATCGCTTCCGTGCTCGGCGGTGCGGGCCAGCTCTCCCGCTGGCGGATGGAGGTCACCGAGCGCGCGGACGGCGTGACGATCGTCAACGACGCCTACAACGCCAACCCCGAGTCCATGCGGGCGGCGCTGCGCGCGCTGGCCGCCATGGGCGAGGCCGCCCGGGCTAGGGGCGGGCGTACGTGGGCAGTACTCGGTCGGATGGCCGAGCTGGGCGGGGAGTCACTCGCCGAGCACGACGCGGTCGGACGGCTCGCCGTCCGGCTCAACGTCAGCAAGCTCGTGGCAGTCGGGGGTCGGGAAGCGGCCTGGCTGCAGATGGGCGCCTACAACGAGGGTTCGTGGGGTGAGGAGTCGGTGCACGTGTCCGACGCGCAGGCGGCGGTCGACCTGTTGCGCAGTGAGCTGCGCCCGGGAGACGTCGTACTGGTGAAGGCGTCCAGGTCGGTGGGTCTGGAGCGGGTGGCCGACGCGCTGCTCGCGGTCGACGGTGAGGTCGCCGGTCGATGAACCAGATCCTCTTCGCGGGTGTCATCGGTCTGTTCCTGACCCTCATCGGCACCCCGCTGCTGATCAAGTTCCTCGCCCGCAAGGGCTACGGCCAGTTCATCCGGGACGACGGCCCGCGCACCCATGGCAGCAAGAAGGGCACGCCCACCATGGGCGGCATCGCCTTCATCCTCGCCACCCTCATCGCGTACGCCGTCACCAAGGTGATCACCAGCCAGTCGCCGACCACCTCGGGCCTGCTGGTGCTCTTCCTGACCGCCGGCATGGGCCTGGTGGGCTTCCTCGACGACTACATCAAGATCGTCAAGCAGCGCAGCCTGGGTCTGCGCGCCAAGGCGAAGATGGCCGGCCAGCTGATCGTCGGCATCGCCTTCGCGGTGCTCGCCCTGCAGTTCGCCGACACCCGGGGCCAGACCCCGGCCTCGACCCGGCTGTCCTTCACCCAGGACTTCGGCTGGTCCGTCGGCCCGGTGATCTTCGTGGTCTGGGCGCTGTTCATGATCCTTGCGATGTCGAACGGCGTGAACCTCACCGACGGCCTCGACGGCCTGGCCACCGGTGCCTCGGTGATGGTCTTCGGCGCCTACGTCTTCATCGGCACCTGGCAGCACGGCCAGTCCTGCGCCAACGCCCTGACCGCCGGCGCGTCCTGCTACGAGGTCCGCGATCCGCTCGACCTCGCGGTCGTCGCCTCCGCCCTGATGGGCTCCTGCTTCGGCTTCCTGTGGTGGAACACCTCGCCGGCCAAGATCTTCATGGGTGACACCGGCTCGCTCGCCCTCGGCGGCGCGCTCGCGGGACTTGCGATCTGCTCCCGCACCGAGCTGCTGCTCGCGCTCCTCGGCGGCCTGTTCGTCCTGATCACCATGTCCGTGATCATCCAGGTCGGCTCCTTCCGCCTGACCGGGAAGCGCGTCTTCCGGATGGCCCCGCTCCAGCACCACTTCGAACTCAAGGGGTGGAGCGAGGTCCTGGTCGTGGTCCGCTTCTGGATCATCCAGGGCCTGTGCGTGGCCGTCGGCCTCGGAATCTTCTACGCCGGATGGTTGGCCATCAAGTGAGCACCGCACAGTACAGCGGCAAGCACATCACCGTCGCCGGTCTCGGCGTGAGCGGCGTCAGCGCCGCCCGCGCCCTGGCCGGCCTCGGCGCGCGCGTCACCGTCGTCGACGGCGGCGATGGCGAGACCCTGCGCGAGCGGGCCGCCTTCCTCGACTCCCAGGGCATCACCGTCCGCCTCGCGGACGCCGACACCCTGCCCGAGGGCACCGACCTCGTCGTCACCTCGCCCGGCTGGCGGCCCGACAGCCCGCTGTTCGCGGCGGCCGCCGCGGCCGGCGTCGAGGTCGTCGGGGACGTGGAGGTCGCCTGGCAGCTGCGCGGCGAGGGCGCCGCCCCCTGGCTCGCGATCACCGGCACCAACGGCAAGACCACCACCGTCCAGATGCTGGCCTCCATCCTGCAGGCCGCCGGGCTGCGCACGGCCGCCGTCGGCAACATCGGCACGCCCATCATCGACGTGGTGCTCGGCGAGCAGCAGTACGACGTGCTCGCGGTTGAGCTCTCCAGCTACCAGCTGCACTGGGCGCCCTCGCTGCGCGCCCACTCCGCGGCCGTCCTCAACGTCGCCCCCGACCACCTCGACTGGCACGGCTCCCTGAACGCCTACGCCGCCGACAAGGGCCGCATCTACGAGGGCAACACGATCGCCTGCGTCTACAACGTCGAGGACCCGGCCACCGAGCGCCTGGTGATGGCGGCCGACGTCGAGGAGGGCTGCCGGGCCATCGGCTTCACCCTCGGCGCCCCCGGCCCGTCCATGCTGGGCGTGGTCGACGACCTCCTGGTCGACCGGGCCTTCGTCGCCGACCGGCACCACCAGGCGCAGGAGCTCGCACAGATCTCCGACATCGCGCCCGCCGCCGGCCCGGCCGCCCCGCACAACATCGCCAACGCGCTGGCTGCCGCCGCCCTGGCGCGCGCCTTCGGCGTGGAGCCGGCGGCCGTCCGGGACGGCCTGCGGGCCTTCCGCCCGGACGCCCACCGCATCGCCCACGTCGCCGACGTCGACGGTGTGGCCTACGTGGACGACTCCAAGGCCACCAACCCGCACGCCGCCCAGGCCTCCCTGGCCGCGTACGAGTCGGTGGTGTGGATCGCCGGCGGCCTGGCCAAGGGCGCGACCTTCGACGAGCTGGTGGCCGCCTCCGCGAAGCGGCTGCGCGGCGCCGTCCTCATCGGGGCCGACCGGGCACTGATCCGGCAGGCGCTGGCGCGACACGCCCCGGATGTGCCGGTGGTCGACCTCGAACGGACCGACACTGGGGCGATGGCCGCGGCGGTCCGCGAGGCGACGCGGCTGGCGGGGCCGGGGGACACCGTCCTGATGGCCCCGGCCTGTGCGTCGATGGACATGTTCACCAACTACAGCAAGCGCGGCGAGGCCTTCGCCGAGGCGGTACGGGAGCTGGCCGCCGGCCGCGACGGCGAACAGTAGCGGCCGCCCGCCGGCGGTGCGGGCGCCGCGCTTGCCACCATGACGAGCGCGGCGGCCCGGGCCCGGCAGCGGATCGGGCGGCCCTGACCAGCGAAGGGGCGACCCGGGATGCACGCCGAGAACGCCATGACGCCGCTTCGAGCCCTGACGGCCCTGCGCGGCCAGGCGGCCCGTTCCCGGCCCGCACGGGCCCCGCGGCCGGCCGGCCGCGGCTTCGGCAGCCCCTCGCCCCGGCGCCCCGGGCGCGGCGGCGCCGGCGGCCTGCGCGCTCTGCACGCCCGGGCCCGGCGGGCCTGGGACCGTCCGCTGACCGCCTACTACCTTGTGCTCGGCGGCTCGCTGCTGATCATCGTGCTGGGCCTGGTCATGGTCTACTCGGCCTCCCAGATCAAGGCCCTGCAGAACGGCCTGGCACCCAGCTACTTCTTCCGCAAGCAGCTGCTGGCCGCCGCCATCGGCACCGTGCTGCTGCTCGCGGCGGCCCGTACGCCCGTACGGCTGCTGCGGGCGCTGGCGTACCCGCTGCTGGCCGTCTCCGTCTTCCTGCTGTGCCTGGTGCAGGTGCCGGGCATCGGCGAGACCATCAACGGCAACACCAACTGGATCTCCCTCGGCGGGCCCTTCCAGCTGCAGCCCAGCGAGTTCGGCAAGCTGGCCCTCGTCCTGTGGGGCGCCGACCTGCTGGCCCGCAAGCACTCCAAGAAGCTGCTCGGCCAGTGGAAGCACCTGCTGGTGCCGCTGGTGCCGGTCACCTTCCTGCTGCTGGGCCTGATCATGCTGGGCGGCGACATGGGCACCACCGTGGTGCTCACCGCCGTGCTGCTGGGCCTGCTGTGGATCGCCGGCGCCCCCACCCGGCTGTTCGCCGGCGTCTTCGGCGTCACCGCCGCCCTGGCCATGCTCTTCATCAAGACCAGCGCCAACCGCATGTCCCGCCTGGAGTGCATCGGCGCCACCGACCCTGGGGTCAACGACCAGTGCTGGCAGGCCGTGCACGGCATCTATGCGCTGGCCAACGGCGGCTGGTTCGGCGCAGGTCTCGGGGCGAGTGTGGAGAAATGGGGTGAACTGCCCGAGCCCCACACCGACTTCATCTTCGCCATCACCGGCGAGGAGCTGGGGCTTGCAGGGACGCTGTCGGTGCTCGCCCTGTTCGCGGCTCTAGGCTATGCGGGTATCCGCGTGGCCGGACGCACGGAGGACCCCTTCGTGAGGTACGCCGCGGGAGGCGTGACCACCTGGATCACGGCACAGGCCGTGGTGAACATCGGTGCGGTGCTCGGCCTGCTGCCGATCGCCGGCGTCCCCCTCCCGCTGTTCTCCTACGGAGGGTCCGCCCTGCTGCCGACCATGTTCGCCATCGGGCTGCTCATCGCCTTCGCACGCGACGAACCCGGTGCGCGGGCGGCACTGGCCATGCGGCAGCCTGGGGTGAGATGGAAGACGATGAGACGGCGCGTCAAGAAGCGACCGTCCGGAGAGCGGTGAATTTCGGTGCATGTCGTACTCGCCGGCGGGGGGACCGCCGGCCACATCGAGCCCGCGCTCGCCCTCGCGGACGCCCTGCGCAGGCAGGACCCGACCGTGGGGATCACGGCGCTCGGCACGGAGCGGGGCCTGGAGACCCGCCTGGTGCCCGAGCGGGGCTACGAACTCGGGCTCATCCCGGCGGTGCCGCTGCCCCGCAAGCCCACCCCGGAGCTGATCACCGTCCCCGGGCGGCTGCGCGGCACGATCAAGGCCGCCGAGCAGATCCTGGAGCGCACCCGGGCCGACTGCGTGGTCGGCTTCGGCGGCTACGTGGCCCTGCCCGGCTACCTGGCGGCCAAGCGGCTGGGCGTGCCGATCATCGTCCACGAGGCCAATGCCCGCCCCGGCCTGGCCAACAAGATCGGCTCGCGCTACGCCTCGGCGGTCGCGGTGTCCACCCCGGACAGCAAGCTGCGCAACGCGCGCTACGTGGGCATCCCGCTGCGCCGCACGATCGCGACCCTGGACCGGGTCGCCATGCGCCCGCAGGCCCGGGCCGCCTTCGGGCTGGACCCCAACCTGCCCACGCTGCTGGTCTCCGGCGGCTCCCAGGGCGCGCGCCGGCTGAACGAGGTCGTCCAGACCGTCGTGCCGTTCCTGCAGCGCGCCGGGGTGCAGGTGCTGCACGCGGTCGGCCCGAAGAACGAACTGCCGCGCGTGGACAACATGCCCGGAATGCCCCCTTACATCCCGGTATCGTATGTTGACCGGATGGACCTCGCGTACGCCGCGGCCGACATGATGCTCTGCCGCGCGGGCGCGATGACCGTCGCGGAGCTGTCCGCCGTCGGCCTGCCGGCGGCCTATGTCCCGCTGCCCATCGGCAACGGCGAGCAGCGGCTCAACGCCCAGCCGGTGGTCAAGGCGGGCGGTGGCCTGCTGGTCGACGACGCCGAGCTCACCCCCGAGTGGGTGACGTCCCACGTGCTCCCGGTGCTCACCGACCCGCACCGGCTGTACGAGATGTCCCGGTCCGCCGCCGAGTTCGGCCGGCGCGACGCCGACGAGCTGCTCGTCGGCATGGTGTACGAGGCGGTCGCCGCAGCGCGCAGGGCGGGCTGACGACCCGTAGGAGCAGGAGGCTGGGAGCGTGGCCGGACCGACGACCGCCCGGCGCGGCGGTGAGAAGAAGGCGAAGGCCGCGAAGGGCGCCGGCGCCGCGAAGGGCGCCCGGCCGGGCAGGGGCGCCAAGGGGTCGTCCCGGCCCGCCCGCCCCGCCCGGCCGGCCCGCGGCCGCATCCGCCTGCTCCCCGCGCTCCTGCCGCCCCGCCGCACCCGGCGGGGCGGCAGGAGCCGTACGGCCCCGCTCGGGCGCCGCGGCCTGCTCCTGCGGGCCGGCGCCGGAGTGCTGCTGCTCGGGGCGGTCGTATGGGTGCTGTACGGCTCCAGCTGGCTGCGGGTCACTCGTGTGGAGGTCAGTGGCACCACCACGCTGACGCCCGACCAGGTGCGCGAGGCGGCCGAGGTGCCGCTCGGTCAGCCCCTGGTCGCCGTGGACGGCGACGCCGTCGAGGCGCGGCTGCTCGCCCGGCTGCGGCGCATCGCCTCGGTCGATGTCGAGCGGTCCTGGCCGCACACGATCGGTCTGAAAGTGACCGAACGCGAGCCCAAGGCCCTGCTCGAAAAGGGCGGTAAGTACATCGAAATCGACAGCGCGGGCGTGCGGTTCGCCACAGTCGACCGGGCCCGTCCGGGCGTGCCGCGCCTCGTGGTCGAACAGGACGATTCGCCCAGCAACCGCCGATTCGGCACCGAGCGACTGGAGCGCGAGGCGGTCCGGGTGGCCGCCGGGCTGCCCCCGGCCGTGCGCAAGGACACCCAGGTCATCCGCGTACGCTCGTACGACGCCATCACCGTGGAACTGACGGGGGATCGGACGGTGGTCTGGGGCAGCGGGGAGCGCGGCGACGCCAAGGCCCGTACGCTCGTTGCCCTGATGAAGGCCGCAGGGGGCGCGAAACGCTTCGACGTCAGCGCTCCGGCCGCCCCTGCGGTGTCCGGGAGTTGACGCCGGGAGCGACCGGCCAGCACCCTGGTTGGCTACGGCTATGGGTGATCACATAGGGTGAAAAGAAAAACGGGAGGTTCGGCGTGTTCGTTGAAGACGCGCCGCTTGTCGACTTAGTGTCCTGGTTCAGAGAACCCAGGGAACAGTGGCACCGGTAACCCTAAACTTCAACGTTAGGGTTCGGGTCGGCATTGAGAACCGCCCCCAGGCATACGTAACTCGAGGCGAGAGGCCTTCGACGTGGCAGCACCGCAGAACTACCTCGCAGTCATCAAGGTCGTCGGCATCGGCGGCGGTGGCGTCAACGCCATCAACCGGATGATCGAGGTCGGTCTCAAGGGCGTCGAGTTCATCGCGATCAATACCGATGCACAGGCCCTGCTGATGAGCGACGCCGACGTGAAGCTCGACGTCGGCCGCGAACTCACGCGCGGCCTCGGCGCCGGCGCGAACCCCGATGTCGGCCGCAAGGCGGCCGAGGACCACCGCGAGGAGATCGAGGAGGTCCTCAAGGGGGCCGACATGGTCTTCGTCACCGCCGGCGAGGGCGGCGGCACCGGCACCGGTGGCGCGCCCGTGGTCGCCAACATCGCCCGTTCCCTGGGCGCCCTGACGATCGGTGTGGTCACCCGCCCGTTCACCTTCGAGGGCCGCCGGCGCGCCAACCAGGCCGAGGACGGCATCGCGAGCCTGCGCGACGAGGTCGACACCCTCATCGTCATCCCCAACGACCGGCTGCTGTCCATCTCGGACCGCCAGGTGAGCGTGCTCGACGCGTTCAAGTCCGCGGACCAGGTGCTGCTGTCCGGTGTGCAGGGCATCACCGACCTGATCACCACCCCGGGTCTGATCAACCTCGACTTCGCGGACGTGAAGTCCGTGATGTCCGAGGCCGGCTCGGCCCTGATGGGCATCGGCTCCGCCCGCGGCGACGACCGCGCGGTGGCGGCGGCCGAGATGGCCATCTCCTCGCCGCTGCTGGAGGCGTCCATCGACGGCGCCCGCGGCGTGCTGCTGTCCATCTCCGGCGGCTCCGACCTCGGCCTCTTCGAGATCAACGAGGCCGCCCAGCTGGTCAGCGAGGCCGCCCACCCCGAGGCCAACATCATCTTCGGTGCCGTCATCGACGACGCCCTCGGCGACGAGGTGCGCGTGACGGTCATCGCCGCGGGCTTCGACGGCGGCCAGCCGCCGGCCAAGGGCAGCCGCGACAAGGTGCTCGGCTCCACCTACGGCTCGGCCCGCGAGGACAGCGCCCCGTCCGCGCCGGTCTCCCGCCCGGTCGCCGCCGCGCCGGAGCCGGCCCGTCCGTCCTTCGGCGGGCTGGGCAACGTCACCCCGCGCACCGAGGAGCCCGTCCCGGCCGACCCGGCGCCGGTCGCCGAGGTCCCCCCGCCGCCGGTCACCTCCCCGCAGGTGCCCCCGGCCCGGCCCTACCAGGACTCCACCGCCGAGGAACTGGACGTCCCCGACTTCCTGAAGTGACCCCCGCGCCCGACGGCACCAGGCCCGACGGCGCCTCACGGAACGGCTGACCGGCACCGAGTGATAGGGCAACAGAACATCGTGCCCCCCGTACACCACGTGGCACATGCAAGCGGCGCGCACTTCGCCTTCACCTCCCGGTGGGGCGGAGTGAGCGCCGCTCCGTATGCGGAGCTCAACCTCGGCGGCGCGGTCGGCGACGACCCCGCCGCCGTACGGACCAACCGTGCGCGCGCGGCCGAGGCCCTCGGCCTGGACGCGGCGCAGGTCGTCTGGATGAACCAGGTGCACGGCGCGGACGTGGCCGTGGTGGACGGACCGTGGCAAAGAGGGGAAATCCCGGCGGTCGACGCGGTGGTGACCACGCGTCGGGGCCTGGCCCTCGCGGTGCTCACCGCCGACTGCACCCCGGTACTGCTGGTCGACCCGGTGGCCGGCGTCGCCGGCGCCGCCCACGCGGGCCGGCCCGGCCTGGTCGCCGGGGTGGTGCCGAACACCGTGGCGCGGATGATCGAGCTGGGTGCGGAGCCGGGCCGGATCCTCGCCCACATCGGCCCGTCCGTGTGCGGTCGGTGCTACGAGGTGCCCGAGGCCATGCGCGCCGAGGTCGCCGCGGTGGTGCCCGAGGCCCGGGCCACCACCCGGCAGGGGACGCCGGCCGTGGACGTCGCGGCCGGGGTCGAGGCCCAGCTGGGCCGAACGGGTGTCAAGGTCGCGGGCCGGTCCGGTGTGTGCACGCTGGAGTCCGCGGACCACTTCTCCTACCGGCGCGAGCGCACCACCGGCCGGCTGGCGAGCTACGTCTGGCTGGAGGCGGGGGCATGACGGACCGCAAGGACCAGCTGGCCGAGAACCTCGCCCGGGTGGAGGAACGTATCTCCACCGCCTGCGCCGCGGCCGGCCGGGCGCGCGAGGAGGTCACGCTCATCGTGGTCACCAAGACCTACCCGGCGAGCGATGTGCGCCTGCTCGCCGAGCTGGGGGTGCGTCATGTCGCCGAGAACCGCGACCAGGACGCCGCCCCCAAGGCCGCGGAGTGCTCGGATCTGCCCCTTACCTGGCACTTCGTCGGTCAGCTGCAGACGAACAAGGTCCGGTCGGTGGTGAATTACGCCGACATGGTGCACTCCATTGACCGAAGCAGACTGGTCACGGCCCTGTCGGCCGCGGCCGTCCGGGCCGGCCGGGAGCTCGGCTGCCTCATCCAGGTGGCGCTCGACGCCGGAACGCAGGAGCGCGGAGAAAGAGGGGGCGTCGCACCCGGCGGCGTCCTCGCCCTGGCCGACGCGATCGCCGAGGCGGAAGGGCTGCGAGTGGCGGGACTGATGACGGTCGCTCCGCTCGCGGGCGAGTTCGCGGGCAGGCCCCGGGCCGCGTTCGACAGGCTGATGGAAATCGCAACGGACCTGCGCGCGACCCATCCGGCTGGGAACATGGTCTCCGCAGGGATGAGCGCGGACCTCGAGGACGCCATTGCGGCCGGTGCGACACATGTACGTGTCGGCTCGGCGGTACTCGGAGTCCGACCCCGGCTCGGGTAACGTCGCCAGGAAGTCGGACCACAGCAGAAAATATGGTCATTCCCGCCAAAAGGCGGGCGGACCACGTGGATCCGGGCGCCGTTGACGGAGCCGATCCACCACAGAGCGGAGGACGCAGAGAATGGCCGGCGCGATGCGCAAGATGGCGGTCTACCTCGGCCTCGTGGAGGACGATGGGTACGACGGCCCGGGGTTCGACCCCGACGACGAGTTCGAGCCCGAGCCGGAGCCGGACCGGCGCCGGCAACACCAGGCACATCAAGCACAACAGACGCAATCGGACGAACCGGTTCGAGTCGCCCAGCCGCCCGCGCAGCGTGAACCTGCTCCGCTGACAGCGGAAACGGGACGACCCGCCCGAATCGCCCCCGTGTCGTCCATCACACCCGAACGCCACTCTCTGGAGAAGAACGCACCGGTGATCATGCCCAAGGTTGTGTCCGAGCGGGAGCCCTACCGCATCACGACGTTGCACCCTCGGACCTACAACGAGGCCCGTACCATCGGGGAACACTTCCGCGAGGGCACTCCGGTGATCATGAATCTCACCGAGATGGACGACACCGACGCGAAGCGTCTGGTCGACTTTGCGGCCGGTCTGGTGTTCGGACTTCACGGGAGCATCGAGCGGGTGACGCAGAAGGTGTTTCTGCTGTCTCCTGCTAACGTCGATGTCACGGCGGAGGACAAAGCCCGCATCGCAGAGGGTGGGTTCTTCAACCAGAGCTGAGACGCAAGTCCGGGCAATCCGGACAACGGCCAGTCAGGCCACGGTACGAGCAAGGGGAGAGGGAAGCGCGAGATGGGCATCGCACAGCAGGTGATCTACATCGCGCTGTACTGCTTCCTCATCGTGCTGATCTTCCGACTGGTGATGGACTACGTCTTCCAGTTCGCCCGCTCATGGCAACCCGGTAAGGCGATGGTGGTGCTCCTCGAGGCCACCTACACTGTCACCGATCCGCCACTCAAGCTTCTGCGGCGGGTCATCCCGCCGCTGCGTCTCGGGGGCGTAGCGCTCGACCTGTCCTTCTTCGTACTGATGATCATCGTCTACATCCTGATCACCGTCGTGAGCCGGCTGTGAACGCGGCTGTGAACGATACGGTCTTGCCGATTGCCGACGACAACGTTGAGGTGAAGAAGAGATGCCGCTGAGCCCCGAGGACGTGCGGAACAAGCAGTTCACGACCGTCCGCCTCCGAGAAGGCTATGACGAGGACGAGGTCGATGCCTTCCTCGACGAGGTCGAGGCAGAACTGACCCGCCTGCTCCGCGAGAACGAGGACCTGCGCGCCAAGCTGGCCGCCGCAACGCGTGCCGCCGCGCAGAACCAGCAGCAGGCCATGCGCAAGCCCGAGCCCCAGGACCAGCGTCCGGGTGCTCCGGTGCCCGCCGCCATATCGGGACCGCAGCCGGTGCCGCCGAACCAGCAGCAGATGGGCGGCCCGCCGCAGCTTCCGGGCGGTGCCCCGCAGCTGCCGGCCGGCCCCGGCGGCCACGGCCACGGTCCCCAGGGCCCGCACGGTCCCGGCCCGATGGGACAGAACGGTCCGATGGGTGGCCCGATGGGCGGACCCATGGGACAGAACGGACCGATGGGGCAGAACCCCATGGGCCAGAACGGCCCCATGGGCGGCCCCCAGCTGCCGCAGCCGGGCCAGGGCCCGGGTGGCGACAGCGCAGCCCGTGTCCTCTCCCTCGCTCAGCAGACGGCCGATCAGGCGATCGCGGAGGCCCGTTCCGAGGCCAACAAGATCGTCGGCGAGGCCCGCAGCCGTGCCGAGGGCCTGGAGCGCGACGCCCGCGCCAAGGCGGACGCCCTCGAGCGGGACGCGCAGGAGAAGCACCGCGTGGCCATGGGCTCCCTGGAGTCCGCCCGCGCCACGCTGGAGCGCAAGGTCGAGGACCTGCGCGGCTTCGAGCGCGAGTACCGCACGCGTCTGAAGTCCTACCTGGAGAGCCAGCTGCGCCAGCTGGAGAACCAGGCGGACGACTCGCTGGCCCCGCCGCGCACCCCGGCCGCCGCGTCGCTGCCGCCGGCCCCCTCCATGAGCGGGTCGATGGCCTCGGCCGGTGCCGGCATGGGCGGCCACTCCATGGGTGGCAACTCCATGGGCGGCAACCAGACCATGGGCGGCCACGGCGGCCCGTCGTCGGGCACCCCGTCGTACGGCGGTCAGCAGCAGATGTCGCCGGCCATGACGCAGCCGATGGCACCGGTGCGGCCGCAGGGCCCGCAGCCGATGCAGGCGCCGTCGCCGATGCGGGGCTTCCTGATCGACGAGGACGACAACTGACGGGCTGAGCCCGTCGGCACACATGGGCCGGGCCCCTGGGAATCCCAGGGGCCCGGCCCATTTCCGTGCACCCCGACGTCATGCACGGCAAAGGCCCCCGGCGCTGCAGCGCCGGGGGCCTGGTGTCACCCGATTGCTTACGCCTTACGGAGGCGGAACGTCAGTCCGAGGCCCTCGTCGGTGAACGGCTCGCCGTACGAGTCGTCGGCGTCACCGGACGAGAAGTCCGTGGCCAGGACCTCGTCCGCGATGAGGCCCGCGTGCTCGCCGAGGGCGGTCACCGTCTCCTCGTCGGACGACTGCCAGCGCAGAGCGATCCGGTCGGCCACGTCCAGGCCGCTGTTCTTGCGCGCCTCCTGGATCAGGCGGATCGCGTCGCGGGCCAGGCCCGCGCGCCGCAGCTGCGGGGTGATCTCCAGGTCGAGGGCCACCGTGGCACCCGAGTCGGAGGCCACCGACCAGCCCTCGCGCGGCGTCTCGGTGATGATCACCTCGTCGGGAGCCAGCTCGACGCGCTCGCCGTCGACCTCGACGGCCGCCGTGCCCTCGCGCAGCGCCAGCGACAGGGCCGCCGCATCGGCCGCGGCGATCGCCTTGGCCACCGCCTGCACGCCCTTGCCGAAGCGCTTGCCCAGGGCACGGAAGTTCGCCTTCGCCGTCGTGTCGACGAGCGAACCGCCGACCTCCGACAGCGACGCCAGTGAGGAGACGTTCAGCTCCTCGGCGATCTGCGCCCGCAGCTCCTCGCCCAGCGACTCGAAACCGGCCGCCGCGACCAGCGCGCGCGACAGCGGCTGACGCGTCTTGACGCCGGACTCGGCGCGCGTGGCGCGGCCCAGCTCGACCAGGCGCCGGACCAGCACCATCTGCTTCGACAGCTCCGGGTCGATCAGCGCACTGTCGGCCTGCGGCCACGACGAGAGGTGGACGGAGTCCGGGGCCTGCGGCTCCACCGTCACGACGAGGTCCTGCCACACGCGCTCGGTGATGAACGGCACCAGCGGCGCCATCAGCTGCGTGACGGTGCGGACGACCTCGTGCAGCGTACGCAGCGCGGCCGGCTCGCCCTGCCAGAAGCGGCGGCGCGAGCGACGGACGTACCAGTTGGACAGGTCGTCGACGAACGACGACAGCAGCTTGCCCGCGCGCTGGGTGTCGTAGGCCTCCAGGGCCTGCGTGACCTGGTCGGTGAGCGTGTTCAGCTCGCCGAGCAGCCAGCGGTCGATCAGCGGGCGGTCGGCCGGAGCCGGGTCGGCCTCGCTCGGCGCCCAGCCGGAGGTGCGCGCGTACAGGGCCTGGAAGGCGACGGTGTTCCAGTAGGTGAGCAGCGTCTTGCGCACCACCTCCTGG
The DNA here is from genome assembly GCF_040675615.1 of Streptomyces sp. NPDC049585. Taxonomy (NCBI): domain Bacteria; kingdom Bacillati; phylum Actinomycetota; class Actinomycetes; order Kitasatosporales; family Streptomycetaceae; genus Streptomyces; species Streptomyces sp. NPDC049585. Next base: position 9,474 of record NZ_JBFAPE010000032.1, on the reverse strand, counting down.
ATCGTGCCGTGACCGACGCGGCGCGCCGACCACGGGGAGCCGCCGGCCGCCATGAACCAGCGGACCGCGTCCGCGCCGTGCTGGTCCATCAGCGGGATCGGCTGGAGGATGTTGCCCAGGTGCTTGGACATCTTCCGGCCGTCCTCGGCCAGGATGTGACCGAGGCAGACCACGTTCTCGTACGACGACTTGTCGAAGACGAGGGTGCCCACCGCCATCAGGGTGTAGAACCAGCCGCGGGTCTGGTCGATGGCCTCGGAGATGAACTGCGCCGGGTAGCGCTTCTCGAACAGCTCCTTGTTCTTGTACGGGTAGCCCCACTGGGCGAACGGCATCGAGCCCGAGTCGTACCAGGCGTCGATGACCTCCGGCACGCGGACGGCGGTGTGCGCGCAGCCCTCGGCCGTACAGGTGAAGGTCACCTCGTCGATGAACGGGCGGTGCGGGTCGAGGTTGCTCTTGTCGGTGCCGGTCAGCTCCGACAGCTCCGCCAGCGAACCGACGCAGGTCAGGTGCCCCTCCTCGCAGCGCCAGATGGGCAGCGGGGTGCCCCAGTAGCGGTTGCGGGACAGCGCCCAGTCGATGTTGTTGTTCAGCCAGTCGCCGAAGCGGCCGTGCTTGACCGACTCGGGGAACCAGTTGGTCTTCTCGTTCTCCTGGAGCAGCCGGTCCTTGATCGCGGTCGTCCGGATGTACCAGGACGGCTGCGCGTAGTACAGCAGCGCGGTGTGGCAGCGCCAGCAGTGCGGGTAGCTGTGCTCGTAGGCGATGTGCTTGAACAGCAGACCGCGCTCGGACAGGTCCGCGACGAGCTTCTCGTCGGCCTTCTTGAAGAACAGGCCGCCGACCAGGCCGAGGCCCTCCTCGAAGGTGCCGTCCGGACGGACCGGGTTCACCACCGGCAGGTCGTAGGCGCGGCAGGTCCTCAGGTCGTCCTCACCGAAGGCGGGCGCCTGGTGCACCAGACCGGTGCCGTCCTCCGTCGTGACGTACTCGGCGTTGACGACGAAGTTCGCGCCCTCCAGCTCGACCAGGTCGAACGGGCGGCGGTAGGCCCAGCGCTCCATCTCGCGACCGGTGAAGGACTGGCCGGTCGCCGTCCAGCCCTCGCCGAGCGCCTTCTCCAGCAGCGGCTCGGCGACGACGAGCTTCTCGTTGCCGTCCGTCGCCACGACGTAGGTGACGTCGGGGTGCGCGGCGGCCGCCGTGTTCGACACCAGCGTCCACGGGGTGGTCGTCCACACCAGCAGCGACGCCTCGCCGGCCAGCGGGCCGGAGGTCAGCGGGAAGCGCACGAAGACGGAGGGGTCCACGACCGTCTCGTAGCCCTGTGCCAGCTCGTGGTCGGACAGACCGGTGCCGCACCGCGGGCACCACGGCGCGACGCGGTGGTCCTGGACCAGCAGGCCCTTGTTGAAGATCTCCTTCAGCGACCACCAGACGGACTGGACGTAGTCCGGGTCCATCGTCCGGTAGGCGTCGTCGAGGTCGACCCAGTAGCCCATGCGCGTGGTCAGCTCGGCGAACGCGTCCGTGTGGCGCGTCACCGACTCACGGCACTTCGCGTTGAACTCGGCGATGCCGTACGCCTCGATGTCCTGCTTGCCGGAGAAGCCCAGCTCCTTCTCGACGGCGAGCTCCACCGGCAGACCGTGGCAGTCCCAGCCGGCCTTGCGGCCCACGTGGTAGCCCTGCATCGTCCGGAACCGGGGGAAGACGTCCTTGAAGACGCGCGCCTCGATGTGGTGGGCGCCGGGCATGCCGTTCGCGGTCGGCGGGCCCTCGTAGAAGACCCACTCGGGGCGGCCCTCGGACTGCTCGAGGGTACGGGCGAAGGTCTTGTTCTCACGCCAGAACTCGAGCACGGCGTGCTCGAGCGCGGGCAGGTCGACCTGTGCGGGTACCTGGCGGTACTGCGTCATCGGCTCCTCCGGCGGGACGATTGGTGCGCTGTCCGTCGGAGGGACGAGACGCGCCCTCGCGCTCCCGCGGTACCACCCTCCTTGGCCGTGGACGCGCGTGTGCCGTCCCCGGCCCCCTCATTGGGCCGCGATGCCGGTTCTACTGACCCCGGACGGGGCGTTCCTCCGGCGGCTCCGGGCTGATCTTCACGACCGCGCACACCTCCGGGCTCCCACCGTCCCCGGCTCGCTGCTGGCTGCGTGCGGCGCTACTGGTCCCATCGACGCCTTTCGCTGCGCCCCAGTGTACGGGGCGCACGCCTGGGCGGCCGACCCATTTGAGGGCCGGAGGCGGGGCGCATACCGGCGGACCGGCGTGCCCCGTTGCCGCATGCCGTGCGCCGATTTATCGTTCCCGCACGATTTGCGCGCAAGATCGTAAAATGTGAAGGGGTAGCGGCATGGCGGAAAAGTCGACGACGCGCAAGTCGGCTGCGCCCCCGGCCGCGAAGGCCGCGAAGGCGGCCAAGAAGACGACCGGCCCGGCCGCGCCCGGCGGGAAGGCGACGGCCGCCCCGTCCGCAGGCGCGGCGCCAGCGGGCGCTCGCGCCAAGAAGGCGGCCCCCGCGAAGAAGACGGCGGCCAAGGCCGCCCCGGCGAAGAAATCAGCCGGCTCGGCGGCAGCGCCGGCCCCGTCCGGCGCGGGGGCCGGGAAGAAGACGGCGGCCGCCCCGTCCGGAGGCGCTGCAGCGGCGGAGGGTGGCGGGAAGAAGGCCGCCTCCGCGAAGAAGGCGGCGGCCAAGGCTGCCCCCGCGAAGAAGACGGCCGGCTCGGCCGCAGCGGGGGCCGGGGCAGTGGCCCGGTCCACGGAGGGCACCGCGAAGAAGGCGGTGGCCAAGAAGGCTGTACCCGGCAAGAAGGCGGCCGGCTCGGCGGCAGCCTCGTCCGGGGCGGGGGCCGGGAAGAAGGCGGCTGCCGCCCCGTCCGGAAGCGCGGCAGCGGGGGAGGGTGGCGGGAAGAAGGCGGCCCCCGCGAAGAGGACGGCGGCCAAGGCCGCCCCCGCGAAGAAGGCGGCGGCCAAAAAGGTTGTGCCCGGCAAGAAGACCGTGGCCAAGAAGGTCTCGCCCGGCAAGAAGGCGGCAGCGCCGGACCCCTCCGGGGTGGGGGCCGGCAAGAAGGTGGCGGTTGCGCCGTCCGAGGGCGGCGCAAAGAAAGCGGCCGCCAAGGCTGCGCCCGGGAAGAAGGCGACGGCCAAGAAGACGGCCGAGCTGCCTGAAAACGCAGCCTCGGCGGGAGGCGGCACCAAGGCCGCACCGGGCAGGAAGGCGGCCGGCTCCGCCGGAACTGGTGCGGGGACCGCCAAGAAGGCCGCACCCGGCCGGACGGCGGCCTCCGACGGCGGCGGCGGGTCCGCGGCCGGTGGCCGCAAGGCGGCCCCGGCCAGGAAGGCCCCGCCCTCCGGGGGCGCCGGGGCCGAGGGGGTGGCTGGGTCCGGTGGGAGCGTCGCATCGGCCAAAAAGGGGGCGGGGGCGGGGAAGTCGGCTGTTGCGGGGAAGACTGCCACGGTGACCGAGGCGCAGGCCGCCGAGGGCACCGCGCGGGCCCGTGGGGGTTCCGTGGTGAAGAAGGCCCCGGCCGCCCCGGCCGCTGCGGCCGAGGAGTCCGCACCGGCGGCGACGGCGGTGCCCGCTGAACAGACGGGAGCCAGGACGGTGGCTGCGAAGAAGACCATGGGTGCGAAGGTTCCGGGGGCCCGGACGGTGGCTCCGGGGGAGCTCGTGGTGCGGCCGGGGGAGGAGCCCTGGTCGCCGGCGGAGGTGGCGGAGGCCCGGACGCTCCTGACGGACGAGATGGGGCGGTTGCGGTCGGAGATCGAGGCGTCGGAGGCGGCGATCAGCGGTCTGATGCGGGATTCCGGTGACGGGGCGGGTGACGATCAGGCGGACACGGGGACGAAGAACATCACCCGGGAGCACGAACTGGCCCTGGCGGCGAACGCCCGCGAGATGCTGGTGCAGACGGAGCGGGCGCTGGAGCGGCTGGAGGCCGGTACGTACGGCCGGTGCGAGAACTGCGGCAATCCGATCGGCAAGGCGCGGATGCAGGCGTTCCCGCGGGCGACGTTGTGCGTGGAGTGCAAGCAGCGGCAGGAACGCCGCTGACCGGCCCCCCTGTGCGTGCCGTACCCTCGTCCTCAGTCAGCAGGACGACACTCCAGGGACTCACGTGACTGAGGCGGAACAGACGGGACGGCCCACCGAGGCGGCGGCCGGCGGGGAGGCCGGGCCCAGGGGCCGGCGGCGGATCGCGGTGCTGCTGGTGGTGGCCGCCCTGGCCTATCTCCTGGACCTGGGCAGCAAGCTGCTGGTGGTGGCCCATCTGGAGCACCATGATCCGATCCGTGTGATCGGTACGTGGCTGCAGCTGGAGGTGATCCGCAACCGGGGTGCGGCGTTCGGCATCGGCGAGGCGATGACCATCGTCTTCACGGTCATCGCCGCGGCGGTGATCGTGGCGATCGCCCGGATCGCCCGCAAGCTGTACAGCCTGCCGTGGGCGGTCGCGCTGGGGCTGCTGCTCGGCGGGGCGCTGGGCAATCTCACCGACCGGCTGTTCCGTTCGCCGGGTGGTTTCGAAGGCGGCGTGGTGGACTTCATCGCGCCCGCGCACTTCGCGGTCTTCAACCTTGCGGATTCGGCGATCGTCTGTGGCGGGATCCTCATCGTGATCCTGTCGTTCCGGGGCCTGGACCCGGACGGCACCGTCCACCACGACTGAGCCCGGGACGGGCGCCGCGCGCCCGTCCGTCATACTCGACTGGTGAGCACGATTCCCGAGACCCGCGCCCTCCCCGTACCCGATGGCCTGGAAGGCGAGCGCGTCGACGCCGCGATCGCCCGAATGTTCGGCTTTTCCCGCACCAAGGCCGCCGAGCTGGCCGCCGCGGGCAAGGTCCAGGTGGACGGGGCGGTGGCGGGCAAGTCCGACCGGGTGACCGGGGGTGCCTGGCTGGAGGTCGAGATGCCGGCGCCGCCGGCGCCGGTGCAGGTGGTCGCCGAGCCCGTGGAGGGCATGGAGATCGTCCATGACGACGACGACATCGTCGTGATCGTCAAGCCGGTGGGCGTGGCCGCGCACCCCAGCCCGGGCTGGACTGGCCCGACGGTCATCGGTGGTCTGGCCGCGGCGGGCTACCGCATCTCCACCTCGGGTGCCGCGGAGCGCCAGGGCATCGTGCACCGCCTGGACGTGGGCACCTCCGGCCTGATGGTGGTGGCCAAGTCCGAGCGGGCGTACTCCCTGCTGAAGCAGCAGTTCCGCGAGCGCACGGTCGACAAGCGCTACCACGCGCTCGTGCAGGGCCACCCGGACCCGATGAGCGGCACGATCGACGCGCCGATCGGCCGTCACCCGCACCACGACTACAAGTGGGCGGTCATCGCCGACGGCAAGCCGTCGGTCACCCACTACGACCTGATCGAGGCGTTCCGGGCGGCCAGCCTGCTGGACATCAAGCTGGAGACGGGCCGCACCCACCAGATCCGGGTGCACATGTCCGCCCACCGTCACCCGTGCGTCGGCGACCTGACGTACGGCGCGGACCCGACGATGGCCAAGCGCCTGAAGCTCACGCGCCAGTGGCTGCACGCGGTGCGGCTGGGCTTCGAGCACCCCTCGGACGGCCGCTGGGTGGAGTACGAGAGCGCCTACCCGGACGACCTGCAGTACGCCCTGGACAGGGTGCGCGCCGAGAGCGCCTGACGCCAGGGGCCCGTGGGGCGGGCGCGGCGCGGTTGAGGCAGGCTGGAGGAGGTCTGTTCGATCGCACCGACCCGCCCGGAGGGCATCCGTGGACCAGCTCGCCCTGCTGTTCGTCCTCCTGCTCGGCGCGCTGGTCACAGTGCCGCTGGGGGACCGGCTGGGAGTGCCGTCCCCGGTCCTGATGACGATCGGCGGGATCGTCCTGGCCGTGCTGCCGTTCGTGCCGAACGTGAACATCCCGCCGGAGTACATCCTCCCGCTGGTGCTCCCGCCGCTGCTGTACGCCACCGCCCAGCGCACCTCGTGGCGGCAGTTCGCGGTCAACAAACGGCCGATCTTCCTGCTGGCGGTCGCGCTGGTCTTCGTCACGACCGCGGCCGTCGCCGCCGTGGCCAATGTGATCGTGCCCGGCATCTCCGTCGCCGCCGCCGTGGCCCTGGGCGCGCTGGTGGCGCCTCCCGACCCGGTCGCCGTCACCTCCGTCGCCGGCGAGCTGGGCCTGCCGCGCCGCCTGGTGTCCATCCTGGAGGGCGAGGGCCTCTTCAACGACGTCACGGCCATCGTGCTCTACCACGTGGCCATCGCCGCGGCCGTCAGCGGCACCTTCTCGGTGCCGCAGGCCATCGGCGCGCTGGTGCTCTCCGCCGTGGTCGCCGTCGCCGTGGGCCTGGGGCTCGGCTGGGTCGCCCGGCGGCTGATGACCGTCCTGGACGACGCCACGCTGCAGATCGGCCTGACCCTGCTGGTGCCGTTCGTCTCCTACGTCGTCGCCGAGGAGCTCAAGGGCTCGGGCGTGCTGGCCGTGCTGACCACCGCCCTGTACCTGGCCGAGTACACGCACGACCCCGACGACGTCCTGGGCCGGCTGGCCGGGCACACCTTCTGGGAGGTCGTCGACACCCTGGTCACCGGCGTCGCCTTCGGCCTGGTCGGCCTGGAGCTGCACAACGCCGTCAGCACGGCCTCCGGGCGCTGGGGCGAGATGCTGGGCATCGGCGGCATCGTGGTCGCGGTGGTGGTCGGCGTACGGCTGCTGTGGCTGCTGCCCGCGGCCTGGCTGACGAAGAAGCTGCACAAGCGCCGTGACGTGGAGGAGGAGATCCTGGTCAGCTGGCGCGAGACGGTGGTGACCTGGTGGTCCGGTATGCGCGGGGTGGCCACCGTGGCCCTCGCCCTGGCCGTCCCCCTGACCAAGCAGGACAAGTCGCCCTTCCCGGCCCGCGGCGAGATCCTCTTCATCGCCTTCGCGGTCATCATCGTCACCCTCGTCGTCCAGGGCCTGACCCTGCCGCGGCTGGTGAAGGTGCTCGGCGTCAGCGAGGACACCGACGCCAGCCGGGAGCTGGAGCGGCAGCTGGCCGCCCGGGCGGCGAAGGCGGCCCGACACCGGCTGATGGAGATCGTCGAGGCCGAGGACCTCTCCGAGGACATGATGGAGGCGCTCGGCCGGCGGGCCTACGACATCGGCGCGCGCATCAGCCCCGACATGGTCGACGAGGAGCGCCGCGAGGCCCAGGCGCAGCGCGTCGCCCGGCTGCGCACGCTGCACCGGGTACAGGCCGAGCTGCTCTCGGCGGCCCGGCGCGAGGTCATCGCCGCCCGCAGCGAGGCGGGCATGGACCCGGAGGTCGTTGACCGGGTGCTGCGGCACCTGGACGAGCGGACCCTGCGCGGTATCTGACGGGCAGCAGCCCCGGGCCGCCTCAGGTCGTGCCGGGGCCCGGCCCGATGTCGCCCGAGGTGGGCGAGGCCTGCCGGCGGTCGGGCGCGTCCTCGAGGCCCGGCGCGGGCGCGGTGTTGATGCGCGGCAGCGCGTACGGGTGCTCCCGGCGCAGCCAGGCCACCAGCTCCTCGCGCACCACGCAGCGCAGGGTCCACACGTCGTCGGGGTCCTTGGCCGTCACCAGGGCCCGTACCTGGATGGTCGACGGCGTCGTGTCGGTGATCACCAGGCTCCAGGCCCGCCCGTCCCACTCGGGCACGCCCTTGAGCAGCCGGTGCAGGTGCTCGCGCATCAGGTCGATGGGGGCCGTGTGGTCCAGGTGCAGGAAGACCGTGCCGGTCATCCGCGGATTGCCGCGCGACCAGTTCTCGAAGGGCCGGCCGGTGAAGTACGACACCGGCATGGTGATGCGGCGCTCGTCCCAGGTCTTGACGACGAGATAGGTCAGTGTGATCTCCTCGACGGTGCCCCACTCGCCGCCCACCACGACCGTGTCGCCTATGCGCACCATGTCGCCGAAGGCGATCTGCAGCCCTGCGAAGAGGTTGCCGAGCGTGGACTGCGCGGCCACACCGGCCACGATGCCGATCAGACCGGCCGAGGCCAGCATCGAGGTGCCCACCGCCCGCATGCCGGGGAAGGTCAGCAGCATCGCCGCGACCGCCACCACGGCCACCACGGCCGTCACGACGCGGCGGATCAAGGTGACCTGCGTCCGTACCCGGCGCATCCGCGCCGGGTCCCGCGCCCCGGCCGCGTACCGCGCGTACCCCGCCTCGACCACCGCCGTGGCCAGCCGCGCCGCCAGCCACGCGCAGGCGCCGATCAGCACCAGTGTCAGCGCCTGGCCCACCACGGCCTCCCGGTAGGCGGGCATGCGCAGCGAGGTGTAACCGCCGCGCAGCAGCGCCGCGCACAGCACCAGCCGCAGCGGCATGCGGCAGCGGTGCAGCAACGGCCACAGCGCATCCTCGGGGTGCCGGTCGGCGATCCGGCGGACGATCTGGTCGGCGATCCAGCCGACGACGAGCGTGACGAACAGCGCGCCGCCGACGACCGCGAGGGGACGCAGTACGTCCTCCATGGGCCTCAGCTCCTTCCGGCGACCTGCCGGCGCGCGTCCCTGCCACGACCGTAACTGGCACGATGGGGACACGCGATCCAGCAGTTAAGGAAGTGACCACGTGACAACCTCGGACCAGGACTCCCCTACCACGATCCTGCTCTTCCATTCGGCCTACGGTCTGCGCCCGGCCGTGCACGCCGCGGCGGACCGGCTGCGCGCCGCCGGGTACGAGGTGCACGTACCGGACCTCTACGAGGGCCGCACCGCCGACACCGTCGAGGACGGCATGGAGATCAAGAACGAGATCGGCCGGGAGGAACTGCTGCTCCGCGCCGTCCGGGCAGCGGCCCCGCTCTCGGCCCGCGGCCTGGTCTACGCCGGCTTCTCGCTCGGCGGCTCGATCGCGCAGAACCTGGCCCTCGGCGACGAGCGGGCCCGCGGCCTGCTGCTCCTGCACGGCACCTCCGACCTGCCGGAGGACGCCTCGGTGGACGACCTGCCCGTCCAGCTGCACGTGGCCGACCCCGACCCGTTCGAGCCGCACGACTGGCTGGGCGCCTGGTACCTGCGCATGCAGCGGGCCGGCGCCGACGTGGAGGTCCACCGCTACCCGGGCGCGGGCCACCTGTTCACCGACCCCGACCTGCCCGACTTCGACGCCGAGGCGGCCGAGGACGCCTGGCGCGTGGCCCTGGGCTTCCTGGCGGAACTGAAGGGCTGAGCGGAGCGCCCCGTAGGGCGCGGGCCAGGCCGTGTCCGGCGGATCGTCGTCACATGCCACCACGGCGCCCCTAAGGGGCGCGGGGAACTGCGCGACAAGCCACGACGGCCCGCAGAGGGGGTGCCGTGCCGCGCCCGGCGGCCGGGGTCGCGTCTCGGCTGCGGGCCGTCGGTGGCCGATCGCGCCCACGCGGCGGTAGCCGCAGATCGACACCGCCCCGCGCCCCTTCGGGGCGCGGGCTAGGGCGTGTCCGGCGGATCGTCGTCACGTGCCACCACGGCGCCCCGTAGGGGCGTGCGGG